>JAYVNE010000183.1:0-29360 GCA_043758615.1 Akkermansiaceae bacterium
GCTCCAGGTAGGAATCACTTAGAAATCCTAACCGCGTGCAACCGCGCCAAAGCGGTGCCGGAACGGGTCCAGCTTTTTGACCACGCACATGACGACGTCTGGTGCCGCGACCATGGGCCGATCTTCGTGAAAAATTCTAACACCGGCGAGGTGGCGCTGACGGACTGGGAGTTCAATGCATGGGGCGGTAAGTTTCCGCCTTGGAATCTTGATAACTCGATCCCCGCGCAGATCGCCGTCGCACTGGGAAAGCGCATCTTCCAAGGCGGTATGATCCTGGAAGGCGGAGCGATTGAGATCAACGGTGCGGGACAAGTCCTAACAACCGAGGCGGTCATGCTCAACCCAAATCGCAACCCGCATCTTAGCCGCGCGGATACCGAGCAACTTCTTCGCGATGGGCTTGGGGTTTCCGAGGTTCTTTGGCTGCGCCAGGGAATTCAGGGAGATGACACGGATGGTCACATTGACGACTTGGCTCGATTCATCGACCCGCAGACGATTCTCGCTTGTGTCGATTTCAGCGAGGCGAACCGGCAGATTCTTGACGAAAATCTGGGGCGCCTGCGTGGGTTCGCCGGACCTAACGGACGTGCTTTCGAGGTGCTGGAAATCCCCCTGCCCGAGGCTTGCGAAGTGCCCGGCTGGCGTTTGCCAGTGCTCCCGGCTTCTTACGTGAACTTCCTCATCGTCAATGGAGGAGTGTTGGTCCCCACATTCCAACAGAAAAAAAATGATGATCGCGCGCTGGGTATGATTTCCGAGCTATTTCACGACCGGGCAGTCATTGGCATCGACTGTCTTGACTTGGTGGAAGAAGGCGGAACGCTGCATTGCATCTCTCAGCAGCAACCCGCATGATATATCGTTAGATTCCGGTGATGACTTCGCAGTTTGGTAACTTTTCCTTCAGCAACTTGATCGTTTCTGGAGTGACTGCCGTTTGCCAGAGGTAGAGGCGTTTGAGATTAGGCATTGTGGCAAGCTTTTTAATACCACCATCGGTGACCTTGGTGCCATACAGATTGATAGACTCAAGTGCGGAAAGCTTCATGATTGTATCTATCGACGCATCTGTTATTCCTGTTTCTGCTAGGCGAATCATCCTAAGTTGCGTGGCGGAACCCAGCATGGCGAGGGAGCGATCTGTGATCTTGGTAGATGATAGATCAAGCGTCACGAGATAGGGTAGTAACTTTTCCAGCTTGCTAAATCCAGCGTCATCAAAATTCGCTCGAAGTGAAACTGCCGTAAAAGTGCATACGCTAGACCCTTGAGATTCAAAGGACACCGCGCCCGGGAACTCCTTGGACAAAGCTTCGACAGTAGATAGCAGAGTGGCATCTGGCCCTGCTGCCTTCTCTTTTACTTGTTCGGGTTTGGATGGAGCGGTTCCTATCGCGGCAGTGGGCATCAGCAAGCTAACCGCCTCTTTGATAGGAACAGGTAGATTCAATTCTGAAATCTTCTTTTTGGGATCTGCGCCACTGTCGATCCACCACTTCAGAACGGCAATTTCATGCGCCTCAATGTCCGGTTTGCCTTCAGGCGGCATGTGATCCTCATCGTCCTTGGGAAGTTCGACACGCTCGATGATGTGGCTTTTCGCAGAGTTTCCGGCGACGATGGCAGGCCCGCCTTTGCCGCCGCTTACGAGCATCTCGAAGCTGTCCATGCGTAGCTTACCTTTCGCCTTACTTTCCTTGTGGCACTGAACGCAACGGCGTTCAAGAATCGGCGCAATGAGGTCCGCATAGACCAGTTGTTCGTTAGAGGATTTGGCTGGAACCGCGGATTTGGCCTTTTTGGTCCCTAACAACTCACGAATCGGAACGGGCGCATATTGGGTCAAATAACCCTCACAGTGGGTGAGGGTGGCACCATCATGACTGGCAAACCCCATGATTCCGACGGAGCTAAAGAGTGACAAACGGAAGAATGCCGGATTGGCGCGAAGTGCGACGGTCCAAGATTTCAGTATAAACGTGAAAACCGCTGCAACCGCAAATATTAGCCCACCCCATAAATGGCGTTCGGCAATTGAATTGCTCCCGTAAGCCTCACTTTCTCCGTGAAATAACAAGAATCCCGCGATCACCGTGACAATCGCGCTGGCGGCACCGAAAAACATCGGAAACATGGAGGTGTTTTTTGGCTCCGGGCTTTGCTTCCCAAAAATCGCGGCCAACTCCTGAAACACGATCAGCGTAAAAACGCCAATCGGCAAATGCAGCAATACCGGGTGGAAATGACCGATAAATCGCACGATGTCCGGAAATTTCGCGCCGTCCGGCCGCCCCGCTAACAACGGCATCGCAATCAACCCGCTAATCGAAAGCAGCCCAAAAAATGTGATCGCCCAAGGCTTCTTGATGCGAGGGAGGTGGAAGTCGATTTCAGCCATGATTTGTTGGAACTACGAATTGAGGACTCTTGATCTTCCATTGGGTCCCCAATTAATCAATCCGCACTTGTGAAATGCTAGTTTTCGCGGCGATTTCCGCTGGCCCTTGCCCCGGTGGGTAATCATGTTTCTGCCACTCAGAATATCAACTTTCTTATGCCTAACCTTAAAGACAAAATCGGATTCACGGATCAAGGCCCGGTCAGCGATCGACGCACCACCGAGGGCGTTTTCCACGTTGCTGAAGGTGGCCTGCCAGTGCCTGCTGATAAAAAATCCGTGCCGAAAGCCGTCTTCGCTCGACTGCTCAAGAATGCTCTCAATCCACCTGAGGATATCATGACGCTGCCGTTCACCGGCACCTCGCCGGAGCCAGCCCGCGTCTTTGTTTCACTGCTGCTACGCCCTGTGTTGTCGCCTGAAATTCCGGGTTTTTCCCCGGAAAAATCGATGGAGATCCGTTTTTTTTGCACCCGGCAACCTTGTGAGTAATCTCGATTTCGTCGAGAGCATTTTCGGCAATGCTGGCGATCCCTATCTGCCCGATAACGATGCTCGCCTCGATGCGGAAGGCTGGTCCGGCCACACCGGCTGCGTGATTCTCGCGCCTCACCTCGTTTCCCTTAAGAAGAAGGATCTGGGCATCCCTAACATCAAAGACGCCAATGCTCGCCAAAAGCGCGAAGGCATGTGCTGGAGTTCTGAAGACGAGCTCTACAACGACGGAGGCGCATTCAAGATCACTTGCGGTGACAAGCGTGGCATCATCGTCACGATCATCGCAGATAACTACTACGGTTACTGTAAAAAGGAGGTGGCTTATGCAAATTCGAAGGGAAACCGATTACCGATCCCGCCATCCGTGGGCTCTTCACTCGCGAAGCATTGCTCGACTCGGAATGGTATCAGGCCCGCCTCGATGCTAAGGTCAAAGTCGATCTAGCACTTTGGACGAGACACATCGCATCTCTGGAAAGTTTCCTCGGGAAACCGAACTATCAGAGCGAACTCAAGCGCCAGTGCATCCACAAGCGCCTCGAAACTGCCAAAGCCAGACTCGCCCAAGTCAATTCACCCGCCTACCGCACCAGCCTGATAGGCATGATCGGCGCAGATCCAGCCCTGAGTTGATAGAGGCAACTCAATCATGCCCGACTTCGCCGACGTGCGCTTCGTCGAAGTCCATCTCGCGGACGCGTTTTTGATCGCGGACGAGTTCGACTTGTTTGCGAAGTTGCTCGCGCAGTTCCAAGCCGCCGCGAACGGCGGGAATGGTGAGAGTGGGCATGCCGCGATCCGAAGTTTCAAGCACGATGGATGCGAGGCCGGTGAGACGCATCCACCAGCTCCGGATCATCTGGGTGTCCTTGACGCGATAGAGTTCAATTTCATCAATCTTCTGGTTCAGGATACCGCTGGTGACTCGCAAGCGCTCGCTGGTTAGATCAAAAACTAGGGTCCGAACAGATAGATATTTCCAAACCACATAGGTGAACGGGAGGATGAGCGCAGCGAAAGCGAGCGGGAAAATAAAAAGAACGCCACCAACGATCAAACAGATGACAATAAGCACCGCACCGGTGAATGGCCAGATGTTTAGCCATTGGGATGGGCTGCCTTTCCAGAATGTAATTTCCTCAGTCATTAAGCGAAGCATGGGGGCACCATAGTGAACTCCGCAAGCGGAGAATAGCCGTCACCTCGTTTTCCATTCGCGGGAAAGGAAGACTTTGATTTTCCCTTGCATGCGCTCGGTGGAGCCGCCGTGTCCACCGGATTGGGTGGTTTGAATGGTGCTCAACTCCTGCTTCAGAATGATCGGATAGACGAGCGAAAGCCAGATTTCTCCAGACTCGATGGTCACGTCCTCATCGGTGAGATTGCCCTCGAAGTCAGGGAATTGCTTGCGGCTGTAATCACCCGTCACTGAAAAGACGCCACAGGGATGGCCTTGGACGGACTCGGTTTTTTCAAATGTTAAACTGAGCGAACCCGCGACCATTCCGCTTAACAACATCGGTAACGAACTCCCGGAAACCGGAATTTGGTCGCCACTTTTGAATCGGTGTTTGCCTAACCACAGAGCGCGCGGTGCGAGGGCATATTCCTTCAGTAGGTCATCAAACACCGGGGAAAGCTCCTTGGAAATCACTGCCGCACGGAAGCCCTCGCTGGTGGGGCATCTCCATCCTCTGGGAGATTTCTGATAGGTTATCGGTTTACTTGCGACGGCGATTTTCTTTAGCTGATCGGCAGTTGCTTCCTTGGGTGGGGGAGCCCCCTCAGCAGGCAAAACCGTGAAGCTGGACTGCTCTAGGGTATAGCGGACTTGGTCACCGGCGCGCTCCAACTTGGTCACGACCACTTTGGTTCCCTTTTTATCCTCTGCGCGCTTCTCGATGGCAGAAGATTGATAGATGCGCCCGATTAATTCCTCACGAAGAGTGGTGGTCACCTCGATTGCGTTAGGGAACGGAAGATCCTTGCGAAAGATGACACCTTCTGGAGTTTGATCGACCAGCTTTTGAAGTGCAGGGTCAGTCGCGCCATCCGCGCTGGGCATGGACTTTTCACCCATCTTGTTCTCCACGGCTGTCTTGGCGCGATTCGCGAGGGTCTTTACTTTATCACAAGATAAAACACATAAACATAATAGCAGTAGTGTGAGGGAGCGATGCTTCATATCAATTAGATGCTGCCGCAGCAGTCGAGTTTCTGATTCATTTCGATCGCTGGGTTTTCCTCGCTGGAGACGCCGACGATGACGGCCGGCACGCCCGCCACGGTAGTGTGCGGGGGAACGTCGTTGAGGACCACGCTGCCGGCGCCGACCTTGGCTCCAGTGCCGATTTCAACTCGACCGAGGATTTTTGCGCCCGCACCTAACAAAACTCCGGAGCGGATAATCGGGTGGCGGCAGCCGCTGTCTTTCCCAGTGCCCCCGAGGGTGACTTCATGTAGAATGGAAACATCATCCTCAATGATCGCCGTTTCCCCAACAACGAACGAGGTGGCGTGATCCAGAAGAATACCGCAACCGATGCGGGCCGCCGGGTGGATGTCCACGGCGAAGGCTTCGCTGGCCACGCTCTGCAGATAGAGCGCCAGCCAGCGGCGACCGTCTTGCCAGAGTTGATGAGAAACCCGATAGGTAGTTAGAGCGAGAAAGCCTTTGAAAAACAACAAAGGCTCAAGCGGTGAAAAACATGCGGGATCGCGTTCGAACATGGCGAGCAGGTCGCGGGCGCAGCTGTGAATGATATGCGAGTGCGTTTGGAAAACACCAGTTAGTAAAGGCTCCATCGCTCCTCGCGGCATATCTTCACGGGCAAGTCGGCGGGCAAGGCGGGCACCAAGGGCTTCCGCAAGAGTTTCACGCGATAGGATCACATCATTGACCAGATGCTGGAGTGTCGGCTCGTCGGAAGCGACTTTTTCAGCCTCGCTGCGGAGTGTTTCCCAGAGGTTTTGGACATCGGCGGTTTTTCCGGCGCACAGCTTGGCGGGTTTCTTGCTGGCCGTCTGAAGGGCTGTCTGTTGAGATTCGCTCATGAAGATTTCACAGAAATTGGAATACGCCTGCCGGGCGCTGGCCCAGCTGGCGAAATACCATGACGGGCGAACTCTTACACGGCTCGATGACCTTGCGCAACGTGAAGCAGTATCTGCCAACTTTCTTGTGCAAATTCTCAATGATTTGCGGCGTGCCGGATTGATCGAAAGCCGCCGCGGCAAGGCAGGTGGCTATCTGCTGGGTCGCGCCGCCAAGTTGATCACCTTGAGGCAGGTGGTGGAGGCGGTGGATCCGGCGCTGCTCCAGTGTTCGGTCACGATGGATGGGGACTCCGGGCAGGCAGTGAGGCGGGCCTGGGAACAGATCTCGGCAGGGCTGCATGATTCGCTCGATCAAATTACCGTGGAACACCTCGCCAGCAATCAAGGCTCCCCGATGTTTTATATCTGACCGTTATAAACCTGCTAGAATACTGGTCAAATGCACAGCCTTTAAATTTGTCAAGATATCCGAAATATTTCGCTGGCTGAATGGGACGGATTTATGTAGAAAAGGGGAAGTTCTTAACCATATCTCACCCATGGCAGCCCCTAGCGAACATACGCATCACATTAAAATCCGCTCGACGCAATTGGAAATGCCGGCCGGTCGAGTCCATCGCGACGAGGATTATGATCGGAAGCTCAAGGATGCGCAGGAAGAGCTGAACCGAATCCAACTCCAACGAGAAGAGTTAGAGCGAAAAAAAACCGAGTTAGAAGAACTCACGAATCGCAAACGCACGTTGCTTTCCCAACAGGCCGAGTTCACGGAAAAGCTCACGTCCTCGCTGACCCTGATTGATCGGGAGCTTTACGAAATGAAGCAGGAGTCAGAGGATCTGGAACAATGCCGGGTTTGCTTTGCGGCGCATTTGGATAAGATCCAGAAGTTCAATCCTGAAAGTTGGACACGCGATAATCTATCAGACAAGTTAGACCGCGCCTCGATGGTGATCGACATCGCAGGTGACGAATATGACCAAGCTGCCGCCCATTTTGAAGGAAACCGCAGCGGGGCCATTTTCGGCAGAACCTCAAAACGCGGACGGGCGAAAAACCGACGGGCGGAGAGTTCGGAATTCATGGTCAACCTTCGTAATGGTTTTGCTTTCAATCTGCCCCTGTTAGCTCTGGGCGGTGCGGCAATTGTCATTTATTTTCTCAAATAGAAGCCTTCACGATCATGAATCGCAGCACCGTTTTGCAGGAAGATTTGCAGTTGTATGAAATGCGACAGGCAGAGCAAAAGCTCCGCTTGCTCGAAAAGGAGTGTGCGGAAATCCCGAAGCGTCTCGCCCAGGAACTCAAGGACCGAGAATGCACGATGCCGCCTCTCCCAGAGATTCGTGAGCGGGAATTAAGACGCCATCATGAACAACTGGTATCACGCGGCGAGATTAATAACATTCAAAGGATCCAGGCGAAAAGTATGACTTTGTTGATCCTTCTGCTCGCCGCGACCGGATCTCTGATCTGGTGGGGTGTTAAGTTGATGCAAGGTTGAGCCTGCCTCAAGCCACGAAGGCAGAGAGATCGACTTTTCCGGTCAATCCAAAGGGCACTCCCTCACGGCGGAGCATGTCGGATTTCTCTCGCATGCGGGGCCCTTGCGTAGCGCCATGGAATCCACCAAGCGCGCCATCGGCGCGAACGACACGATGGCATGGAACCTCCGGGGCGTATGGATTTTTCGCGAGAGCCGTGCCAACCGCGCGGGCCGTGCCACGCGAAATCTGCGCGGCAATCTTCCCATAGCTCGCGACATTTCCGGCTGGGATTAAGCGCACGGCATCATAAACCGCATTTTCGAACTCGGTGGGTTTGCGTGATTCGTTCATGCTTTTGTTTCTTGTATTATGCCTTTGCTTTCACTCGCTGCTCGAGCTCCTGCCACTGGCCCCGCCCCACGATGTATCCGATGCATCCATCCCTTCCGCAAAGGCAGGGGTGATCTTCGAAACAATCCACATCAAATCCATAATCGAAGGTTAGCTCATCTCCTTCATTGATATCGCAAAGTGAGTGAATGAAAATTTTTCTCCCTTCGATCCAGGCCTCACAATTTGGGCTGCACGAGTGGTTAATTAACCGTGCCGTGTTCCATGGCACGTTACCGTCGATATCGTAATTTTTCGTTAGCGTGAAAATATAGACTGCCGCATCGCCGGTTTTTAGGGACTTCGCATGTTGGGAGAGAGCACGTCGTTCGCTTTCCTCTTTATCTATCAACTCGCCGACATATTCGATGACTTTGGTTTCCTTTGGGATAAAACATGTCGCGTAAACACCCCGGCCGTGAATCGCCGATTCACGGACCTCACAGTAGCGGCTCTGACCGCGTTTCCACATGTTGAGGAGCTTGCGATGCAAGACCGCTTGTTCTTCGATGATTTTCTTCTTTGATGCCATGGCGGAGATTCTAACGAGATTCACGTTTTTCCAAAGGAGGAAATATCAAATCCTGGGGTAAAGTTACAAAAAGACTCCGCAGATCGTTCACTGATAGGCCGGACCCGTCGATGAAGGTCCAATCGTTTTTGCCTTTTTCGGAAATGGCAACCTGAAATCCAATGCTATCAATCACGAGCGGCTTAGTCTCGCCTGGGCGCATGATCCGAAATTTCGTAGTCGTGGGCACAAACACTAACCATTTGTTAAAAACCAGATTTTCAACTTCCACACCATTGAACTTCTCGACCTTTTTTCCCGGTGAAACTTCGAATGACCGCGGCTGACCTTGCGGCTTGAAATAAATCATGCTAATGCCCTGTTGGACCATCTGTTTGGCGACTCCGGCGAGTTGCTTATTCAACTCATCCATCCCGCCCATCCGCTGCGCCGTACGTTCCTTCCATAACGGATTCATACGATCCACCGCCACCTGATAGCGGCCGAGCACCACTTCGTCCCCCAGCTTGGCGACAGCAGCCACTGCGGATGCCACGACTTCCGGCGGTGCGGTGACAGCCACGGCTCCAGTCGCTGGTTTCTCTTCGCGAACAGGGGGCAGGGGAGGGAGGGGTTTTTGGGCGTAACCATCGCCGGATGCTAAGAAAAGCACGCCGATGGAAAGAAATAAAAACGTTGGTTTCACAAGGCAATGGATGCCCTCAAGCTCTCCTCTCGTCAAGCTTGGCGGAAATCCGCTTGGATTTCAAAGCGGCTTTGCATAGAGCTGTTCCCCCATGGCAAAACAGGCACTCGGAAAAGGACTCGGCGCACTCATTAAAAAAAGTGCTGGCTCGACGGCACCCTCAGCTGATGTGGCTCCAGAAGATTTTAAACGAGTCCGAGATGTGCCTCTCGACATGATCGTTGCCAGCCCCCTGCAACCCCGCACGCAGTTTGTGGAATCTCCACTGGATGATCTGATGGAGTCGATCCGCCAGCACGGAATAATCCAGCCGCTCATCGTCCGCGCAGTGAATGGAAAGCTTGAACTCATCGCCGGAGAACGCCGCTGGCGTGCTTCGGGCAAGCTTGGTCTCGCTACCGTCCCCGTCATTGAGCGCGAGGCGTCCGACCGCGATGTCTTGGAAATGGCTCTCATCGAAAACCTTCAACGTGAGGACCTCAACCCAATGGAAGAAGCCGCAGGTTATGTCCGACTCGCCGAGGAATTCACTCTGAAACAGGACGAAATCGCAGCCCGCGTCGGCAAGTCTCGCGCGAGCGTCGCCAATGCCATGCGTCTTCTTGGCCTTCACCTCGATATCCAAATGCTCGTGGCTCAAGCTCGCCTAACCGTTGGGCACGCCAAGGCCATTCTCGCGATTAAGGACCATGAAACTCAGTTACTCGCCGCCGATCAGATCATCCGCCGCCAGCTCACAGTACGCGGGACGGAAAAACTGACTCAATCTCTCCTTAACGGCGATTCTGTGGAACCTGGCGAGGCGCGCAAAGCCCCTGCAGCCCGCGAAATTGACATCCATGTCCGTGCCATCACGAATCGCCTGCGCGAACATCTCGCCACGCATGTTTCCATCCAGCATTCATCGAAAAAGGGGAAAATCGAAATCGAGTATTACGGCGATGACGATCTGCAACGGCTAATCGAACTCCTCGGCCTGCCCGGTGGAGATTGATTTCCACTGCGTGGCACAGGCATTCTCATCAACTATCACGCTGTTAGTCCAGCTATCAGCCGGAGCTGAAAACTGATCAATCTGCGCTGAGAAATTTAAAATCGCGAAAGTAAATCGACTGCACTTTTCCCACAGCATCATCATACAGAACGATCACGTAGTTACCGGCGCTGCCAATCGGAAGCGGTTCGATGGGAGTGTCGTTTACACTAACAGGAGCATAGCCTACCGTGTAGCTCAGAGGCATCTCAACAATGGTCAGCCGTTTGATGACGTCGGATATCATTTTATGATCCTTGGTCCCCAATTCGATTTTGAGCTCAGGCGCGGAGGAAACTGAGGCGAAGGTGGCGACTCGACCGGATTCCACGTCCTTCTGCTTCAATCGCAGCACACGGACCTCATAATGCGTCGGTACTTGATCCGTGGCGGGAACCCGTTCTGCGAAGGGAATAAGTGTCACAGTCTGGTCTTTTTCTAGCACTACCGTGGTGGTGCCCTCCTTTACACCCTGCCGCTTAAAGGTGACTTTGTGGCTTCCTGCTTTCATTCCCATCCCGCCGGTGGCGTCTCCAAGTTTGTAACCATCGGGACGCATATTTTCGCCATCGATTTCCACGCTGAGTTGACCGGTTCCCTGTGCCACGCCGTTCACGACTCGGATAAAGGCGGTAGGCGGCGTTGTTGGATCTTTCGCGGCGAGAAGCGGGGACAATATCGCGACGAAGAGCAGAAGTGTTTTAGAAATCGTTTTCATTAAGGTTGGTGACTCGGAACTTAGTGGGATCAATCGTGCCATCGGCCTTGCGTGCGCCGGGATCGACAAAAACAGTGTAGGCCCTGCGCACTTCGGCCTGCACCTCAGGTGCCGTATTAGTCGTGCCCGTGGGGGCAAGCGCCTGACCGATCACCCACACCCGGAAGTTACGGGAACGAACGGTGGAGGCTTCATAAACACGAGCGAAGGCCTCCTCGGCGGCGGCGTCGGACCACTGGACCTTATTGCCAGCGGGGAGTAGATCCCGGTTGCCAAAGGCGAGCTTGCCGTCGGCGTTCAGGGCGGATGCAATTTCAGAAGGGGACGCATAGGGTCTTCCTCGGATAATGGCATCAGCTAACACATCTGCTTCTTTGGTGTTTGTAGGAGTGGACACTTCGAGGGCGGTCACCGGCGGAGCCCACGTGGAGGCAGAGTGGGTGTTATCCGAATTTCTTAGCGACAACCTCGGATCAGACTGCATCAAGCCCGCCGCCATGGCACGGATCGCATCAGGTGAGGCGGTATTTAGGTTGATGTGGCCCTCAATGCGCACCAGAGGACCTTCGCGGTCTGCATTGACTTCAGAGCGCGATTTACCTGCATGGAAAAGGTCCAGCAAACGGGCTGCATTTGTGCCGGGCATGGCTGAGGGTGCGTGCAATGCGGGTTTGTCGAACTGAGCGTGCTCAGGCCGCCCGATCCGGAGGGTATTCCCGCCACCGTAACAAATATCCGAAGGGGAAGAAATTTCCACGGACGGCCACGAGACTCTGCCAGATGGCATGATTCCTTTTCGGATCGAAGTGGTATCTGAAGAGCCACTTTCTGAGGCTGGGTCAAAGGTCGGAGTAAACATGATCGGGTCATAAATCCGCCCAAGCTCGGTGGCGCTATAAAAGCGGCCGCGGTTAGATAAGAAGGTGGGTGCTTCCCCTTCTTGGGCATTCGTGACTGGTGGATAGGTCGTGGGATCGTAATTCTTGTCAGTAGAAGTGATCGGGGACCAAATCGACACAGGCGTATCATGTCCTCCATCAGGCCATTCTGAGGGCAGAACCCGCCCATGAACTTTAGCCACATCCTCTGGAGTCTCAGCGCTTTTGTAGATGCTTTTATTGCGTATATTGCGGCGGTTGGGGCTTATGTTTTCTGGATATGCATTGTCAGCTAAAACATAGTCTAAAGAACGCAAGTAAAGGGCTTCTCTGGAATCTCCCATGTTATTTTTGTATGAACTGTGTCCGGAATTTACATAACTGTGTCCGGGGACATAGGCTTTACCTGACTGACGAGGTTCTGTAGTAGTATATTTAAATCCAGGCTCCGTTGGATTAATGAGACCTTTGTAAAACTTATTGGAGCGATCCACTTCTCTATCATTCCACATCATGCTCATCCCCGATGTACCGAAGTTCTCAAACATCTCGAATGTATTCTGAAGAGTGGCACCCTCTGCGCCTGCATCCAGATAGTAATTCACGGCTTCGGCTTTGTAGAACTGATATTGATTGGGTCCGAGGTTGACAGCGATAGGGCCTGACCAGTAGCGATCGCCGATTTTTGTAAGGGGCGGAACCGATAGAGGCTGGTTTGGATCATCGAGAAGCGCGGGTGCGTCAAAACGAGTTCCTTGCACACCGGAGCCGAACCCGGGTGTCTGCAAACCATTTTCATAAGAGACCTTTGCTGCCCCAGTGACCGAGAAATTCGTGTGATTCCAGAGTTCAACGTAAAGGATGACTTGGAAAGCGAGAACCTTCCGCCCTTTCACGGTGACGACTCCGAGGTATTTGGTATGTTGAATGATCTCACTCATCAATGGATAGGAATCTAACCCACGGTAAGAGTTCGGTTTCACCGTCGCGTCACTATCAGCGTCCGCATAATCGATCGCATTGGCAGCGAGCGTTTTGATATAATCTTCCGTAGCAGGAAAGCCGCCTTTGCGCTGATCGAATTTCGGAAGTCCTTGTTTAATCCAAGCTGCCATTTTCTCCACTGCGGTATCACTCGGCTCTGCCAGCAGGGCGTTGAGATTGAGTTTTGGCTTACCTGTCACGGAGCTAGCGATGCCGTTTGCAAAGGGAACTAAAGGCTGTTCGTCATACGGCTTGACTGATGCGGTTAGGCCTTCCTCAACCGCACGAGCTTTCAGATCCACTAAGTGGCCGTTACTATCACGGGTCAGCGGTAGTAGTAGTGGTGGAGCAATTCCAGAGACCGCTAACACGGAATCGGGAGAGACGAGAGCTTTGCGCCCGTCAATGATAGTTTTGTCCAAATTCGAATCATCCTTGGCTCCGGATGCGGGATCGAGACTGTAGAGCGCCACCTGATCCAAAGGCGGCTTGGTGTCGCGGCCATCGCTACCGATCACGGAAATTTCTGCGTTCAGTCCGGGAGCGGGAAATTTGGCTGAGTTCGGCAGCCCCGTGGCGGCTTTCCAGCCGTAGCGCAGGTGAGCACCTCCCGTGTCCTTGGTATTGCCCGCTGTGCCTGCATCCACGCGACTCTGGAGATCTTCCACCCAATAGGCATAGCGTGCGACCATTCTGTCTTTGTCATCCACGACGGGGAGCCAGGCGGCGCGGGCTTTATCTAAATAGGGTAGGGTCTCAAAGTCCTTGTAGCCAGCAGCCGTCGTGCCGACTAACGGCTCGACCACAGGCAGGCTCAAAGTTGGGGTATTTTTTTGAGATGAAATGGCACTGAACAGAGGAACATAGCGAAACTCCCCGCTAGCTGGGACCCCGCGGGCGAGAAAGAGTTCGGGGGCAAGTTGTCGTGTGTTAGTGGCGGGTGCGGCAGGCGGGGCAAGTGTGGATTGAATCACCAGAAAGTCATCATTGGCAGCTTCCTGGGTGAAGATGCCACGGACATCTTCCAAACCAGATTTTGCGGCGAGTTCCGCCCGCTGGCGATCCACGAAGGATCTTGCGGTGTTGCGCTCGATGCCGATGAGAAGAAGAACTCCAACTGCTAGAATCAGGAGCGCACTCACGACAACAAGAATGACGGGCAAGGTGAATCCCGCCGCTGCTTTACGAGCAAGGTTGGATTTATGGTTTTGCATTATTTCCAAAGCGAATCGTAGTTTCGTATATTTCAAGATACTTGTTGCGATTGGCATTTGCCAGAAAGCCAAGCTGAGAGTTTCCGCCATTCCAATCCGCGGTGGTTTTGAGTTTCCCTGCAAGCTCACGGCGGACGATCCCCAAGCGCACATCCATCGCCTCAGGCCCGATCGTGTCGTTTTTCACCCAGTCCATCCATTTGCCGGTGGTGTCACGCGAGCGGGGGCGGGCGGTGAAGGATACGACATTGAAGGCTATCGGATCGTCCTGAGACTGGGCGATGAACAGCGTGCTCACCGAATCGGACTTAACCTTCTCGAAGGTTTCTTTGCTGTTACGGAATCCCCGCATCAGGCAGCGCACTTTCTTATTATTAATGGTTAGATCTTGGATAGAATAATTCACTGCACATAAGTCTCCGATGCGTTCGCTATCCTTTTGTGCCTCAGGAGGTTGGAGGGATAGAAAGCCTAGGCGATCCGTCGGCCAAGATAGCGTCGATTTATCCATTACTGTGTCTTTATGGAAATATCCGGTGCCAAGATCGGAGGTCAGTTGTGCAATCAAGGCCCGCGCTTCACGCTCGGCGGTGACGTTTCCTCCAATGCGTTCATATCCATCTCCCGATGTGCCTAACATGGTTGCCGCTAGTAGCAGAACAATCGTGCCGATCGCCATCGCAAACATCAGCTCGATCAGCGTAAAGCCACGAGGGTTAGATAATTTCAAACTCATGGGATGCGGGTGAAAAAATCAAGTTTTTGGCGCTTCGCGGCAGGTGTTCCCGAGGGGTACTCCATGGTGATCCGTGCGCTCAGCATGGGTGTCGCCCCGGTTTGTTTGGTTGGCTTGGTGGAACTGATCGTTGCGAGATACAGGATCTTCACCCCGTTGAGTTCTTTCGTGCCCTTGTCGTAAACAGCTTTGGGAATCTTACCGATCAGTTTTCCTTCCGGGGAAAATGCGAGTGCCCAAACCTCACCTAACGGGGGAAATACCTGTCCGGTGGTGGTGGGAGCGAAATACTCCGAGCGGCCCTCTCGCGAAGCTCTAACTTCATCCATGCATAGAGGAACGATCCATGTGCTCCGAGTTTCGGCTTCCGCAGACATTCCACTTTTACCAGATTCCGCGAGGGCACCGAAAACCAGTGGAACTGCGACGGCCATCACCCCCACGGCGATCACGACCTCGATCAAGGTGGAGCCAGACTTTTCAGGTGGCTTGTCGGTGGCGATTTTCATGGTCAGTCCATTCGGTAAGGACGTGCAGTGGCACGCCCGACTCTCAAAAGGTTTTCGGTGGGCCCCTTCGCACCCGAGCGAATGTTAGGAGGCGCGATTTTTTTGCGGTAGGCGCCCTCCGCGATGCGAAAAGCGATGGGACCCGAGCCAGTGGGCAGCTTCAATGATCCCCGTGAGTTGATCGAAATGAAGTGTACATTCACGGTGATTTCCTTGCTTGCTGGGCCATAAACGACGTCCATCTGTTGCACGTCTAAAGGGTTTGTTAGTTGATTGGCGGTCGGTGGATCGTTAGGCTGCCGACCAATGAGCACGATGCCGGTATTGAGCGTCTGCCATCTCGTCAGCAGATCATATCGATCTGGCGTGCCGGTCACAGGGGCTCTCTTACGAAACAGTCCGATTCTGCACTTTTCGTCTGATCCGACTAAATCACCGGGCTCGGCAATGGCCAAAAGCACCTCCGTCCTCGATGTGATCGCAATGGTGCGGGCTTGTTCGACCAATCCGCTAATCATGTCCGTGCCCGCCTTTCGCGATTGTGCCCCGGTGCCATTTAATAGGCTCATTCCAGCGGTCATCAGGATCACGAGGATCGCAATCACGGTCACCATTTCGATCAACGTGAAAGCACGGCGGAATCTGAAGAAACTTATTTTTCGTACTAAAATCACTTTCTTATTATATCGTAGGCCATCCGGGGGTTGCACAAGTCGTGCCAACACGAAGTAAACACAGGAATCCTCAGGTGCAAAATTTATTCACTCAAACACCAACCTGTGACAGATCAGTCATGATGCATAAAGCTTTAAAAATCAGACTAGTATAGAAATCAACTCAATGATTGTTACGCAGATGTAGAGTGCGCCTCTCTATATCACTCGATTGCGCCACCCGCCGATGTTCAAATTCCCATGGCTTATTTCAAAACATGAAAAGGCCGAAAGCGGGGGAAAACGCTACCCCTCCAAGCACGCCGACCCGACAACGTGAACCCGGTCGATTGCTCGATCTGGATATCCAGCATCTGGCCTGTGAGTCGGTCAGGATCGCCGTCGAAAATGACGATCTTGTTTTGCGAGGGTGTCTCTTGTTACAGACTCCCATAGAGCAGTGCGATGACATCACGCAGGGCTTCGCTGTCGACTGCTGAAAGGACATCCACGCATGTGCTGAATCGGCCAAGGCTGACCGCGCGGATTTGATCGACCATCACCTCGGCGGGTTTCGCGGCGCAGGTGATTTGCAGGCGGTGGGCCCATGTGGGATGTAGGGATGTCGTCAATGGGCAAACGACCGCCATGCCGATCGAGTGCATCGGGTTGGGGCTGACAACTACGCATGGCCTCGATTTTCGAACTTCACGACCCGCAGTTGGATCGAGATCGACCCAATATATCTCGTAACGCCGGACGACGGGTAACTTAGAAACCTGAGTCTTCTTCGAGGCCATCTGCGATTCCGGTTTCCGCCCATTCGCGGGTTTCTTTCAGGCTTGCTGCGTCTATCGCCATCGCGGCGAAGGACTCCTCAAGGGTGAGTTTGCTGCCTGAGGCCGGGGATATGAGAATACCCTCCTGCACAGCTTTCATGATGAAACCGCGGTCCAAATGATAGGATCGTATAAGGTGTGCAGGAATCCGAGCTCCTTTTGAATTGCCGATTCGGATCGGTTTTTGAATCTGGGCCATGGGGATACTGTAATTACATCGGGTGCTGCTGACAAGTTGGAATCTCGGGTCTGCTAGCAGCGGAGCTCATTTACAGTGCCCCGGCTTGTAGCCAGACTGTGAGGCTAGGTTACTGTCTTCACCCCTCGCGGGGATGCCACCAAGATGAGGAGAAGAGCGAGGAATGACAGGTATTTGAGGCTGTGAATCGCTATAGAAGATCGCGTGACCTTTCTTTTAACCCTCCAAGCACGCCGTCCCGAACAACGTGAATCCGGTGGATTGTTCGATCTGAATATCAAGCATCTGGCCTGTGAGTCGGCCGGGATCGCCGTCGAAAATGACGATCTTGTTTTGCGTGGTGCGTCCTGTTAGCCTTGACGCGTTGTTTTTTGACGGGCCTTCGCAGAGGACTTGTTGGCGCGAGCCGACGACGGCGGCGTTGCTCGCGATGGCGAGGCGGTCAACGACTGCGAGCAGGCGTTGGTTGCGTTCTTCTTTCACGGATTCGTCGAGCTGACCTTCCATTTCTGCGGCGGGAGTGTTCCGGCGCTTCGAGTAACGGAAGACGAAAGCATTGTCGAATTTGAGATGCTCGACGGTGTCGATAGTCGCTTGGAAATCTTCTTCTGTCTCGCCGGGGAAGCCGACGATGATGTCGGTGGTGATGGCGATGCCGGGACGCGCGGTTTTCATTTTCTCACAGATCTCGATGAACTTGGCATTCTTATACGGGCGGCGCATTTCGCGGAGGATGCGGTCGGAGCCGCTTTGCATCGGGAAATGAATGTGTGAGCAGAGTTTCGGCAAATAAGTGAAAGCGGCGATGAGATCATCCCGATACCCAATCGGATGCGGCGAGGTGAAACGGATGCGCTCGATACCTTCGACTTCGTGCACTGCTTCTAGCAGCTGGACGAAAGGGGATTTGCCGTCGATTTTTGGAAACTCGGTGCGGCCGTAGAGATTGACGATCTGTCCTAGCAGAGTGACTTCTTTCACGCCGTGCGCGGCGAGATGGCGGACTTCTCCAATGATGTCTGCGATGGGCCGTCCGCGTTCTTTGCCGCGGGTGTCGGGCACGATGCAGAACGAGCAACGCATGTTACAGCCTTGCATGATGGAGACGAAAGCGCTGGCTTCGTGTGCCTTTGGAACATGGTCGCGGATGGTGTTTTGCGAGCCCTCTTCTTCGGCAGTATCGCAAACGCTGGTGCCGCGCAGGGAGTAAGTGGGATCGTCCATGCGGGCTTCTAACCGGCGCTGGAGGATCGTGTCCACGTATTCGAAAACCTTGTGATATTTCTGCGTGCCAACGACCACATCAAGACTGGGCACAGATTTGAAAAGCTCCTCACCGCGCGACTGGGCCATGCAGCCCATAAAGCCGTAAACCACATGTTTGCGATCGCGGCCCTTGTGCATCATCGTGCCCATTTTTCCGAGCGCTTTCTGTTCCGCCTGGTCTCTAACGGAGCAGGTGTTGATCAGGATGGCGTCCGCTTCGTTTTCGTCAGGGGTGACCGTGTAGCCGCCTTCCGAGAACATTTTTGCGACCTGTTCGGAGTCGCGCTCATTCATCTGGCAGCCGTAGGTTTTGACGTAAACTTTGGGCATTTGGAATGAGGTTATTGGTTAAGGGTTGATTGTTAATCGTGAAGAGGAAGAAATGCCGGTTTTTTCTATCAACCATTAACTTTCAACCGACAACTCAGGCGGAGGCGCGAAAGCTAGACAGGAAAATCCGAGGGTTCAAGGCCTCAGGCACAAGAGTTCAATGGCATGACCCGAGGGTTGGATAGGCTCGCTGACAATCTCCTTGGCAAGGACAGGTAGGCAACTAGGGTCGCACCTTTGGCATTTCTCTCCTGAAAAGCGCATTGGCGGTGAAAACTCCTTCGCCGAGCGGTTCGGCCAATTGATCTCATTATGGACACAGAAATCAGACCTTCAGCGAATGAAATTTCCAAGAAATCGCAGAAGCCTCGTGGTCTGAGGACCTTCTTGATTGCGGGATTGCTGGTTGCGATGGTATCCATCATTGCTGTCAAAATGTATCGAACGCACTTGGCTAACGAACTCCTGCGACAGGAGGCGGCCGCAGTGAAGGCCCGCCGCATGGCGGAGTTGCAAACCATTCGCAGCGCCTATGATTTTTTCGGAAAAGGTGAGTGGTCATCCGCTGCCCTGTGGTGTGAGAAAGCCGCAATCCAAGGCGATGTTTTATCACAAAGGTATTGGGGCGAGTGCCTGGAAAAAGGACTTGGTCTAACGGCTCGGCCTGAAGAATCGGTAAGTTGGTATCGCAAGGCGGTCGCGGCGGGTGATGCCCCGGCTAAGACCCGTTTGGCAGACTGCATGGACCGTGGCTTCGGCTGCGATAAGGATGCGGCGGGAGCGGCGAGATTATACCGAGAGGCTGCAGAAGCTGGTGACGCGGCGGCCCAACTAGTGGTGGGCGAAATGCTGGCAGATGGCAGACTGGGGGAGAAATCACCGACGGAAGCGGTGGCCTGGTATCGTAAATCTGCTGAACAGGCGAACCCCAGAGCGCAAGCCAGACTCGGCGATTGCCTTTTGTTAGGCGAGGGTGTTCCGGTGGATTACACTGAGGCGGTAAAGTGGCTGAAAGTGGCTGCCGAAAAAGGTGACAGTCTGGCGCAGCGGCGCTACGGAATTTGTTTTGAGCGCGGCTGGGGAGTGCAAAAGAACCTGCAAGAGACGGTGGTTTGGTTTCAGCGCGCTGCCGACCAAGGGGATTTGACGGCGCTGACCAATTTAGGCCTCTGTTACATGCAGGGGAATGGCGTGATGAAAGATCCCGCGAAAGCCACCCAGATACTCCAATCTGTGGCAAACACCGGCGATGCGAGTGCGGAACACGCGTTAGGATATTTTTATGAGAAAGGCATAGGCGTTGCGAAAAATCCTGAATCCGCATTTCGCTGGACTTCACGTGCTGCCGAACACGGCGATCGGGACTGCAAATATGTCATCGCTTGGTATCATTATAGAGGATTCGGAACCCCCAGGGACTATCAGACCGCAGCCGACATGTGTGAGGAGCAGGGCTTGGCAGGAAACATGAATGCAATCAACCTGCTGGGTGTCTGCTATCGCGACGGAAATGGACGACCCGAAGACCCGGTGAAATGTGTGCAACTCTTTGAACGCTCTGCCGCCCTGGGCTGCGGTCCGGCCCATAGGAATCTCGGCTTTCTGAGGTTGAAAGCGGGCGATGCGGTCGCTGCGGCAAAGTGGTTTCAGAAAGGCGCGGATCTCGACGATCCGGCTTGCCAGAACGAAATCGGGCTTTTGCTGGCAGCCGGCAACGGGGTGCCCGCCGACAAAAATCAGGCGGCGGTATGGTATCGCAAGTCGGCGGAGCAAGGGAATGCCCCTGCGCAGAATAACCTAGGCCTCGCCTATGTGAATGGCGAGGGAGTGGCGCGTGACTATTCGCAAGCAATCCTATGGTATGAAAAAGCGGAGGCTCAGGGAAATTCGCAGGCACTATCCAATCTCGGCCAGCTTCACCTGCGCGGGCAGGGATTTCCTAAAGACATGATCAAGGCGGTGGAATATTTTCGCAAGGCAGCGGACGCTTGGAATGCATCCGGAATGCTCAATCTAGCGGATTGCTATCAGAACGGCTGGGGGGTGGCTCGTGATGGGATCGAAGCACTCAAATGGTATCGCAAATCGCTCGAAAGGAAAATCGATCCATGTGCCTATCACAACATGGCCGACTTATTCGCGTTCGGTATTGGGATTGGAAAAGACGAAAAAGAAGCGGCCCGGTATTACAAGGCGGCGGCCGACTTAGGTTACTGGGAATCCCAGATGGTTTATGGAAAATGCCTGCTAGATGGGTTCGGCGTGGAAAAAAACCTCACGGAAGTGGCGGAGTGGTATGGCAAGGCAGCACGCCAAGGGCACCCGGAGGCGCTGCTCCAGCAGGCGATCACGCTCTCGATGCTGGGAGATGCGGAATCCCAAAGGCAGGGTGCCGAATTCATCGAAACGCTGGTAAAGAAGAACAACGCCGGCGCGTTCCGCGAGAAAGCGCTGCATTTCGTCAAGGATCCCGCGCAGGCCGTGGATTTGCTGCGTAAATCTGCGGATCTGGGAGATAGCGCGGCGATGGCAAGTCTTGGTGATTGTTATGCGAAAGGCACCGGCTTGCAGAAGGATCTGGTGGAAGCGGCGGCTTGGTACCTCAAAGCGGCCGAAAAGAAAAATCCGCAAGGCCAGTTGTCCTATGCGAACTGTTTAAGGGATGGCTTCGGTGTGGAACGAAATGAGGAGGAGTCCGGTAAATGGCTGGGGCTTGCAGTGACCAAGAATTACGGCCCGGCACTTGTTCAGATGGGTCGTTTGTTACTCGCACAGGGGCTTTCCAAGGCAGAGGAAGCGTTTCAGTATTTTCAAAAGGCGGCAGGCAAGAATGACGCGGAAGGTCAACATCAGTTAGGTTTCTGTTATGAAAACGGCATCGGGACCGACAGGGATGCCGTCGAAGCAGCGTTTTGGTACCGCGAGTCAGCACGGGCTGATTGTACGGAGGGGCAAGCTGCCTATGGGCGGTGCCTACTCCATGGAACCGGCGTGGCTCCATCGAAAGCCTTGGCCAAAATCTGGCTCGGCCGGGCCGCAAAAAAAGGAAGCGCTGATGCCGCGAAATGGCTCGCGGAATGACCTAGTGAGATTGTTGATGGCGATGAGCAAGAGTGAAAGCAGAGTCCCTGTCTTTCTATCAACTTTCAACCATCAACTTTTTCACGCCAGCACGAGCCTCTCATCCGACTCCAGCTTTTCATTGAGCTCGGGCCATCCGGCGGGGGCTTGCATGTTAAAGCAGTGAAGATAAACAGTGAAAATCTTAGGATCGAAAATATCCACCAAGCGGTCGATGGTGCTGGCCAGGCGAGTGGCATCGAGTTTTTTCGGCAGATCGCCGACGACGGAGCCCTTACCATCGTGTGGGATGCCCATGCCATCACAGAACATCGCGAGCAGGGATTGCTGGCCGGCCATGAGGTAGGCTTGCAGGAGATGCTCGCCGATCGTATCGCAGGCCTTGAGTTTCAGGGTCTTGCTGACCCACGCGTATTGCTCGGCCATGGATTTTTTCTCGATGAAAACCGGGCGGAGCTTGCGGTTGTTAGCAAGGGTGGCGACGGCGGATCGGTAAACATTCTTATCGTTGGCGCGGAACCAATCGAGGATTTGAGTAACGATGGCGGGGTCAACGGCAGTATAGAGTTCGTGGGCTTTCACGGTGTGGAAATTTTTAAGTGGCGGGAAGTCAATGCGCTGCCCCGGCCTGTGGCAAGGGCGGAGATGAGATCGCAGTTATTTGTTGGACGCAAAAATCGCCAAGAGGGAGGCCATCAGGAATACCCCAGCGGAGACAGCGACACCCGCGCCGAAGATGAGCCAGCGGCCTTTGCCAATGGGGGCACCGGATCGAAAAAGGGCGCGAAAATAAAGCTCTGCCATCGGTCCGAGGAAAAACGCTGCGTTGGCTCCGATGGCGACGGGTGGCGTGAGCATGGCTGCGACCGGAACGGGCAATTTTGCCACCATGATCCATAACGCGACCACGCCGAGGCCGGGCAGCAGGAGAATTGCATTGTAGAGTAGCCGCAGTTTTTCCCAAGCGCGGACCAGTTCTCCGAATGAGGCGGGGTCTGCGGGAGCAATTTCCGGACTGGCGACCGGCGGGGCGTATGGATTCGGGGAGTCCATGAAAGAGTGCTTCACTTCAGTCCAAGTACTTTCGGCTGGCTGGCACTGCCGAAACGATCAAGCGCCGTGACGGCGATCACATCAGCGCGGGGGATAGTGATGCCTTTGGAGCTGCTAGGTGAAATTTGCACCGTGCGCCAAGTGCCACTGCTGCGGGCCTGGATGGCGATTTTCGAGGTGCTGCCATCCGGCTCCCAATGGATGTAAGTGCCCTTTTCGCTCACGTTCGCGCTGACCCCGGGGGATTCCGGGACTTTGCTGCTCAACCACGGCATCGGGGGAATGGCGGCAGGTTGTGTGTAAGTGCCAGCGAGTTTAGTGGAAATTCCGCCGCGGTTAGAGACGAGGCTTTTCGCGCTCCAATGGATGTGGCCGTTCCAGTTGTTACCGATTTTCCGGCTGACGTCGATTTGGTTAGTGATCTCGGACGCCGACCGATGATCTTCTTTTCCACCGATGCGCTCGGTGGCGATGCCGGGCCAGACTGGCCGCGATCCCTGCTGTCGCCACCAACTGAGAAGCGCGGAAAAACTCTGCTTCTGTGGGGCAATCGGCCAGTAAAGCTGGGGTGCGAGGTAATCTACCCAGCCGCTTTTCAGCCACTTGCGCGAATCTCCGCCGAGTTGCTCATAGCTGTCGATGCCAGCCTCGATGCCCGCAGGGACGCCGGGGCGCCAAATGCCGAACGGGCTGATGCCGACACGGACCCATGATTTCTGGCGTTTGACGGCGGCGTAAAGATTGCTAACAAAACCATCCACATACGAGCGACGTTCTGCTGGGCTTTTTCCATCGGCGAAGGTGAGGCTGCCGGAGGGATACGGATAGAAATAGTCATCCATGTGGACGCCATCGATGTCGTAGCGTTTCACCACGTCGAGGATCACGTTGAGGGCGCGAGCGCGCGTGTCTGCTAGAGATGGATCGCACCAAGTCATCGTGCCGAATTTTTTCGTGGTCTGCGATGCGATGCGGGTGACGTGATTTCCAGCGACAGGCTGAGAATTGTTAGAAAGCGCGCGGAACGGATTGAACCATGCATGGACCTCGATGCCACGGGAGTGGGCCTGCTGGATGCAGTAAGCTAGGGGGTCATAGCCGGGCGAGCGGCCCATCGTGCCAGTTAGAAATGGACTCCATGGTTCGATAGAGGACGCGTAGATCGTGTCACATTGCGAGCGGACTTGGAAAATGACGGCATTCATTTTCAGCGAGACGAGCTTGTCGAGAATGCCGCGTAATTCCGCTTGTTGGCTATCCGCACTGAGGCCGGAGGAGCTGGGCCAATCGAGATTGTAAACGGACGCTACCCAAGCACCACGGAACTCGCGGGCGAGTGCGGGCGGGCGTTCGTTCACTGGAACATACGACTGCGCGCAAGCGCTGACAACCCATCCGAGAGTGGCGAAAAATAAGGGAAGGCGAATCATGCCGGAGATCATGCCGGTTTCACTTCGGATCGGCAAGCCTCCACCAAATTCAGTGCGGGCTTTTCTCGTCGAGAAACCCATGGCGTTCTGCCACCAAGTAGTTAGGCCGCATTTTCACTTCTGTATAAATGCAGGAAATATACTCGCCGAGAACACCGATCGAGAGCAGTTGGATACCGCCGAGAAAAGTGATTGCCACCGATAAGGTCGCCCAACCCGGAACGTCTGTGCCCAAGATGACCGTCCGTCCGATGATAAATAACGCATATAACAGCGAAAGACCGGAGACGATTGAGCCCACCCCCACCCACACTCGCAGCGGAAATGTGGAAAACGAGGTCAGCCCTGTGATTGCCAGATCGAACAGGCTGCCGAGCTTAAATTTTGATGTTCCCTCGCGCCGGAAGCCGTAATCGAAAGGCACCGAGGTCTGCGAAAATCCGACCCAGTTATACAAGCCCTTCATGAATTTTCCACGCTCAGGCAGTTGGCGCAAGGCTAGCACCACGCGGCGGTCCATGAGGCGAAAATCGCCGGCGTCTGGCGGGATATCAATGCGGGAACCTCGGCTGAGAATTTTATAAAATGACCGACTCAGGAAGCGGCGGATCGGCGGGTCGGTGAGTCGATCATTCCGCAAGCCGTAAACCATGTCGAAGCCCTCCTGCCACTTTGCGACGAAGTCTGTGATGAGCGCAATGGGCTGTTGGAAATCCGCGTCGATGATGACCACTACCTCGCCATTCGCTTCATCCAAGCCAGCACCGATGGCCGCTTCCTTGCCGAAATTCCGCGAGAAGCTGATCAGGCGGACCGGCAATTCCTGGGTCATCGCGATGGCTTTCTCTTTCGTGTCGTCCCGGCTGCCGTCGTCCACCACAATTACCTCGTAGCGATCGGTTAGGCCTGCGAGATGAGAGCAGAGTTCACGCAGGAATTCCGAGATGCCTAGGCCTTCGTTGAAAGCCGGCACCACACAGGTGATCCAAGGTCGGGAATTTTCTCTCATCTGGATCTATCAATGAATGACTTAGGGTGGTGGCGTCAACCTCTTGCCTTCGGGCGTGGCATTTTGCTCCACATAGAGGGTCGATTCGTCGGAGAAAGTTTCGACTTTAGTGAACCTAGCCTGCGTTTCCGTGGGGAGCTTGTTGAGGCGTTTCGGGTTGATTTGCAAAAATAAGCGACCGGGAGCATCGAGCTGTGTGCGTAGATCATCCGCGGTCTTGGCGAGCAGCACTTTGCCTTGGGTGTAGAACTCCCCTGAATATTTCCGGCGTTCATAATAGCATAGTTGATCGCCCGGCTGTTTGTCGCGGACGAAGCGTTTGACTAAATTTCGCTCGGAGCCTTGGAACGAAGCGCCAGGCAATAGAAGAACTGCTAGAACCACAAATCCAGTGAGTGCGGCACTTACACCCAGAATGCCAGGGTGAAGCGGGTGAATTCCTGTGTGTTTTCCCCCATTGGATCGCTGCCATGACAGACCTGCTAACAAAATCGCAAATGCCGGAAGCGCCGGGAGCGGATAGGGCAAGATCACATTGCGGGCGGGCGTGAAAAACACCAGAGGCCACAAGGTCCAGAGCAGCCAATAGGCTCCGCGCCCATCAGCTTCCAGCGCCCATGAACGTGATTTTTTCCACTGGCGAAATGGAACGCCAATAAGCCCAAGGCACCACGGAATTGACGTGACCACCGCAAAAAACCAGATGGCGCCCGGTGTCACCGCGTGTCCGCTTCCATAAAGGTCGCCCTTCCAACCTTTTACGGTGAAGCGCTTCCAATGCTCGCCGACGATGAAATAATCGAGAAACCCAGGGGTCCTTTTCTCCGCCATCACATACCACGGCACGGCGATGAGAAGCATCAGGACGCTACCGGAAATCCAAGGAACATTTGTCCATGCACGCCGCCACAAACCGGTGAGCATCACCCATCCCACGATAGGCGGCATGGCGATCACGAGTGCGAGAGGGCCCTTTGCCAGTAGCCCGATCGCCAAGCCTATGAAAACTCCATACCCCCACCCCTTCGATGAAGATAGCAGCGTTTGCCGGAAAGCGACCATCGCAAGCGTAGTTCCTAACACCAATGCCAGGTCCGTCATCACCGCTGCGGAGCAGTAGAAAAAAAGCGGCATTCCCATCAGGATCGTCGCCGCTGCTAGCCCCGATTTATCTCCATACTCGCGCCGCGCAGCTTTTGCCACTAATAGCAGCACAACCATCGCTGCTAGAAAAATGAAGATCCGCGATCCAAACTCATTCGGTCCGAAAATCTGGATCCCCACTGCGGACATCCACATGCTCAGCGGTGGCTTCCCCCAGAATGGAACTCCATAGTCAAACTGCGGCGTCAGCCAGTTTCCCGTTTCCACCATCTTGCGGGAAATTTCGGCGTAGCGCGATTCTGATGGATCGTAATGAGGTGCAACGATGAGCAAAACAAAGCGGCAAACGATTAGAAAAACTAGCAGGCGTGCCAGCCATCCATATATACCACGGGGCGAAGAAACAGCAGAATCAGAATGCATGATAGATGATGTGGATTTGATAGGAATGCGGTTTTGTCAGTCATGCTGCCATGCAAGGACCAACGCCCCTGCGACGATCAGTGCGCCACCCACGGCATGTTGCAAGCTCAGTCGCTCTTTTAAAATAATTGCGGAAAATACGATGGCGAAAACGACGCTCAATTTGTCCACCGGAGCGACCCGCGAGACTTCGCCGAGCTGCAAGGCCCGGAAGTAGCACAACCACGATAGCCCTGTCGCAACGCCTGATAGAGCGAGGAAGAGCCAGACCCGTTTCGGAAAATCTAGCAGCGCGGAGGGTTTGGTGGTCGCGAAAGCGATGCCCCAAGTGAAGATCAGCACCACCGAGGTACGGATGGCAGTCGCGAGGTTTGAGTTCACTCCCGCCACGCCCATTTTCGCCAGCACCGCAGTGAGGCCGGCGAAAAGTGCGGAGAGCAGTGACCATGTGAGCCAGTTCATTCGATCGGATGCGAAGCGCCGTTCAATACCAAGAAAGCACGGTGGGAATCATCCCGTGGGACCGGAGCATGCCAATTCCCTCCACTGCGATGAGCGCTGCGAGAAACCACAGCACTTCAGACAGCGAGCTCATGAAAATTTTCGTATTCACCTGGAGGATTTGGGTGTCCTTGATCGCGAAGCTACGTGGCCAGAAGCGCGGAACATTGCGCTCATAGTTCGGAAAATCATCGGGGAAAACGCCTAGCAGTTTCTTTTCCTCGCTACGAATCACGGCCCGATAGAGAATGAGAAAAAGCGTGCAGGCAAGAAGGGTGAGAGAAAGGTTTTGGGAGGACAAGCAGATACCGGTCAGCCCGAGGAAGGAGAAAAAATACAGGGGGTTTCTGCACATTCCATAAACGCTGCTCTGGCAAAGCTCCTTATTTTTTCGGCCTCCAATGTAAAGGGTGCAGAGGATGCGCCCGAGCGCCCCGGTGAAAACGAGAAAAAATCCGGCCAGTTTCAGCAGCTCCTTGGGAAGGGTGTGGGCTTCCCTAGGCTCCACGAAGACCAGCAAAAAAATCAACGTCGCGGCGGCCAGAAACGAAATCGGTTTGCGCAGTCTTTCGATTTTCCCTTTTTTGGTATTTCCTTTTCGTTGAGGCTTAACGGCGGTTTCAGAATTCATAAGCGGGCGAGATGACGGGGAAAATGGGAGAGGCTGAGGAAAAAGTCCCGGAGGCCGGGTCAGGCGGAAGTGGAAATGTTGAGGATGTGCCGCACGAAATCAATCCAATCCTCACGGGTCTTGAAAGCACGCAATTTTTTAGCCCAGCCCAGTTCAAAAGCCCAGCAACCCGATGGTGGGGCTTGGACTGCGGACCGGAGATGCCTGTGATTGCGTCGGGTCATGCTGCCGAGTATATTCCGAGGGAACATCCGGGGAGGGAAGAACCTGCCATTGCCGGGAGGGTGCAGGACCGAGATGCCGCATTACCCCTCGCACGTTATATGCTCCCACAGGTCTAGCATCTCACGTGATCTGCCTCCAGTGACATGTTGGGGGGGGCGGAACGACGATTGGAAAAAGGTGAGAGAGCCTCTCTAACATTTTTATGGGTTGGCTCTGACTCCATTTAGTGGAAATTTCATTTGAGATGATGTTCAAGAATCTTTCTAGACTCTTCGTCTATGCAAAATCGATCAAACGAAGCTACACGATCCCATCCTTTTGGAATTTTTACATACATGGCTGCGATCGACAAGATGCGTTCCCTTGCTTCGCGAAGATCACGTTGCTGTGAGTTTTTCAGATTGTTTTTTCGGTTCTCCTCGATTCTTCTAACAAATTGCTGTTTTAGTTCCGGATCTTTGATGGCGTCTGGACTCATGCCCGCCGCTGCGTTTGGTGTTCCTTCCGGAGGACTTACGTTGGCAGTCACAGGCAAAGGCACCCAATTAGGCTCTATTAATGAATGAAGTTTCGCTAGAAAAGCATCAATCGCCAGTAAACGGGGCTGTTTTGTGTCATGAACATCAAGTTGCCACATCTCTGCTGTCATCATAAGGGTTTGGGCAACATCGGATGCTTGCTGTATATTTGAATTCTTTGCATCCTTGTAAGAAAAATCGGCTTTCGCCATTATATTAGTAAATTTGGCTGCCAGCGCCTCTAATTCATTTGCATCCGCCTTGCTGCTGAATTTCTTGATCGATGAAAGGATGTCTTCCATCTCAATTTTGGAATCGCGGCTCTCATCAGCCATAGATGAATGAATTAAAAAAAAGTTAGAAGCAGGTAGGCAAATCGGATGCGGCTAATTTGTGATAAATATTTCATGGTGTTCGAGTGGTTGTTGCGGTTGTTGTTCCAAAAGTTTTAGTCTCTGTGCTCTTTCCCGTAGCATCTTCAATCGTATGTGTTTGAGTTCGTGTCCCTAAAACTTCGCCTTGCCCCGATTCCTGCGCTGGCACACGCCACCTTACTTCAATAGCCCATTCGTAGATTCCGTGTGACCAAGGTGAACCCCATCCGTTGAATTCAGCCCTATCTCCATTAGGCCATTGGTTTTGTGGCGTTAGCTGCAACCAGTCTGGATATGGATCATGCTTGAGGTATCTTTGCTCAAACTGTTCAAAATAGTCTTTAACGTTTTGCGTTCCTTTATCAATTTCAAGAACTTCGACATTATAAAATGAGACGTCTATCGGTAAAATCTTCACTGCGATTTGCATCCCAGCTCCTTGAGTGCCGGTGGTATACGAGATAGGAGTACTGTTAACGAATTGCTCTGCAATTGGCTGAACGACCTTAAAATCAATTTTCAGAGTGTTCGTCCCAATTTCTACTTGTGCCGTAGGATCACAATTACGCTTTCCAGATTTTAAAGTGTGGCGGATTCAA
>JAYVNE010000184.1:0-3505 GCA_043758615.1 Akkermansiaceae bacterium
GGGACACACCGGAGAAAGTCGCCGCTAACGTCGTGCGAGGCCAATACACGGCAGGAAACATCGATGGAAATGCAGTTCCTGGTTACCGCGAGGAAGACCGCGTTTCTCCTGAATCCGATACAGAAGCTTATGTTGCCGTTAGACTCCTCATCGACACCTGGAGCTGGAGCGGTGTTCCATTTTACATTCGTATGGGCAAACGCCTGCCGAAGAAATCCACCGAGATTTCTGTGCATTTCAAAGACGCTCCCTGTGTGCTTTTTAACACCCCTAATGCCGGTGCCCCGGGCGGCAACGTGCTTGTCATCCGCATTCAGCCGGACGAAGGAATCTCGCTGCGCATGGTTTCAAAAATCCCGGGCACCAGCCTGCGCCTTGAGCCGGTGAAAATGGATTTCCACTATGCCACCAGTTTCGGCAAAGGCAGCCCGGAAGCCTACGAACGACTTCTGCTAGATGCCATCGCCGGTGATGCCACGCTCTTCGCCCGCCGCGATGAAGTCGAAGAAGCATGGAAATTCATCGACCACATCGAGCACGCTTGGCACCAGTCCGATACGCCGCCGCCGATGGCGGAGTTCGTCGCCGGGTCATGGGGGCCGCGCGAAGCAGACCAGCTCTTGCAACAGGACGGCAACCAATGGAGAAGGCTATGATTCTGGACGCTTGCGTCAGGATTCCATTCAACCTATCATTACATCATGAGCACTCAATTTCTCACCAATGAAAAGGGCAAGAAAATCGCTGCGGTGATTCCAATCGAAGAATATGCGGAGCTGATGGAAGACCTTGAGGATTTGGCGGCGATTGCGAAGCAACGGAATGAAAAGGGCATCCCTTTCGAGGAAGTCATCAAACAATTGAAATCGCGAAATTCAGCGGATGGACTCGTACGAAATTAGGTTCTCGAAAGAATCGGTGAAGACCCTCGATTCCTTGGAAACCAAACTGGCAACTACGCCCAAACCTCCGGGGTGCCGCAAAATGGTTGGGTCGGAGAAAGACTATCGCATCAGAGTCGGAGACTACCGCTATTTTCTCGCCGCACCAAGAATTCGCAAATTCGAACGTTCCACATCTGTAAACTCCGTTCGCTCAATCGAATCAAAATCTACTCCAACGCGAGGATGATACCATTCAAATCTCTTGAAGACGCCATTGATTTCCTCCTTGCCGAAAATCGCTCCATGCCGGGCAAACATTTCGTTGATTGCGTATCTAACTTGACCATCTGCCAAGGTAGCTATATCGCTTGAATTCAATAATCGACATCGTGTGGCTGGGTATTTTTCGCCTTTAAAGCCCCCCTGCTGAACTGGATCACTATTTAGCAGTCTGGAAGTGATTGGAGGATCCTGAGTTGATGAGGAAAAGTATGATCTGGTTGTTTGGGTTGGCGCTACAGTTCTCCTCAACGTGGTATCATTGTTCTTGGGTCTGACGTTCGGTGTAACTCCGGCGCTCTGGGAGCCGACATTTTGAGGCAAAAGTGGCGAATCTTCTGGTAGGGGAATTACGGTGAACCGACCCGTCCCGATTAACCAGTCCACTGCACTTTTCTGAGCCTCAACCCGCTCCGCTTCCGGTATTTTCGGCTCCAGCGTGGCGATGTGTTTTTTGCATGATTCATTAAGGGATGGTAACAAGTTACCACGAAGGAAAAAAGTGTAAGCCTTTTTCAGATCGGGGTTCGTTCCTTGACCATCTAGGTAGCATTCGCCGCAACGGATCAGCGCTCGCTCGTGCGCTTGGGAGGCTGCCAGCTCGAAGAATTGCAAAGCTTTGACGGAGTCCTTTTCAATGCCTTTGCCACAAGTCAGACATTCGCCCAAAGCGAAAAGCGCATCGGCGTCGTTTCCCTTTGCTGCCTTCTCATACCAAATTACAGCCTCGCGTGGATTTGCGGGCACACCCAATCCGTTTTCAAAGCAATGCCCAATTTCATATTGCGCGCAAGCTTTCCCTTGATCTGCCGACTTCCGAAACCATATCGCTGCTTGAGTTTCATCTTTTGTCATACTGTCGCCTGTCAAAAGAAACATTCCCAACTGATATTGCGACCAAGGTTCCCCACTTTCCGCCGCTTTTTTGAACCACTCTATCGCTTTCTGTTTATTTTGGGTTACACCCCGTCCTTCGTATAAAAGACGGCCTAAATTATCCTGTGCGACGGAAAAGTCCTGAGCGGCTGCTTTGCAATACCAATCGTAAGCCACACTTAGATTCGGATCGCCCAATGCACCGAGCTCATACATGCGACCAAGATTATTTTGGGCTATCGGGTCGCCTTGCCGAGCGGATTTCTCATACCACTCTGCGGCTTTCGAAATATCCCTTTGCACTCCCCACCCATTCACATAGCAAAGCCCGGCAGCGCGTTGGCCGGTTGGATGACCATTTTCGGCAGATTTTAAAAACCATTTGGCAGCTTCCTCCTCATTTTTTGCTACGCCTTCTCCCCTGAAGTACTTTTGACCCATGACAAACATCGAGTCAGGATTCGAAACGCTGTCGGTTTCGATAGCCGCCCAAGAATTGGCCGTAATGAGTGCCAACAAACATGCGCTGGTTTGTAGTTTCATTTGAATTTACTCATAATCGATTGTTCGAGTTCTTTTTGCTTTTTCTCCCTTTGGATTTTGGTATCGATTAGATGAGAATATCTTTCGCGGCAATATGGAACTTGCTCAATCAAGACAATGAATTCTCTGACTTCTTCGGCAGACAGATTGTTGCCCCATGCTTGATCCTGAAAAGAAATTGCAATTTGCAAAGTCGATTGTGCACCGGGATTTTCCGGTCGTTCGCCCGCAATACTTGCAAGTCCAGCTCCAAAAAATCCCTGCTGCTGCGGTGCTGGCGAGTCAACCACACTTCTCCAACGATAGGTCACATGCGCCGACGCGCGTGGAAACCCTTGGTCCTTAATCAAGGGGCCGATTTCAAAGGGTAATTCTTTTTGAAATGAAGGGGGGTTTGTGTCCCTTGCAAGTTTGTCCCACTCTAGAAACTTGAGCAGAAGGGAGTGAATCAAGCAAACCTCCTCGTCATTGTATGGGCCGTATGATCCGCCGATATCATGCGTTCCTCTCCCGGTTTTGTGTAGAATTGAAGTCTGAACGAAATTGGTGGCAACGGTCCACACGCCTTTCTGATCGGACTTAAATTCGGTGCTTAAAGATGAACAATTCAATGCTCCCGAACCAATCCACGAGAGTGAATCTACTAGAGACTCGTCCACCTTAAAGATTTCATTGGCCGCTTTGGGGAGACTGGCTTTCTTCGTTGTCTTCCCGTCCTGATCTTGGCTGCGTCTTGCATCACTTTTGATCGGGCCTTTATCGCCGCTGGAATTTGTCAATGCCTTCTTATTGCAAGATATAAATATAATGCTAATTACTAAACACCACGGCATTTTCTTTTTGAAGGGAATATCCGCATAGGTTCCTGATTTCGAAAAAATCCTAGACAAACCTCCCCGATTCGACTCTGGTGGGGTCGGATG
>JAYVNE010000185.1:0-3503 GCA_043758615.1 Akkermansiaceae bacterium
TCCGCGTGCGACTTTATCAACAGGCTCCGTGGAGCGATTCCCTAGCCCGCCTGCGTGAACTCTGGCTCCTGCCGACATGAAAGTTTTCCACACCGATCTACATGATCTCAAAACCGAAATTTAAAAAGCGGGTTTTTGGAAGTCCCCTTAAGAGAAGCGAAGATACCCGCCTAGAAGCGCTACTGGGGCGATGCAGCAGCGGTGGCACATTCATTTAGCGATTTGGTATTCTTCGTGTCCATTAGAGTCCGCTCGGGGTTTCCGCTCTAACAGTCACCCAAGAAACCCATCACTGAATATTTCTAATTTTTTTCTGCTCGGTGATCCATTGCCGGTCATTGTCGCACAGGCTGGTTTCTTTGGTCTGCGCACGGCCACCATCAGGCTCGACCATGACCAGCGTGCCTTGTGAGTAGGACACCAGCTTGGCGAAAATTTTCCGCCCTTGGCGGTCCTGCCACTCGCGGTAGCCTTTTTTCTCAAGCCCGGCACGCCAGCTTTTGTAGGCTGCGGAAGAAACGGCCTCCCCCTGTTTGATGAGACCCCAAGTGAAGTCCGCATCACCGCGTTTATAACCTCTGTAGCGACCGATCACCTCGCCACTTGGATTGAGCAAAATCAATGACGGATAACCGAGGATTTTGTAACGTTTTCTCAAGGCGTTCCCGTAATGAGCGATATCGATCAAACGTGTTTCCTTAACGTCCAGACTGAGATCCGGGTTATCTTCCTTCACATTCGCATCGACGCGCAAACGCACCAATTTTTCATCGGCCCATGCCCCGAAATCATGGGTGGAAAAAAGCTCCTGACTCAGGGCTTTGCACATGGGACTGCTCGCGGAGTCAGTGAACCAAATCAACAGCGGTTTACCCTCGCGGGCTGCTCGCTGTTTTGCGATGGTTTCGCTGGCTTCCCATGGCCCGCGTTTGTTATTTTCTAGCAGAGTCGCTAACTCTGGAATATTCGCATTGGGATTATCCGGGTCAGTGAAAACGATATCTTCGTCAGGCACCATGTTGAGAGGATTGGGTTTCGCACCCACGTTTCCACCCGGAAGCACTGGAGTTCCCTGATCGCTTGCACCCCTGAGTTGTAGTGGTATTCCAGTCGGGCCAAACGGACTTGGCTCCGGCTTTTTTCCCGATGGGTGGGGAAGCCCAAGCTTGGCACATGAGCACGCGGCAGTGATCAGAGCTAACAAAAATAGTAATCGGTAGCGCATCTAGCAGTCACTTTTTCAGCCTGACAGGTGTTCCGCAATAGGTGCAGCGAAACCACTTAAAAACAAGCATGTGCAAGCATGCTGGCACAATGTAGCCGAGGCCGCGCACATAATGCGCTTTAGGGTTTTTCAAACAAACTCTCGGCACAAACATTTTTTGCCCACAAATCCGACAATTTCTGCTAGCACTCACTAACAAATATGTCAGACCTATCATCGGAAGGCTGAATGGGAACATCAACAGCCACTTGGGAACCCAAGAAAATTTTTCCGGCTTCATGTCTGATGCCATTAGCAGAGTTGTTGAAATGATGGACAAGGGTATCCACACGACCAAAAGCAGAGTGATGAACGCGCCAAACGCCATCGCGATGGGGTGACTATGAAGAACCCCACGGACATAAAAAGGGGATCTGGGATCCCGCCCGGCATTGGTTTCCACCCGAGGCCCTCGAATCAGCGCTAACCGCTCACTCTCTTCTCCGATTTCTGGATTGATTGGTTGCACCGGTCCGCCGTTGATCTCTTCGATGGTTTTGATTCGCGTGGTGTCGATGTCCACCCGGATTTGGCCGTTATCCGCCATTTTGATAATATTCTTCGGCGCTGCGGGCCGGACGGGTGGGGCTTTCGGAATTCTCGCATCGACCTTCACTTCGAGATCCCCCGAATAACGGTTGAGGAAAATGGCAGGCGGAATATCTGCCACCGCCAAATTACGTTCTACAAGTTGACGGGCGGGCAGAGGAATCGCGAAGGGCGCGGTGGCTAACAACCCAATCACTTGCGCGGTTTGTTCGTAGTTCACCGGCATCATGAAACTCGCAGCTGGCTCGTCCCCTACCCCTATCAGATCGCGGGCGATCGAAATCCATTTTTCCACATGGACACGACCGGGCGCGCGTTTTGCAATTTGCAGCATTTGATTGGCACGTTCAAGCTCGGTCACGAGTTCATCCGCGCCAGCATTCGCTAGCGACTCCACATCGAGAAAGCCCGCCGCTTCGAGAAGCTCGTAGGTTGACTTACCGATTCCTGGAATACTTCTGAGATTCGTCATGGGATTAAACTCTGCCGTTTGACACTAGTAAATCGCAACTCATTGGCAAGCGGTCATGCCAGCGATGCCAGCATGTCGCCGAGTTGGACCAACTTCGCCTTCCAATCCTCAAGCCGGGCCTTCTCTTGCGTCACAACTTCCGGCGGGGCACGGTCCACAAAGCTGGCGTTGCCTAATTTCCCCTCACATTTCTTCACCTCAATCTGAATACTCAAAATTTCCTTACTGAGGCGGCTGCGTTCGGCTTCCACGTCGATCAATCCGTCAAGGGGCATGTAAACTTCGCCGATGCCTGTGACTGCCGCGGGAGTGCCTTTCGGTGCTTCGTAAGTAGAATCGAGGGTGATCTCCCCTGCCCCCACTAACAGCGCGAGCACTTTCACTTCACCTGCGAGCCACTCGGGAGCGGACTTGATCACGAACTTGATATCCTTTCGCGAACCCATCTTGTATTCCGCTTTGAGGTTCCGCATGCGCCCTGCGGATTCGTAAACTTCGCCCGCCACCGCCTGCGCGGCGACGATTTCCGCTTGAGAGAGCGTGGCTAACAACGCCGTATCTGGCAGCCGTTTTAGCATCAAAAATTCCCCGGCGGAAATATAACCCATCCGCTCGGAAAGCTCTTCCGTCACGTGCGGCATGTAAGGGCTCAGGAGCTGCAAATAACGGCCCATAATCGCATCGAAAACACCCAGCGACGCGGCCTTCGCTTCCGGCGGAGCGGTATCGCGGAGGTCGAGCTTCACGGCTTCAAGGAACTTATCGCAGAAGTCGTTCCACAAAAATTCATAGAGACGGTGCGCGATCTCACCGAAGCGATAATCATCGTAGAGCCGCTCTAAATCGACGGCGAGTTCATCGAGCCTGGCCATCACATTGAGGTGATAGGGCCGCAGCCCGTCGAAACCGGTAAATGGCTGGAACGGCTCGCCACCCATCTGGCGCAAGCGGCAGGCGTTGTAGAGTTTGTTAGCAAAATTCCGGCCTTCTTCCACAGAAACCTCGTCGAAGCGCAGATCACTTCCTACAGGGGCAATCCGCATCAGTCCAAAGCGCAGTCCATCCGCGCCATATTTCTCCATCAGCTCGACGGGATCCGGCGAGTTGCCTAACGACTTCGACATCTTACGGCCTTTGAGATCGCGAATGATCGAGGTGAAATAGACATTCTTAAATGGCAGTTCCCCAGTGAACTCGAAACCGGCCATGATCATTCGG
>JAYVNE010000186.1:0-29239 GCA_043758615.1 Akkermansiaceae bacterium
GTTCGCAGTTTGAGATTTATCTAGTATCTGAAGATGCCACCGAAGTTTTGCAGGAAAGCCCGCACGGAGCGATGCTTCACGGCCATTTCCCTTGGCATCCGCAGGATCAATCTTCGGAACAAATCAACCGCCTGATCGCGTGGGCCCAGACCGAGCAGATCGACCTGTTACACTTCCACCATGGCGGAACCTACAGTTGGAACTCGCGTTCATGGAGCCGTTGCGCAATCTCCCGCGTCGCCTCTGCAGGCTTTGCTTGCGTCAGTACGAATCACGGAGCCTTCGGTTTCTGGCTGTTCGTAGGTGCTCAGCGGTCCCTTCCCTATCGCCTCCTCGCAATGTGCCTTTGTTGGCCCGCCAAGCTCCGCCAAGTCGCCGCTGTCGCATGGGAAGCCACCGTCTCTCAACATGATTATCTCGCCGTTAGACGCTGGTTTTTCCCTGTGAAATCCAAATTTCGGCAAATCTACCACTCCATCCTCGACGAGACCACCCTACCCGATCTGCCCAAGCGTCACATCATCCTATGTCTCGGCACGGTTGGCAGCCGCAAAGGCCAACCGTTTCTCGTGGAGGCTTTCGCTCAGATTGCTAACAATTTCCCCGAGTGGAAGTTAGTGATCGCTGGGCGCCACGCAAGTGATGGCACTCCGCAGGAAATGCTCACTGCGGTCGCGCGGCACAATTTGGCGGACCGCGTTGAAATTCTCACCGACGTGTCTGACGTTCTGGCGCGCCAACTCCTTGCTGAAGCCTCTATTTTCGCCATGCCCTCGCTTGCCGAGGGGCTCGGCCTCTCACTTCAGGAAGCGCTCTACAGCAAAGCAGCGTGCGTCGGCTCCCAAATCGGCGGCATCCCGGATCTGATTCACCACGACCAAACAGGTCTGTTAGTCCCACCTGCCAATCCGCCCGCTCTTGCCGCCGGGCTAGGCAGGCTCATGGCTGATCCCTCGCTCCGCATGCGCCTTGGCAACGCCGGTCGCGCCCATGTGCTCGCTAATTCCATGACACGGAATGGCATGATTGAGCGTCATCGCTCGCTCTATCTGCTCGCGGAACCTTGCGCCATCCGGTGACCAGCCTCCCCAGCCGAGTCTGCCCTGCTCGCTGCCCGCCTATGAGAAAGATCCCCCCACTCCTGATCATGGATGCCTTCCGCGGTTTCGCGGCGCTGTGGGTCACCATGTTTCATGGGTCGATGCAATTTATCGACGGAGGCCATTTGGAATTTTTCAAAAATCCTCTCTATGCATTCAGTTGTTATGGAACGCTGGGTGTCCCTATGTTCTTCGTGATCTCCGGATACTGCATCACTGGAGCGGCTTATGAATCTATCCGGTCATCCAGTGGGATCAGGCGTTTTGTTAGTGCCCGGGTCCGGCGCATTTATCCCCCCTATCTCGTCGTGCTAGCCTTGACTGTGTTACTGGGCATCGTTGCGGCCTTCTTTGACAAGAGCCTGGGCAGATTACCCCACAACATTAGCCTTTCGGACCCGATTTTCTGGATGTCTAACATTACGCTTACCCATGAGGCGTTCAAACTACCGATTTGCGTCGCGGTATCTTGGAGTCTGAGTTACGAGATCACATTTTATGCCATCGTCGGAATCTTTGTCGTTTGCGGCAATCTTCTCAGTCGCGGAAACACAAAAAGTGGCACCAGGATTCTTTCACAGCTTACTTTTTTGCTGACCCTCCTATCAGTCACATGGCTAATTCTGTCGCCGAAAACCTGTCCATTTCCGCTCGATAAATGGTATCAGTTTGGAATAGGAAGCATGCTCTTCCTATACAAGTCCTCCGAACAAGAAGCTAATGGAAATCGCCGATGTATGCCTTCCTTGGAGTTCATTCTGATCGGAATTCTAACCTTAGCATTCGGGGTCATTTATCAATTAAGCCGCACGCCGCATGGCATGGTTGAAGGATACACACTTGCCCATCCCCATGCCACCTCGCGCGAGGAAGCGTTTATTTGTATCTCAACCGCAGCGCTCTTAGGATTTATGTGGCCGCGGGATCACTCGCTGGTGAAGTCACGACTCATCCAATTACTGATGTGGCTTGGGACCATTTCCTACAGCCTTTATCTTACCCAAATGCTCCTGATTCCATTCATCATCGCCCGCATGCGACTGATGGGCTTGGACGGGTCCTACTACTGGATCACGTTTCTGAGCGTATTGACGGCCACCATCATCGGTGGATGGTTGTTCAATCGACTCGTCGAGAGCCGCTTTATTTCATTCATGAACAAGCAGCGAGTGGATGAGGAAAAAAGGCTCATCAAAAACGCGCTCCTATGATTTTTTGAAGCGATAATAGATTCTTCTCAGCCGCCGGATATGCCCATCGATGAGAAGTTCAATCAACGAAGCCAAGGACTCACCTATACTTTGTAAAAACATCAGCCGGTTCGGAAGTGTTTTATCCAAACACGGCAGCACGGATATGCGCCGAGGCCAAGCTTTTCCGTCGCGCGCTTGCAGGGCCGGAGACGCCAGCAGCGCCTGCCACCTTTTTGCAATGCAATCCCATCCCAATTCTTTTGAAATCGCTTGGGATGCCTGCTCAGACAGACGGGCCAGCAGGTCGCGATCCTCATGGAGCACCGAAATCGCCTCCGCGAACTCTGCCGGATCATTCACATCTACCAGAAAACCTCCGGCGGCCGGCACGATATCACTGACGCGACCGGGCGCGTCCCCAGCAACAGGGACCAAGCCGAAGGCCATCGCTTCCTGCAGCGCCAGAGGAAACGCCTCCCGATCGGAAGTTGAGACAATCACATCATGCTTGGAAAAAAGCCCGGGCAGATCGTGGTGGCTAACGTTTCCTATCAGCATCACTTCTCCGACTTGCATTTCATCTAGGGCTTGAGCCACAAATCCGGCTTCCGGCCCACTTCCTGCGATGTTCCATTGGAATGGCACTCCACGCTCCCTCAGTGCCGTAGCGATACCCACAATACTTCTCGCTCTTTTTGCCTCTTCCGCAAGCCGACCAAGATAAAGCAGACGAAGTGGATGCTCCGTTGTGAATTCACGCTTCAAAGGTGCATCGGGCAACAAAATTCCTGGCGGAATAAAATAACAAGGGCAACACGGCGGCGGCGACAATCCATTCAACATATCCAGCCCCATTTGTGACACACACACAATGGCGTCGAAATGCTTAGAATAACAGCCAGCAAGTGCGACATTATCCACATCCACCGCATGCACGATGCCTATTCTAACTACATGCGGCGGCAAATGTCTGGCTAACTCACAGGTTTTGGAATTAACCGTGAAAATAATCCGCTCCGGCATTTGCGCCCGGATAACCGCATAGGTATCATGTAGAAATCGCCGCCTCGTGAAGCGCTGTTTCGGTGGCGAATGAATCGAAAAATCAACCAAGCCTTTTAGAAAATTTGCAGTGTCAACGGGATGAGTCGGATCAATAGACAATCCAACCGGAGTTAGATTTTCCAACTCGAAAAGCCTCCTCGCCAAATACGCATTGAACACCGTGCCCCCTCCCAGACCCCACCGGGTCTCAAGAAAAAATATACGTTTCACCTGCTGATCCGCAAGCTGCCGGGTTGATGTTGTCATGGGGCGATGCTGTCTATGACCGATATTGTTTCAATCGCCAATTCGAGCAGCCTCGCCGAGTTAGCATGTGCGCCCTCCTCCAACACCTTGAAAGGCGCGATTAAAATTCTCTCGATCTTCCTCGCTGCCGGCACCCTTTTCATACTTGCCGGCTATGGGGCCCTTCACGCAGCCAAGCGTCTCTGGCAGCGGATCCCATTTACCCAAACCCGCGCTTGGGATACCATCATTGAGCGACGCAAAAACGAATTTTCCGCGCAATCGTGGCTTGACCCGCGACCGCTCAATGTCCTCGCCGGAGACAGTCACATTGAGTTTGGGAACTGGTATCAGGACTGCCATGGCGCGTTTGCCATCCGAAATTGCGGTTTGGCATCTGCCGGGATCGAGAACGTCGCTGATTTACTTCCGGCACTCAAAGAACCACGGATCGGAACCCTGTTATTGCTTTGCGGAATCAACAATCTTGGCCGAGAGGAAACGCCCTCGCAGTGCTTAGTTAAATACGGGCATCTGCTAGACCAAGCCCGCGCACTGGCTCCGCAAAAAACCATCGTCGTCTCGGTAATGCCCTTGCGACAAAGCTTCGCCGACCCACGGAGCCGTGAAATCAATGCCAGAGTGCGGGAATTCAACACCCTACTGAAAGCGCTTTGCGAGCAACGCGGTATCCTTTATCTCGACGTCACTGCAATCCTCGCCGATACCAACGGTGGACTGATAGAAAAATTTACCGAAGACGGTCTTCACCTCAATCCAAAAGGATACGCTAGGATCACCCCGGAAATATGCAAAGTCCTGTCCCGCAATTAGAACCAGGCACACCCAAGGACTCCGTGAAGCATTCTTGGATCGATCCATGGCATGTCAGCCCAAGTCTAAACAAGGATTATGACGTGATCGACGGCCTGCGCGGCCTCGCTATCCTGCTGGTCGTCGCCTGCCATGTGTTATACCACAATCCAGCATCCAGCGATTTCGTTAGAATTATAGGAGGCGTGATATCCGCAGGAGCATACGGGGTAACGGTTTTTTTTGCGCTTTCTGGGTTTTTGATTTCCCTGCCGTTTTGGAAACGCAAAAGCATGGGGGGGGCCCAGCTTGTGCCACCAGGATATATTCGCCGAAGATTTTGGAAGATCTATCCACCGCTGGGTCTCTCAGTAATTCTGCTGACCCCGATCTATTTTCTCAAATCCGGCGACACCGCGTATTTCCCTCTCGCACTCCAATGGTTGGCCGGGCTCCCACTGATAGGTTCCGTTTCTGGGGAACTAAATCCAGTAATGTGGAGCCTGATCGTCGAAGTGCATTTCTACGCCACGCTCCCCCTCCTGTTTCTAATTTCCCGAAAACTCGATTACCATGCGACCTTGGTTCTGCTTTTCACGATACTGCTAGTCATTCCTTTTGTCGTTCGCGGGTGGAATTTATCCCACGGCATTCAGAACACCCTGCACCCTTCTATCCAAACGCATTATCCCTCTAACTTGGATGCATTTGCCTGTGGCGTCCTCATTGGCGGATTGGAAACGATCCGCGCCATCCGCAAAAGCTGGGTCCGTTTCGGCGACCTAGGTTTACTTTTGCTCGGATGCGGATTGTTGTCCGCTTCGCTCGTCGAGTATTTCGGTGTGGCTGATTCCGCAGTCTATCGCGAGTGCATCGATGCACTTTTCAAAATCGCAGCCGGATTATTGATCCTCTACATCGCAGATACAGGGTTTGCGAGAACGCGAGCATTGTCGGTGACGGGGTTGAGGTGGCTCGGTTTAGTGAGTTACGAATGGTATTTGTTCCACCAGCCGATTTTCCGCTGGACCCGCCAGATTTTCGGCGGCGCTTCCGGGGGAAGTTTGACCAAATATCTGTTAATCGTCGGTATCTCCATCATCGCGAGTCTCGCACTCGCAGCCATCACCTATCGGTTCTTTTCACTGCCTATTCTACGATGGGGCCGGGACCGAGCGAAACCCGCCAAGGTAGCTGCTCAAGCTAGCCTGTGAGTAATTGCGCGACTTTGCGATCTGCCATTTCAATTCCTAACACTCTCGTTCATGTCGTCTCCTCGCTCTTTCGCGGTTGCCTGCCCAGTCCGCAGCGTCTGTGATCACCATGCCCGCGTTTTCGCGGAAATGGGACGCTTGCAAGGGCACTACTTAGGCACCCGCCGGGGTGCAGAGGGCATCCCGGAATCTCTATCCAATCGTTTCCCGTTAGTCGGGCTGCTTTCCTACGCTGCTGCGAAAATTTCACCTAATTATGCAGAGGCCGCTAAAGTCGCCTGCTTCCCGCTGTTCGATGCGTGGGTCAAGCAACAAATCCCGGCAGATACCGCAGTATTCTCAAGTTATGGTTATGCAGTAGAAACTTTTCGCAAAGCTCGGGCAACAGGAGGCTTTACCCTGCTAGATGGTGGTAATAGCCACTTTGCCCACTACTGGCGTATCGTCAGCGAAGAACATGCACGCTGGAATTGCGACCTCCCGCCGTTTCCCAGCCAGTGGTACGAACGCGGCCTGCGCTCGCTCGAACTAACCGACTGGGTTTTCAGCCCCAGTTCCTACGTCACCCGCTCTTTCATCGAAGAAGGCTTTCCGGCAGAGCGCGTGCTGCATCTGCCTTATCCAGTGAACCTAAGCCATTTTTCTCCCGAGCCTAACACGGACTTACCAGCTTCGCCCCTGCGCGTGGTGTGCACGGGTGGCGTCACGCTGCGCAAAGGCTTCCCCTATCTACTGGAGGCCATGCGAATCATCCGTAAGGAACGTGATGCTGTCCTGATGCTCACAAACATCGTCCACCCTTCCATGCGGCCAATTCTCGCCAACTATCAGGACATCCCCATTGAGTGGGCCCCGATGTTGCCACACGACAAACTCGCCGCCCGTTTGAAATCCGCCCATGTTTTCGCACTGCTCTCGGTGGAAGAGGGGTTAGCGCGCACCGCGTTGGAAGCAATGGCTTGCGGACTTCCGGTTGTCTTAACCCCTAACACTGGCACCTCGGATTTTGTTCAACCCGGAATCAACGGTGAAGTAGTTCCCAACCGCGATGCCGCGGCAGCCGCCGAAGCAATCGTCGCCTGTTATGAACGGCGACAAGCTGGAAACGCCACACCCGACACTGCCTCTATCGCCGGGTCCCTCAGCTTCGAGCGCTTCCGCGAACGACTGCTAGATCACCTCCAGACCATCGACGCCAATCCCGTCCGATGAAATACCGACCACACACAGGGTTCCCTCCACCATCCGAGCTTCACTTTTTGACGACTTGAACCGTTAGTAAATCATCAACGCATAAGTATCTATCATGGCCTTTGATCACGCCCTCAATACCTTCCGCTGCCTGCTTTCACCAAAGCATCTTTTGTCCGCAGTCCGCCACGATCTGTTCTATTCAGGTCTGCACCGGAAAGTTGACGGACTGGAGGATCTTGGGGACCGCAGCCAGGGCTGTAATTGGACCACACGGACCAAACATCTGGACCCTTCCAGCGTCATCTACTCCGCTGGGGTCGGTAAGGACATCTCATTCGAACACGCCTTGGTGGATTCTTATGGAGTGACGATAGAGCTGTTAGATCCTTCTCCCACCGCACTTGAAACCATGGCTCTGCCAGCCAACCAGCGTAAGGAGCTCCGTTTCCACAAACTTGCATTGGCCGGCCACACCGGCACGCTGGAGATGACACCACCCGCAGACCCAGAGGAAGGATCGTGGATTTCACAAACCGATAGCGCCCCCCTCGCATCACGGACACCAGGCGGGGTAACAGTGCCATGCACCACGGTCGGTGATCTCATGCGCAAACTTAACCACACGTCGATCGACTTGCTGAAGATCGATATTGAAGGTGCCGAATATCACATGCTTGACGCGATTCTTCAAGACAACATGCCGATCCGTCAAATCGCCGTTGAGTTTCACAGTGGCATCCTACCCGGCATCCCACGAGGCCTCACCATTAAAACTCTGCTCAAACTTTATCGCCATGGCTACCGCATCATTCACAAAACGGGTAGCAATCACACGCTCTACCTAGCTTCCGAGCTATGAACCGCACTTTCTGCAACAAAATTTACTCGGCCTATGACGTGTTGTGCATCCATGCCGACATGACTTGGTCCACCCTGCGGACACTCATAAGTTTGCGTTTCCAGGGCTGTCGCTGTGGCGATAATTTCCGCTCCACGGGGACAGTTCGGATTAAAGCCCGGTCCGCCGAAAGTATTCTGATAGGTAAAGGCGTCCGCCTGTTAGCTGGCTGGCGCAGCAACCGGGTCGGTCTCTCCGGTCCCGTGATTTTACACACCTGGCAAGGAGGGCGAATCGAAATTGGCGACCAGACCGGGGCCTCGTCCATGGTCGTTTCCTCACGCTCCGGCGTGCGCATCGGCAAACAATGCAATATCGGCGGCAACGTCCGAATCTTCGATCATGACTTCCACGCCCTCAATTTCGAGATTCGAAGGGGCCCACGTGGCTGTGACGGTTGCGCGACTAAGCCAATTTCTATCGGCGATGACGTTTTCATCGGCGCTCAAAGCATCATCCTCAAAGGCGTCTCCATCGGCGACCGGGCCATCATCGGCGCGGGTTCAGTAGTGACGAAGGATGTGCCGGCGGATAGTATCGCAGTCGGAAATCCAGCAACCATCATCAAGCGCTAGAGTATTGCTAACTGATTCTATCATGTACGACCCATTCCATAAGCTCGTGCTCGCACTCACAACAGCAATTCTGCTCAAGGATGGGGCCACTGCATCGGTGGAGCCCACCCCTTTCGAGTTCGAATTCTCAGGCGGCGTGCCGACAAAGATTCATTGGTCCAGTGATGGAGGACATACTTATGACCTTTTATCTTCCGACAACTTGAACGTCTGGACACCTATGGATGGATTCCCGAAACCCGGAACGGGGAATCTCATGGAGCAATCTATCACACCTTCGGCCCAGCAGTTTTTCCGGATGGCCCGGGCAACAGATCTGGAAAGCTTTCTGTTACCGGAAGTCGCCGCATACAAAGCCACCACAGGAATCACGGCCCAGGCAGCGAACGAGATCAATAATTTCCTGCGTTTGCTCCGAAGCGCGGGCGTGGAGCCGGCCTTGTTTTGGGTAGGCGGTTCGCGTTACAACTCGATCAACGGATCGGTCGTCCGTGCCGTCATTGGCGGCAATGGCACCGTCATCGGGGCGCTTGGCACTCAAGGCGAGCGCTTTCAGACCTTCAACGGCAATGCTGCTCTTCGCTTTCCCAATCCACTGAAACAGGCATCTCAGACTCGGATAGGTTACTTCGCAGGTGCAACGAAGGACCCCACGACAGGAGCCGGGGGTCTCATCAGTGGAGGAGAGGTCAGTCCCCAAGGCCCCATCCTCGGGTCCAATTGGGGCGGTGGAGACTTCCGCGTCTTTAACACAGCGGGGCAGATTTTGAGTCATTCGGGCTGGGGAGGATTCGCCAATGCCGACGCCTTCCTGCCTTACGTGGGCGGAGCCTACGATGGCTACTTTTCCGTGTTGTGTGGAATCGGAAAATCCGGTGGCACCAAGGAGACCCCGCTCAGGTTTCCATTGCCAACCTCGCGCTTCCCTAACAATGAATTTGTAAACCCACAGGATTTCACCAATCTAGGTGCGCCCTATTTCTCGGGTAAACTCCATTTCGCCGTCGTCACCGCGTCGGACCTAACCGATAATCGGCGAGTCTATGAAATCATCTCGATCCCCCGCCGTGTTGGGTTCGGCCCCTATGGAACACAAACTGCGGTGGTGTTTCTGGGAGATTCCATCACGATCGGCTACAATCCGCATGTTTGGAATTCAGATGGCATGGACCCGCCACACAAGGCGGGGGGGCAGTGGAACCGGAACTCATTAGGCCTGGAGACGGCGATCGGGGAAGGCAATGAAACACAAATCCAATACTTTGAAAAAGCATCAAAGTATGCTTTGGACGGACGGACCTGGGACCACGTGTTCTTGGTTTGCGGGTCCGGTGGGCACTACACGATCGAGCCCACCCACGCGACTCAGAATCCCCTTACTCAGGAGGCGAAGGACTCTATCGATGGATGGGTGCGGCAAGCCCATGACCAGATCACTGTGCCCGCTGCAAAACTCGGAGCGACGGTGGTGCAGATGACTTACATCTATGGATGCCCACAAAATAACTACCCATCTAAGCCCGCAGAGATCTATCGAGAGTTCTCGGATTATGTGACTAACAAACAGCGCGAATTGGCGCTTGCTTCCGGATTTCTAGTATTTGACGTGTATCAGATCCCCCAATTGCACGAACCAATCCCTGCATTCTATGCCGATGCAATCCATCCCAACGCCGCAGGCTACCGACTGATCGCCCAGGAGTTCGCTGCATCCATCGCCAATCCAGGCAGCATCGCACCGCGCTCACTCACCCGCCCGTCAATCACAGGAATTGCAAAGGTTAGTATGACTTTAAGCGTCACCAACTGTGTTTGGGATTTTGCGCCCAGCTCGTATTCCTACCAGTGGATGCGGGATGCAACGGACATTCCGGCTGCGACATCCACTACCTATCAGCTTCAAGAGGCGGACGTGGATTTTCATATCTCCTGCCGCATCACTGCGACCAATGGTTCCGGCAGCGCGGAACGCACCTCCGCACACACGGTCACGGCGGTGCCATGATGATTAGTGCAGGGGGATGGCATTTTGGATTTTAAATCCTTGTTAATAGATAAATCGCCATCCTTTTAGAATCTCACGAGCGATAGGGCCTATCCGCCGCGAATCAGAACTAACGGATATCAATCTTTAACGAGCCGCACCGTTGCAAGCAAAAGACCCGCTAACTATCATGCGAATCGCTATTCTTGCCGAATTCCCGCTTAGCGCGCTTGAAGGCGAAGCCGTGGGGCGCGGCGGTGGTCAAGGTTGTACTTGGCTACCCCAGCTAGCCCTTGCGTTTAGAGAGTGCAACGATCTTGAAATCCATTGGGTAATCCTTGATCGCACCCTCCGCAAGACGGTGGTGGTTGAGTCCCTTGGCCAATGGTTTCACCGGGTGCCTGCGGTAAAATTTTCCGTCGATCTCGCCCTTAATTACCTGCCCGCTCGCCGGGTGTTGGGCAGAGAAATCCGAAAAATCCAACCCGACGTGGTGCATGCCTGGGGCACTGAACTGATCTATCCAGCCGCTCTGAGGGATTTCAAAGGGCCGAAAATTCTATCCATGCAAGGCATACTAACCGAGTACAATCGCATCGGCGGCTTACCGTGCGATTGGCGCTGGCGCAAGATGATCGCTTCGGAAAAAGCCTTTATACGCTCCGCCACCATCGTCACTTCAGAAAGCCAGTGGGGCATCGATAAGATCAAGGAAATCGATCCTACTGCGGACTGCCGAATGGTCGAATACGGGGTGCATCCGAGTTTCTACGAGGTGCCGTGGCAACCCGATGCTGAAAAACCCTACGCACTTTATGTGGGTGGAAGTGGCACCCGCAAAGGCCTTGATATCCTGCTAGATGCCATGAAGCTCCTTCCTGAGCGCCAATGGGAACTTCGCCTCGCAGGGGATATCTCGCTTACTAACGACTGCCTCGCCGCAGGTTTGAAGAATTTCAAATGCCTCGGTTTATTGCCTTGGGCGGAAATGAAAACGCAACTTCAAGGTGCATGGTGCTCGGTCCTGCCGACCCGTGGCGACACCAGCCCGAACTCAGTAAAGGAGGCACGAGTCATCGGCGTGCCGGTAGTGACCACCGTCCACGGCGGACAGGCGGGCTACATTCGTGATGGAGAAAATGGCAGGATCGTCCAGCCGCTAGATGCGAAAAACTTGGCAGCTGCCCTCGATGATGTGATGAGCTCCCTCACCCGAGCTCGTGAACTGGGCCAAGGCCGCCATGCCGAAGATCGTGATTATTTGGCTCCTCAGCGCACCGCTGCTGGATTCGCTGCGATTTATCGAATGATGGTGAACCCACCCGCTCCAATTCGCCTAACACCATGAGGGCCGCCACCTGTACTCCGGTAGATTTCGATGCCAGCGAACACTTTTTTGCTCGCGATTCTGGCTTGTTATGTCGGGGCATTCAGGCGACGGGAGTTGAGTGCGTCGTAGTAATGCCAGGTGAAAGGAAGCAAAACGACGCACCCGACCTCATCCGTTGTTCCGAAGAAGCCCTTAGGGATTCGGCATGGTGGAGCAGTCTCCATCTAGACGTCGTTGTGTTATACGCTTGGGGCGATCCACGCTACTTAGCAGTTGCCCGTGCGATCCGCAGTGCGGGCATCTATTTGATTCAAAGTTTAGATACTGCCGGATTGGTGACTCCCTATGCCGATTTCCACTGTTGGACACAGGTATCCAGAGCCAAGGTGACAATGGCGGGAAGCACCGCTTCGTGTTTAAAGGAAATCGCCAAAGCGTGCCGTGACCTCATCCCCTCTCTTTTTGAACACCGTCGGTTAGAAATGATCAATGAATCAGATGCCGTGGCGGCGGTCTCTCCTCCCGCGATGGAGTCGTTAGCGGCCTATGCACGCGCTTTAGGATTCCCGGAAATCGTCGGCAAGTTAATCGTGGTGCCACATCCCGTTTCACCGGCCATGGCCTATCGAGGCGAGTTTAAACAAAAAAGGGTGGTAGTGGTAGGGCGATGGGGCCCAGAGGATGCCGTTCAGAAAGATCCCCAGCGGACACTTGAGGTGCTCGGTAAATTTCTTGATAGAATGCCCGACTGGACTGCCGAAGTGATTGGTAAATACAGTGCGACTCACGCTCCATTGACCTCGCACTGGAGCAAGGCGACGCAGGATCGCCTGAAACTAACAGATTTTCTTGAGCACGGAGCGCTACGCGAACGTTACGCCACCAGCCGTATTATCCTTTGCGCGTCACGGTTTGAATCATTCCACATTGCTTCGGCAGAAGCAGTTTGTAGCGGCTGCTCTGTCGTGTTAGGAGCGCATCCGTTGCTGGGATCGACAGCTTGGTTCACGACTCTTGACTCCGGGACTTTGGCACGAAGTCGTAGCTCCGACGATCTGGTAGAGGCATTGTTTCGCGAAAGCCAATGTTGGGACGCGGGTGAACGAAGCGGCGAAAACATCGCCTCCGCTTGGACGCAACGGCTGCATGCCCCGATCATGGCGGCGGAATTATTGCGTGCGACTGCGGCAAAAGGCGCTTGATGCGCTGTCAGCCCATTGATGGGAATACCTTGGCCCTCCATTGACCCGCCCGGCTAACACCAACTCCAAACTGATGTAAAGGTCGTCCTAGCCGAAAACATTTCTCAAAATCAAATGATAGCTCACGCGATAGTTCGTCTATACAGAATCTGGCACGGCGTTTTCCACTTGAAGGGCGCCGGTGCATTATTAACCAAGATGGCCCCATTGGTTAGAGACCTACAAGGCTATCCACTTCAGCTTCCAGAAGGTCAATTCATCGAAGTTGATTTCAGAGATGTTTCGGCAATGTACTGGCTCAATCATTTACTTGGAGATAGATTTGAAGAGGAAGGCCTGCTCGCAGCAATCAAACCATTCATTAAGAGCGGCGATGTCGTGTGGGATATCGGAGCAAACTCAGGACTACTCTCATACAATCTTTCAAATTTGGTTGATCTTGGTGAGTTACATCTCTTCGAACCCAATCCTCGGATGAGTAAACTTGCAGCCCAGGCGGTTTCACCATTCAAGCATACGAAAGTCCACCCTTTCGGGCTGAGTGATCAAAACGCCGATCTTATACTAACCATACCCGAAGGCCACACAACGATGGGCACGCTGAACCCCGAAGCAACGGAGAGAAACGGGAGGGAATGCGAAGTCACTTGCCGTGCAGGAGATGAAATGGTTTTCAAGGATGGCATGCGTCCTCCCCGGGTCATCAAGATCGATACCGAAGGCCATGAGCTCGCTGTCATCACCGGCCTTTCCCAAACAATTGCCGAGCATCGCCCAATCATTTTCTTTGAACATATCAGTCTAGACTTAGAGAAAGTGCAATCACTTGTTCCAGCAGACTATTCCCTGTTCACCGTCTCGGATTTAACAGGTGAACTCATACCAGGCTATGTGGAAGATAAAGGTCACAATTCAGCACTGCTTCCAGGCTCATAAACTCAGAAATATTACATCCCGAAGTTTTAATGCCTTAATCGTTTGATCGCAGTTCCATGGAGACGGCCACCACACTCGTTCACAAAGGCGCAATGCCCATCGCGATCCACGCGATCCGGACGTTCAGCCGTCACTTCGCCGCCACGCACTGTCTTCAAATCCACACGGACAGTTCTACCGATGCGCACGATCACGAGTCGTTAGAGGCAGCTGCAGCGGGAATGGATGTATCAATCATCACGTCGGCAGCCCGTGCGCCAATCGTGGCGGAAAAACTCCAAAACTATCCAAAAACCCGCGAGTTGATCGCGCGAGGGGCTTACTTTGTGAAACTGGAGCTTCCCATCTTTGCTGAAGGGCCTTTTTTCTATTTCGACTCGGACATTGTCTGGCTTCGCCATGTCCCCAACCTAATTCCTCCTCAACGTAAGAACGCGTTTTCCACCGAATCATGGTCTTGGTATCACGGAGTTTCTAACGACCGCTTGTGGCTCCGCGAAAAGACTCCCCGCAGGGTTAACTCCGGTTTCTATCATGTCGGCGTTCCCTTCCCCTTCGAGCGTATGGAAGACATGCTTACACGGAAAATGTTTGACCCTGAGATCCCATACAACACCGATCAGGAAATCATGGCCTACCTTTTCAGTGACATGGACCTCTATCATCCGGAGGATCTCAAACGCAGCCGGGTGGGAACAAACTATCAACTATCAACCGAGACTTGCGCCGCCCTTCATTTCCCAGGGAAAATGTGGCTGCCGCATCTTGCTCAAATCGAGGCACTCTACGACCTTCCGATCCGTTCCGAGGTGAAAGTGCGCTATCAGGATCCTGTGCCCCTATCGCATGCTGAATTGCTGCGCATGCGAATGATCCTAAAACTGGCCAACTCCCCCACCGTGCGCGCGCCTATCAATTTGTATCGAAAAATCCGCAATCGATTAAAATCCTAGACTCGGATTTTCAATCATTCCCAGCAAACCACTTCAATTTCAAACCCTCCAATCACAAACTATGAACTGGAAAGTTAAGTGTGCATCTTCATATATCCTCAGTAAGATGCCGAATTCCATCAAAATATACAACACTCTCCAAAAGCACCTAACGAAGCGGTGGCACCGAGATGTGAATATTACCTTATCGAAGCCGAACAATTACACCATGCATCTCGAAGTTTTCCGCAAACATTGGGGGGATTTCACTTCAGCCCAGTATTACGAATTCGGAGTCGCCCGGGACCTTTTCAGCAATCTTGTCAATTATGGCTGCGGCATGGAAAAGCAACTCGCCATCGACCTTAATCCATTGGCGACTGCTGAGTTGGTGAACGATACATGCGGACAGCTCTCTCTATCATCCAATTCTCAAATGGTGCGCGAACTAACCAAAGAGCTTGGATCGGATTTCAGACGCGATTTATTGGATTTTTATGGAATCGACTACCGAGCACCCTCAGACGCAAGAGAGGTTGCATTGGCCGATGGCTCAGTGGATTTGATCGCCACGACGAGTACGTTCGAGCACATACCTGAGGACATGCTGAGAGAAATTTTGACAGAGTGCTATCGCCTTTGCCACAAAGGCAGTATCATGAGCCACGAGATCGATTACAGCGATCACTACTCACACCGCGACAAGTCAATCACACCCTATAATTTCCTGAAATTCAGCGACCGGACATGGGATCTCGTCCACATGCGTCATTACTATCAAAACAGACTGCGTCATAATGATATCCGGAGATTATTGCTAGAGGCTGGGTTTGTAATTATTGAGGAGAAAACAACCCTTCCAGAAAATGCAGAAATGAAACTCGCAAGCATTCAATTAGCTGAGAAATACCAAACTTACCCAAGCGCCGACCTTCTCGCCACAAAAGGCCATTTTGTTGTCACTAAATAACATCTCCACGTCAACTTTGAAGATTGAGCAATAGAAGTTGTTCCACCTGTTTACTTGCCCATGCTTTTTAATTCTTGGGAATTTCTAATCCTGCTCGCTACGACCTTCGTGTTATACTATGCACCTTGGTCAAGAGGAAGGCACGGCAAGGCGTGGCAAATCACACTCGCACTGGTGGCCAGCGTCACATTTTACGGTTGGCAGGATCCGAAACTGATCGGGCTGCTAGCGATCTCCTGTGTGGGCAACAGCATCGCAACCGGTCGGATAATCCTTCACAAGTTGGCAGGCGATGATATTCGTGTGAGTCAATGGACCCGCCGGGCTGTGATCATGAATTTAGGATTGTTAGGTATCTTTAAATACCTACCCTTTTTTGCCGGAACGATCCCATTCCTCCCCGCCTCATGGGTGATGACGCTGAAAGACATTCCTCTGCCAATCGGCATCTCATTTTACACTTTCCACGGTATCAGTATGATCGTGGACGTAGCGCGCGGAGAAGTGACGCGCGAGGGAGGCGACTTAGTATCTAAAGGCGGAAAATTCGCCAAGGGCGTCCGCGACATCGGATTCTATCTCATGTTTTTCCCACAACTGGTTGCCGGACCGATCGTTAAAGCCAAGGAGTTCTGGCCGCAAATTGCGGCGAAGCGGATCGAATACATTCCCTGGAAACAGGTAATCCGCGCGCTCATCACAGGCTATTTCCTTAAAATCTTCGTAGCAGACAATCTAGCCGAGCAAACCGCAGCACTGACCCAAAGCCCCACCAACCTAACACATTCAAGCCCGCTGAATCTGATACCATTGCTCTATGGCTACTCGTTGCAGATCTTCGCCGATTTCGCGGGTTACTCGTTGATTGCCATTGGACTGGCTGCGATGTTCGGCTATCGATTTCCAATCAATTTCAACTTCCCCTATCTATCTATCAGCATTACGGAATTTTGGAAACGATGGCACATGTCGCTCTCTGGCTGGCTGCGGGATTACCTTTACATTCCACTTGGCGGCAACCGCAAGGGGCCAGGTCGCACTTATGTAAATTTGTTCATGGTCATGTTCCTCGGCGGCCTCTGGCACGGTGCGGCATGGAAATTCGCGCTGTGGGGCAGTTTGCATGGGCTTGCGCTCGCCACAGAGCGGCTCACTTCGAGACGCCAGAGACCCGAATCCAGAGTCAAGAGGGAAGGAGAAAAAGACCAGAAAGCGGAGTCTGAAAATCAACAATCAACAATCAACAATCGTCATTCATCAATCAAACCTCTTCCTCCTGGCCTCTGGTCTCTGGCCTCTGGCTTCTTTCGGTGGTTCATCACTTTCCATATCGTGACGGTTCTCTGGCTTACTTTTCTCATGCCGGATATGATGAGCATTGTTGCTTTCTTTAAAGGGGTTTTCAACGGCAAGACTGGCTTCTCTGGCCCGCCGATATTCTCGCTCGTGTTCTATGGGAGCGCTGTAATTCTCTATCATGTATGGGGATGGCTGAAGGAACACCGTGAACACTTCGCTAATCATCTGCTCCGTTCGCCACTTGAACCGGTGTTCCATGGCATCATGTTATTCCTAATTCTAACCAACCCTGGCGCACCACGTGGGTTCATTTATTTCCAGTTCTAGCGAATTCCTATTGCAATGTCCTACACTCTCACTCTCGTCCTGACCCTCGCCACTTGCTTTGGCGTGCAAACACTCGCCTTGCGTGCGGTGGGCGGGCGGACGAGCAAAAGTGAATCTAACTTTTTCTCCTCGATTGGACGAATCCAAGCGGGAGCGCAGGACACCCCCGAGGTGATGGTGCTTGGTTCATCTATCACCGGTCGCCTGCCGGATCGGTCACAGGGCTTCCCAGGAGTGGCAAACATGGGCTGCGACGGAGGCAGCGCGGTGGATGCGCTCAGAGCCATTGACAAAGAAATATTGCCAACAGCCCCGTGGCTCATCATTGAAGCTAACACCTTGCAACTCGCGTTAGTTGAAAAGCCCACAGAAATCGGGCAGGCGATGCAGCAGCCATGGTTCCGCCTAGGGATGAAGATGCCGATGGTAAGTGCCTTTGCCCGGCCATCCGCATTCTTTTATAGCAAACTGCTAGCTCAAAAAATTGGTGGTTTCCAAGACAACTCGCCCGCGACTGATTTGGAAGTGAGAAGTAGCCCCGCTCAGATCGAGCAACTTCCCACGGACGGACTTGCACCCAGAGAGAATGCTTTAATCAAAGAAGTTAGTAGCATCCTGCTCAGGCTACGGGCGAGAGGATGCCAATCGATGATCGTCTGGTTGCCACCTGGTCGGCGAGACGGCTCACCGCCCGCTCCATGGATTCTTGAATTGGCGCGACGCAGCGCTACAGCATGGTGGGACCTCGGCCAACAAGCTGCACCCGGCACCGTAGTCCTAACGGATGGTGTGCACATGGCTACACCCAGTGCAACGCGCACCATGGTTTCACTTATGAAAGCACTGGATCGCTGAGCCGCAGGCAAATGGCAGAAACTTAAATAACAAGTCTTTCTCGCGTCAGATCTTCCCGCATTCGCCGCCATCCCACTCATCTCATGTCTTGGAATTTCGACTATATCATTGTCGGTGCCGGCTTCGCCGGACTCACTGCGGCCGAACGCTTGTGCACACAATTCGGAAAACGCTGCCTAGTGGTAGAAAAGCGTGAACACATCGGTGGTAACGCTTACGACCATTACGACGACCATGGCGTCCTCATCCACACCTACGGCCCACACTATTTTCGAACCAACTCGGAGCGCATCAAAGATTATCTTTCACAATTTACCGAATGGCATCCGGTAGATTATGCGATTCTTTCTCACACCGAGAATCGTTATTGGAAATTCCCTATCAATCTCAACACCTTCGAGCAATTGATCGGACGGGAATCCACCAGTGAGGAAATGGAAACTTGGTTAGAGGAACATCGTGTGCCAATCGACAATCCAGCGAATTCCGAAGAAGTTATTATCTCGCAGGTAGGCTGGGAGCTCTATGAAAAGTTTTTTAAAGGTTATACTCTTAAACAATGGAAGCGTCACCCTAAGGATTTGGATGCCAGCGTGTGTGGCCGCATTCCAATACGCACCAACCGAGACGACCGCTATCTGCGCGAAGAGTTCCAAGCGTTGCCGAAGGCAGGTTACACGAGGATGTTTGAACGCATGATCGGCGCATGTGGAGACAAGCTGCGCATCCTTCTAAAGACAGATTACCGCGAAATCTTGCCTCATACGAATTTCGGACACATGATTTACACTGGGCCAATCGACGAGTACTTCGATAATTGCCACGGCCAACTACCTTATCGATCGCTGCGATTCGAGCACCAGTCGTTTTCACCGGAAGAACTCCTCGTGCGCGAGGCGATCTCCGGCAAACGTGGCTTCTGGCAACCCGCCATGCAGGTGAACTATCCAAACGAGGAAGACTTTACTCGAATTGTTGAAGTCAAACATGCAACCGGACAATTGTGCGAAAACACGACCATCGTGCGTGAGTATCCTGATGATTTCGGTCCCGGCAAAGAACCTTACTATCCGATTCCTGCTCCCGATGCAGCGGTGATCTATCGAAAATACAAAGAACTAGCCGATGCAGAAGTAAAAGTTTCGTTCATCGGTCGCCTCGCCACTTATCGCTATTATAATATGGATCAAGTCGTGGGCATGGCATTGGCTGAAATCGACAGGTTTCATCCTACCATACATTAACGTGATGCCTTTCCGTGGATCGTCTTGAAGCCAATGCTCAGCCATGAAAGATAAACAATTCTTCGACCGACTCTATCACGATTACGACAAAAAGCTTTGGCGGGCCTCGCCGAGCAATATTTACGGATTACACCTGGAGAGCATCCTTTCCGGACTCGCCGAAATTCTTGGTGATTCTTACTATGATTTCCGCTTTCTCGTTTATGAGCACAAGTTGCGCGTTCCTACGCCAAATTTTGAGATGACGGGGAAGGACGTAATTCTCATCATGCTCGCTGACGAAAAAAGCTCAGTTCCGCTAGAAATCTGCGATCAATTTTTCGCAGTCTTCAAGGCTTACTATCCGTTGGAAGAGAACGTAAGGAACATCCTTGCATTCCCTATCGGCTACTCTAACTCAGCGAGCCTCACCTCATTCCGGCCATTTGAAGGCAGGAAATACGATGCCACCTATGCTGGCAACTTCCTGGCAAACCGACTTGATTTCTACCGCCAGTTCACATGGCTGCGTTTCCTACCATCGTTCCCTATCAATAACGTGCGCTTGAGAACGCTTTATTTCAAAATTCTCACTAAACTTAAAATCTTCCGCCCACGAAAATTCATCGATGTTTTTGGTAAAAGCATCTGTTATTGGTCCGGCGGATTTGCAAAGGGTCTCTCGAGGGAAGATTACGCCGAGATCATCAGCGAGACGAAAATCGCTCTCTGTCCGAAGGGGTTTATGAGCACGGAATGTTTCCGCTTGTTGGAAACGATGCGGCTGGGTTGTGTGATCATTTCCGACGAACTACCGCCAAGCCGATGGTATAAAGACAGTCCGATCATCATCGAACGCGATTGGTTAAACATCGGCAAAGTGATCAACGAGCTACGCCAAGATCCTAAGCGTATGTTGGAGCTCCATCAGAAAACCTTGGATTGGTGGAATACCCGGTGCTCCGACGAAGCCGTTAGTCAATATTTGGCTAACGAAATTCGCCGCCTAAAGTTAGATTTATAATACTCGGCATTACTTGGAGTTAAAGAGGGGCGCTTGCTCAATCACTCGTGCGTGCGCGAACTCAAGGGCTGGCCCTGCGGCTAAACCTAACTTATTTAACTGATGAAGATTCTCGTTTCAGCTTATGCATGCAATCCTTACGGTGGCTCCGAACCAGGTGTCGGATGGGCGGCAGTTTGCCGCATCGCTTCGAATCATGATGTTTGGGTGCTCGCGGACATCCACAACCGCGAGGGCTGGGACAAGGCTGCGCGGGAGGGCGTTATCCCGCCGAATGTTCAGGTGCGTTTCTTGCGGGACCACAGCGCGTGTAGCCCTAACCGTTTCATCGCTCATATTCAGAGTTGGCTGAACTATGCAACTTTCAACCGCAAAGTTCTAGCAGCTGCAGAGGCCTGGCACCGTGAGATCGGCTTCGAGCTTTGCCATCAGGTGACGATCGCAGCATGGAGGATGCCCTCACCGTTATGGCAGTTACCAATTCCATTTGTGTGGGGTCCCATCGGAGGAGCGGGTTACATTCCACCAGCGTTCCGCTCAATGCTAAGTCCCGCCGCACGACTTTTTGAAAAGGCTCGCGATATCAACACCGCGATCGCGAGTCGTTCGCCCGCATTCCGGAAATGCATTCACAACACGGCCGTAGTTTTTGCGGCGAACGAGGAAACCGAAATCCTGCTGCGCCCCTTCCGCGGCGACCGTCCCCTGGTGCGGCTGCCAATCGCGTCCATGGCGGAGGAAAAAGTGATCCGTTTCCGCCGCCCCGAATCTAACCAAACCGCCACCGGCCCTCTCCTACTGTTCGCTGGTGGTAACATGGAGGGGCGAAAGGGAGTAAGTCTCGCTCTGCGGGCATTGGCGATTGTTGCGCGTAATAAAGTGCCTTTTCATTACACCATTGCCGGTGGAGGACCTGAGATCCCCGCACTGCGTAAACTTGCAGAACAACTTGGATTGAATGACATGGTTGAATTTCATCCAGGTTTTCAGGGTGACGATTATATCATCGCGCTCCAAAACACCGATGTTTATTTCCTTCCAAGCTTTCGTGAGAGCACCCCTGTGACATTGTTGGAAGCCTATCTGGCAGGTTGTTATCCGGTGGTCGCAGACACCAGCGCCCAAGGCGAAATCGTTAGACTTGTCGGTGGCCATGCCGTAGCCGTGAATAACATCAATCAATTGATAGATGGACTCGCCGAGGCCGTCATCTGGTGCGCCAATCACCGGAGCAGCCTGCCAAACCTTGCGGCTGACTCAGCACGACAGGTTGCCGAAAATTTCTCATCTGTGCGCTACCTCACAACGCTCAAGAATGCTTACGAGACAGCGAAACGAAGCTGAAGTGCCAATCTCTATCCGTCCTGATTTCAGAACATCCATGAATCCCACCTTGGCCTATATTCTATCACTTCCTCGAAGTGGCAGCACTGTTCTCAGCGCCCTCCTCGATAAGCGAAAGGGCATTGTTTCACCGCCGGAATCCGCTTTTCCCCAAGTCCTCGGCACCGTGAGCCCCGCCGAACGAAAAGACCGGCGCTGGATGGCAGCACTTTACATCGGAGCGACATTCCCTCCTACCCAGCTAAGTCTTGAGGATGCCGCCGCCTGCATGGAGGGCAGCAACGAAGAAATTCTCATCGCGCTCGGCAAAGCCGTGGCCGCTAAACTGGGGCGCGATCCTAATCTAATCAAAGCGGTGGTGTGGAAAACACCTCGCATCGTCGGCATGCATGCAGGTCCACTCGCGACCTCCGGAAAATTTATTATTCTCAGACGCAATCCCCACAACGTTTTTGAATCTCAGTTTCGTGTTAGTTTTGGTGAGAACAACCGCAATCCCTTCCGTTTCGCTCTATTTCGAGAAAGCTACGAGCACGCATTCTCTAAAATCCCACAAGGCCGGCGGCTGGATGTCACTTATGACTCACTGCCTGACGTTTTAGAGAACATCACGAGTTTCCTAACTGTTCCCGACGAAGGCGAATGGCTTGAGGGAGAGTCGAGCCTCAAACTCGCTGCGGAGAATTGCTCGTGGATGAGCGAAGTCACCGGTGAATTCAAAAATACCGATCCAGAAAAACGGGCGCGTCTGGATCCCAAACAAGTTTCTAATCTGGAGTTGGCGATGAAATTGGCTCGGCCATTGCGTCCATTCATGGGACCTATCCGTTCGCACTTCGACCACCAGTCCTTGCAGTGGAGCATTGATAAGGCGCGGGGATTACTTCACGCGTGAGAGATTTCATCTCCAAAAGAAATATGAATTCATCGCACAAGCCCGCTTGGTCGAGACTTGGTCTCGGCACCGGCACACTTGCTTCCTTGGGGCGTGCCGCCACGCTTTCAGAGGTGAATAGGCTGATTAGCACGATGTTCGAGATTGGGATGACCGTGATTGATACTGCGGACAGCTACGGATCGGGCGATTGCGAGTGCCTCCTTGGAAAAGCCCTGTTAGGTAAGCGGGGACAAGTAGTCCTAGTCAGCAAGGCAGGTTACCGACTTTCTCACTTGAAAGGTCCATTGAGACCGATCAATCAGTTAGTCAAAAAAGTGCTGCACCGCGTTGGCAAAAGACAACTGTTCGAACCCAGCTATCTGAGCTTATGCTTGGACCGCAGCCTCTCACGGCTGCGAGTCGAACAATTAGATGCGTTCCTGCTACATGATCCGCCTCTAGAAGTGCTGACTGACGAGCGAGTCATCCGTCTATGCGAGGACCTCAAACAATCTGGAAAAACGATTTTCACAGGTGTATCCTCGGCCGACCCTGACGTTCTTCGATCCGCTATTAGCTCCGGTGCATTTGAAGTCATCCAAACGCCAGCAAACTTGAATGCGGCGGCTACAATGCAGCCGATCTGGCAAGTCTGTGAAGCGAATCAGATTCATTTGATTGGCAATCACGTATTCGATCCCGCTTGCCTTTCACATCGCGGCATGACTCACGAAAAGCTCATGCGTGCCAGTGCCTGGCTGCTGCCATCTCACTTCACCATCCTCTGCGGTAGCCGCAATCCGATCCATCTCAGGCAGTCCAATCAATGGGCGACTGAGTCACTCGCCGAATGCGATCTATCATCATGAAAATTCTATTTGAAAAGCGGAACAGCTTGCGGATCCCCATCCGCGTCCAACCATGATCGAAGACGCACGTTTGATTGCTCCAGGAAGCAGCTTGGAAGCGGACCTCTGTATCGTGGGCGGCGGTGCTGCGGCGATTGCACTCGCTCTTGAATATATGAAGTGCGGTCGGCAGGTGATTCTCTTGCCCGGAGGAGGACCTAACCAGACAGCCACATCGATCGATCTTTATCGAGGAAAAGTCTCTCCTTCGGGAACCCATGAGCCGCTCGAAGAAAACCGCCTGCGAATGTGGGGTGGAACCACGACTGTCTGGGGTGGTAGATGCGTCCCTTTTGACTCTGTGGACTTTGACGCGCGGCCCTGGATCTCTAACAGCGGGTGGCCGATCAACCTAAACGACCTGAAGGATTACATTTCTCGTGCGTGTGAACTTTCGGAAGCAGGAGAGGCTGACTTTGACGCCCGGTCAGTATTCCCTAACACCCAAGCGGAAATCGTGCGCAACTTTGACGACGATGATTTCGCCACCTGGCCTATGGAGCGATGGAGCATCCCAACGGATTTCAGCAAGCGTTACAGAGCAGAACTGGAGTGCGCTTCTAACGTAAAAGTGCTACTCCATGCACATGCGATCCACCTCCAAGTGAATTCCGATGGTTCAAGGTTGAGTAATGTCAGAGCCGCGTGCAGCCCTGGTAGAGATTTTCAGGTTCATGCAAAAAAAACGGTGCTTGCCTGCGGAGCCCTTGAAAATGCCAGACTTCTATTAGCTTCGCGAGATATACTCACTACAGGAATTGGTAACAGCCATGATCTCGTCGGGCGCTACTATCAGTCACATCGTTTTGGGGTATGCGGATATGTAAAATTGAAGAACCCTAACCAAGATTTTATCTACGAATTTGAAAAGGACCCCGCCGGCGTCTATTGCCGCAGGCGCTTTTGGCTCACCCCGCACGCTCAGGAGAAACACCGTGTAGCAAACGTGGTTGGGTTCTTTTTTAGAACTGCCGCTGGCTCATCGGAGCATAGGAATGCGATGGTTTCCACCGTTCTACTGGTGAAAACTTTACTCGGTGGGGCGAGAAAAGGACCAAGACGCCTCTTTCATATTCTCAAGGAGCAACGCCGCGAGCTTGTTTCCCACCTTTTGATTATCTTGAAAGACGGCCCTAGCATCTTTGGCCAGCTTACTACCGTAGCCTACACGAGATTCTGTCAGAAGCGACGCCTGCCCATGGTTCTTCCTCTGAAAAAAACGAATCATTTCCCGCTTTTTTATCAAACAGAGCACAGCCCCCTTTATGAGAGTCGTGTCATGCTGGATGAATTATCATTAGATGACTTTGGAATGCCGAGACTGGATGTGGCGATCAAGTTTTCGGAGATCGATTACCGGACGATAACGACTTTTATTTCTTTATTTAGGGATCGGTTGGAGAAATCTGGGCTAGGAACCTTGCAGTTGTCAGAAGCCGATGAGGAATTACTCTCCCATCCCGAATGCCAGGATTTCAACAGCAACTCACATAACATTGGGACGACTCGAATGTCCGAAATAGCAACATCAGGAGTGGTAGATGTTAATTGTAAGGTGCATGATGTGGAGAACCTCTATATCGCAGGGTCCTCTGTCTTTCCGACAAGTGGTCACGCCAATCCCACCTTGATGATCATTGCTTTGGCTCTTCGTTTGGCAGACCACCTTAAAGCGGAATCCTGAGGGAAACCCATAAATACTGATGTCGTTGTTAATTCAAATCCTACGCTGGCTGGATAGGCGGTCCCCCATTATGGTGTGCGCTCTGGGTGGTCTGTTGATCGCGATGATCGGGGTGTTAAGTTATATTACCGGCCCCCAATTTAGTTGCTCACTGTTATATCTCATTCCGATTTTACTGATCGCCCGTGTTGCGGGTTTCATTCAGGGATTTTCAGCCGCCCTGCTGGCCGCGCTGATCTGGTTAGCGGCCGACCTCTATGCGGAATACATTACCCCCGAGATGATTTTTACCAATCCATTCACCCCATACTGGAATGCTATGATGCGGCTAGGTACGTTCCTCATTGCGGCAAGCCTTGTGTCGGCGATGCGTTCGATCAACACACATCTCGAAGATCGGGTGAGTGAAAGAACCGCCGCCCTCAAAGCTCAAGTCGCGGAAAATCTCGAACTAGAAAAAAATATTTTAGAAATCAGCGACCGCGAGCAGGTTAGAATCGGCCAAGATTTGCACGACGGTTTGTGCCAGCAATTGGTCAGCGCTGCATTCTCCGCCAATTTGCTCCAGAAAAAGCTCACCGAGAACGGCATTCCTGGCACCCCGGACGCCAACCGCATCGCGGATATGATCGACGATGCGATCACCCAGGCGCGCAATCTGGCGCGGGGACTTTATCCCGTTAGATTAGAGTCTGAAGGTCTCGGAATGGCGCTTCAGGAACTCGCTGCCACCATGCGCCGTCGCTACAGTGTTAACTGCACCGTCCAGTGCGAGACGCTGATGATGCCTTGCAAGCCGACTACGGGTATTCATCTCTATCGAATCGCCCAGGAAGCAGTGACCAACGCAGCAAAACACGCGGAAGCACAAAAAATCCTGATTTCTCTATCAGTAGAACAGGGTCACGTCACGCTGGCAGTGGAGGATGACGGAGTTGGAATCCCAAATATACCTTTCAACCCGGAAGGGCTGGGCCTGCGGATCATGGAATATCGCGCCCGTATGATAGGGGGGCAATTCCTCATTCAAAGTCTGCCTTCTCATGGCACCAAGGTCATCTGCATGCTGGCCGAAAAATCGTTCCATTCCTAACCTATGAACGAAGCATCTGAAAATCCGATACGGATTGTCATTGTCGATGATCATCCTCTCGTTCGCGAGAGATTGATCGAACTGATCGATCGCGAACCTGATCTCGTGGTGAGCGGCGAGGCGGAGGACCGCCATGGGGCGCTCGAAATCATCGCAGCCGTAGCACCCGCCTTAGCGATCATCGATCTGACTCTGAAAAACTCACTCGGTATCGAACTAATCAAAGATCTCCAGACTCGGCATCCGGCGGTAAAAATCTTGGTGGTATCCATGCAGGACGAGCTTATTTACGCCGAGCGCTGCATCCGGGCGGGAGCACATGGTTACATCACGAAGCAAGAAGCCAGTCGGGATGTCATGACTGCGATCCGCCACGTCCTCGCGGGCAAAATATTTCTCAGCGAAACGGCAACCAGCCAGTTGCTCACGCGTTCCTTGGGAAGACCCGCAACCTCCAATTTCGAGTTTTCAATTACCCTACTCGCCGACCGCGAACTTCAAGTTTTTGAGCTAATTGGAAAAGGCCACAGCACTCGTCAAATCGCGGATTTACTGACGCTCGATGTGAAGACTATCGAGACCTACCGAGCACGCATCAAGGAAAAGCTGGCCTTGAAAGACGCTCCCGGCCTCTTGCAAAGGGCGATCGCGTGGGTCCATCACCGTGCTGGCTGAAGGGCAACCTCAGTGAGCCTCGTAAGCGCCCACATCCCTTTTTGTAGGGTTTTTCACTACGTACTCTTCAGGGAGAGAGCTATTGGACAATAGCCTATTCTTTGGCTATCCTCATGCACCAACCCATGTATTCATTTTTGCGCAAGCTGATCTTCATCTCATTACTCAGCGCTCCCTCCGCCTTGTTCGCGGTAGCCGGAGATGCCGACAATGATGGCATTCCAGATGCCTACGAAACCAACACCGGAATCTATGTCTCAGCGACCAATACCGGAACCAACCCCAATGTTGCTGATACTGATGGGGATGGGCTGAGTGACGGTGTCGAGACCAACACGGGCATTTATGTTTCCCCAAGCAACACGGGCACAAATCCACTCAAAGGGGATACGGATGGGGATGGTCTTAAAGATTCTTATGAGAACAACACGGGCAATTACATCAACCCTCTGTTCACAGGCACCAATCCAAACATCTTCGATACCGATGGTGACGGCACCCCCGATGGCAATGAAATCATTAATGGCACAAATCCTGCCAATGCTGCCAGCAAGCCTACCGTTTTGCGCCCGGTGCCCGGAGACGCCGACAATGACGGAATCCCGGATAGTTATGAAACTAACACAGGGATTTATGTTTCTCCCACAAACACCGGAACAAACCCGAACCTCGCTGATACGGATGGAGACAGCGTGCCAGACGGCATGGAAGTGAATTTAGGGACCAACCCATGTGATGCTAACAGCAAGACCTCACGTCCTAACATCATCTACATTCTCGCAGATGATTTGGGGCCTGGGGACATCGGTTGTTTTTGGCAAAACCAGCGGACCGGAACTAAGAAGTTTATCACCCCTGGGTTAGATGCCATGGCAGCAGAGGGCGCCAAGCTAACCCATCATTACGTGGGTGCCCCTATTTGTGCCTCTTCCCGCAGCTCGCTTCTCCAAGGGCGCCATCAAGGTCACTCAGATATCCGCGACTCACAGTTTGATTACCCTCTGCCCAGGAATCACACCCTTGCCGGCGTCCTCAAAACGGCGGGATACTATACTGTTCATATCGGCAAGGCGGGCTTGGTAGGAAATGCAAACAATGGCTATACACAAATACCGGATGCCCATCCATTGGTGCGCGGTTTTGATCGTTTTTTCGGGTATTTAGGACACACCGCAGCGCATGAACACTATCCCCGCAACGGAACAACTGAAAAGCAGGCCTTCATTTACGACGACTGGAAAAAAATCGATTCCGCCTATGTCGATCTCTACACCAGTGATGCGTGGACCGGCTTTGCGAAGAAAACCATCATCGAGGAAACTCAGAATCACCCAAATCGTCCGTTTTTCATCTACCTTGCTTACGACACTCCGCACTTCATTAGCCAGTTCGCACCAACAGCAAACTACCCCACGGGCTTCGGATCTAGCGGAGGCATCCAGTGGACCGGTGCGCCGTCCTATGTCAATACCGCCATTAATGACCCCTCTCGCATCGATAGCTCTGCCAACCAACATCCTTCGGTTGATCCTACATGGCCGATTATCAATCGCAGATATGCATCAATGATTCGCCGGATGGATGATTCGGTTTCCGATATTCTCCAAACACTGCGGGACCAAGGCGTCGCCAATAACACTTTGGTGGTTTTCACTTCTGACAACGGAGCGGAGTCGTTGGAAATCGACCCACAATTTTTCCAAAGTTACGGCGGATTCGAGGGCCTCAAGCGGGACATATGGGAAGGCGGCATCCGCACCCCGACGATTGCTTGGTGGCCAAGTAAGCTTGTTGGAACCAACCAACTGAACAACATCCGCGAAATCACCCGCCCCTGCGCTAACTATGACTGGATGGCGACCTTCGCAGAGTTGGCGAAAGCTCCTATTCCCGCCTTCACTGATGGTACATCCATGGTGCCAACCTTGACCGGGCAAGGTATCCAAAGTGACAAGGGCTATCTCTATTTTGAGTTTAATTATGGCACTGCAGCCTCGACAGTAACTAACGCCTACTCCGATTTCCCGAATCACGGTAATAATCCTGTAGGGCAAGAACAGGCAATCCGTGTTGGGAATTATATGGGGGTGCGAACCGGTATTGCCTCTGCAAATGATCCCTTCCGAATCTACAACGTTGTCACCGATGTCAAACAAGCCGTGGATCTGGCTCCCTTTCTTCCCGATTTACAGCAACGAATGAAATATTTGGGTCTCGGAGCCCACCGTAAACTTCCTACCGTGATCCGCCCCTACGACACTGGGCTCATCCCTGCAATTGCGCCCACTCCAATAAGGAA
>JAYVNE010000187.1:0-10744 GCA_043758615.1 Akkermansiaceae bacterium
CTGCACCTCGCCCGCAAAAAACGCCAGCATGGGTCATCGGGTTTCCTCGCCTATGCCCGCGAATCCACGGCTTTCATGGGTAGGTCAGGATGTCTGAGGCTCCACGCGGGAAAAGGAAATCGAAGAGTTGGTGGGAGAAGTGCCGTTTTAGCGGGATGTTTCTCAGACTTCCTCAATCTCCACTATCCTCAGTTCCCTGACGGCATGATCGGCCCAGAATGCGATGAGGAGATCGCGGACGAGAATGAATTGCACTTCGCGCCCGGTTTCGTCCGATTCGGAGTAGTCGCCGATTTGGGATGGGCTGTCGGTAAGTTGATAGAGAAGCCCGATTAATTTCCGCTGCCGGGCTTTGGAGAGCCCTATGAGAAACGCGGCGGCTTTGGACGAGAGAACCGGTTCATAAGAGTGGCGTTCAGCCATGTCCAAGATCGGTGACAAGTTTAGATAATCCGGTTTTTTTGCCCGCGTCCATATCCTTCATGAGCTTCGAGATGCCCTGGCGCCCGCGTTTTGACTGGTGTTTGAGCCTCAGCAAGTAGGCGGACATTGCCCGCCGGTCGGGTTCGGACAGGTGGGCGAGACGCTGTTTCAAATCCAGTTCAATTGAAGCAGTCATACTCGGTGACCATGATCCATTGCTCGCCATGGGTCAACCTCCAGTTTCAAAGTCGTGACGATCAGCGGGAGGAACAGGAGGAGGAAATTGGGGAATTGGAGAAAGAAGCCCGTGCGCAGGAGGAAGAAATCGGGGAGTTGGTAGGAAGTTCGCCGTTTTAGAGGGAAGAGGTGTCGGTGCGAGACGCTCCTTGGACGGGCTGGGACAGGTTGTCCCAGCCACAGCCGAGCGGGTGGAGGAAGAGATTGTCGAGCGTGTGGGAGACGTGCCCTACGAAACGAGAGGATTTCGGGTTTTCAGCGGCGGGAAGCGGCTAAAATCTCGATCCACGGTCCAGAGTTCCCCGACCCCGCCCACCAGGCAGCAGGCAGCGATTCTGGCATCGTGGATCAAGGCGCCGCGCACCATGCCATTTACCGCGAGCTCAGCCAGTTTATCCATGACTCCGGGGGTGTCGCACAGGACTCGCAGGCTGGGAGATTCCCGCCATGCACGGATCTGGTCAATGGCTTGTTCCGGGGTCGATGGAGTTTTCCAAATTTTCGGATGCGTGGCGACTCCGTAAAATTCAACGAAACTGTGCAGGCACACCGACCAAGGAACGGGAGATTCCGCGAGATCACGGATCACATCGTTCGCTTTAACGTGCAGGGAAGCTTCGCGCTGGTGAGCATGCACCAGCAGGTTTGTATCCACCGCGATCATTATCCTGCAAATGAAGGTTCCCGCGCGTCATCAATTGCACGGTTGATCACACCGTTGGAGACCGCAGTATCATCCGCAGGGTGTCCGGCGGATGCGTCTCGCAGCCGGAAAGTCGCCGTAGGTGACTCAATGGCGCGCTCGACGGCATCGATCACCAGTGCGCGAAATGTCATTTTTCTTTTTGCGAGCAGGGGTTTCACCCGTTTGAACAAATCATCAGGCATATCTATGGTTGTTCTCATGTGTATTTCCATAAATTATGCAATGCTAATGTCAAGAGATTTAAAACCTGCCGTGTAAGTCGTTTGTGAAACGTTGAATGGGTTCAATGATTGGGTATGAATTATTTGATTTGCATCCACTCATTGATGGAGCGTTTTTGGACAGCCTGCGGCTTCAATGTGCCGGGTGGAGGGATGGTCGTGGTTGCTGCGTCTCGCAGCAACGGGCTGCTACGTGGGTCCAGTGTTGCGTCTTCAAGAGTGATTCCGTTGCGGTGAGACGCCACAAGCACATTCAGCGTTCCGTCCGCCATTTTTGAATTTTGCGCAGTACTTGGGACTTCTCAAAGCGGTGCGGTTTCTTAAGACTGGCGCATGCCAGAATCTGAAATGCCAGCGTATGTTCTCACGGTCGTGATCCTGCTGTCCTTTTGTTTGGGGATGTTAGTATTGTTAGTGATCATGAGCTTTCGAATCTGCGGGCAGCTTGGGCGGATCGGAAAATTGGCGAATTTGGGCACTGCGGATGCGCCTGTTTTGGAGAATGAAATTTCCTCGGCGGAAACTTCACATGGCGGGGCGTTTGAGGCGTTTCTGAGTGAGGAACCTGCACGCCGTGAAATGACGAAGGGCGAGCAGTTCGCGGCTTATCGGCAATGGCGGAACGATAAGGGGATGAACTGGTCGAACTCCTGAAATTTTCAGCGAAACTGCCGATAGAAGGTGATGCCGGAAATTGCGAAGCCTATCGCCAGCACGATTCGGCGAACCCAGATTTGCGGGATTTTTTGCGAATAGTGGGAGCCTAGATAGTAGCCAGCGATGGCTCCAAGGGTCATGACGCCCACTTTCGGCCAATCGACGAGGCCACGGGAAATGAACATGATCGATGCGACGACGTTGATCAGCGAGCCGAGAATGTTTTTTAAGGCGTTCATCTGATGGATGTCGGTGAGTCCGATGAATCCAAGCGTGGCGAGCATAAGGATACCAATGCCTGCGCCGAAAAAGCCGCCGTAGATGGAAACGAGAAACTGAAACAAGATGGCCGGCCAAATGAGTGGCTCACGCTGTGGTTCCTCGGTTGAGCGACGGATCAAGCGGGCGACGACGCCTTGAGCAAGAAAGAGCAGGGTGGCGAACAGGATGAGAAACGGAACGAGCCGGCAGAAAAAATCGTTGCTGGTGATTGTGAGTAACCCACTCCCGATCAGCCCGCCTAGCAGACTAACCGGGACGAAGCGCCACAGCCATTCGCGAATGGAGAGGATGTGCTTGCGAAAACCATAGACCGAGCCGCTGGTGCCGAAAACGAGGGCGACGGTGCTGGTCGCGTTGGCCACGATCGCCGGTGTGCCAATGGCGAGTAGGGTGGGGAAGGTGAGGATCGTGCCGCCGCCCGCCACGGCGTTGATCGCTCCGGCAGCGGTGGCGGCGCAGAGGAGGGAGAGAATTTCGGGTGCTGTCATCGCCTAGGACGGAGACTAATCGCTTGCCTGTATCTGACAATCGGGGATTTGAAAGGCCTGCATTTTCGTTTTCGGCGTTTCCCAATCGCTGAAAGCGAGACCCTACAGTTAATTTCCCAACCCTCGAAATGACGGCATGAAATGTGCATGGCCTAATTGAATTCCTTTCACACCGGGGAAAATCAGATGAAGTGACGAGAGCCTATTACAATTTGTGTGAAAATTTCTTTTTTCGCATTGCAAGGCGGCCTTTCGTTTGCATCCTCTGCCCGCTCCGAACGGCCTTAAAAGTATTTCGGAAACAAGCTTGTGAAAAATTTCACAAGCTCCATCTTCTCGCATCGCATCGCCCCTGCCATGGCAAATATTTTTCCCCGCTGGTCCAATCTCCTGCCCCTTAAAATCGCTGTCTGCGCTGGAACCGCAGCAGCAGGCGTCGCTCTCGCATTTTCCTATTACGCGACCCCGAAGACTCTGACGGTAGGGTATCAGCCGAGTCAGCCGATCCCATTTTCCCATAAAATTCATGTGGATCAGATCGGTTTGGATTGCCGTTATTGCCATTCGTTCGTCGATGTAGCCGGCCATTCGAACGTGCCGACGGGCAGCACTTGTTGGAACTGTCACCAGCACGTCCAACGCGAAAGCCCGAAACTCGCGCCGTTGCATAAGTCGATGGATGTGAATTATCCTGGCTACGATGGCAAACCGATCGAGTGGGTGCGGGTGCACAAGGCGCCTGACTACGTTTATTTCAACCACTCGGCTCACGTGACCCGGGGGATTTCCTGCCAAAGCTGCCACGGCAACGTGAACAAGATGGAAGTGGTCTATCAGGCTGAGAGTCACTCGATGGGTTGGTGCCTTGATTGCCACCGCGCGCCGGAGAAGAACCTTCGCCCGCTGGAGGAAGTTTACAATTTCAACTACAACGCCGAGACCTACATCTCGAATCATCCAGAGCTCGGCGTGAAAACGACCGAAGAACTTGGCCTGAAGTTGAAAGAGGAATTCATGGTAAAGCCCAAGGTCACTTGCGCCACTTGCCATCATTGATTCCTTCGCCCGTTTTTCTGAATTCTATCATTTCCGCAGTCTAATATGAGCAAACGCATTTTGCAGCACCCCGCAGTTCCCGCTGGCGAAACCACCGTCGCTTGGCGCAGTGCGGGGCAGCTCGAAGATACCGCAGAGTTTCGTCAATGGCTTGACCGCGAATTTCCGCGTGCCGCCGCTGAAATGACGAATGAGGAGGATGCCGAAACCTCACGTCGTTCTTTCCTCAAGATCATGGGCGCATCGACTGCGCTCGCCGGATTTGGAATGGCAGCTTGTCGCCGCCCGGAGACTTATATCGTCCCTTACACCAAGGCCCCTGAATGGGTGATTCCTGGAAAAGCGACCTATTATGCATCCTCGATGCCGCGCGCTTGCGGCGCTACGCCGCTGGTAGTGACCACCTTCGAAGGCCGGCCGACCAAGCTCGCTCCTAACAATCTCCACCCGGATGCCGCAGGAACGGATGCGTTTGCCCAAGCATCGGTGCTGGATCTTTATTCTCCATCGCGTTCACGCAAGATTCTCAAGGGTGCGAAAGTCGCTCCACGCGCGGATCTGGAAGCTGCTCTGGCCGCTCTGGCCGCTGACAAGTCTGCGAAAATTGGTTTCCTCTTCGGTGCCGATGACAGCCCGACCCGTGTCCGTCTAACAAAGGAGCTCGCCGCGAAATATGCTTCCGCGAAGTTCTATCAATACGAAGCGCTGACGAGCGATTCCACGCTTGGCGATGGCGTCAAGCTGGTGCCTGATTTTTCAAAAGCGGACCGCATTTTATCACTCGATTGCGACTTCGCTGGGACCGATTCACAAGGCCCGGTCACTCCATTTTTCGAGCGCCGCAAGCCAGAAGGCAAAGGCTACTCCGCCAAGCCGGACGCGTCGAAAATGAACCGCCTCTACGTGGTGGAAGGTGCATTTACTCTAACCGGCGGCATGGCGGATCACCGCCTGCGGATTGCCCCCAGCCAAGTGGCCGGCATCGCAGGTCAAGTCGCACGCCGCTTGGGAGTTTCCACGTCTGCCGCTGAAATTTCCGATCCAAAGCACCTGGAATGGGTGAAAGAGCTGGCCGCTGATTTGAAGGCAAACGCTGGGAAATCCATTGTATTAGCGGGCTCCCGTCAATCGGCCGCTGTCCATCAGCTTGCCCTTGCGATCAACCTCGCTCTTGGCAACATCGGTGAAGGCAAGCCGCTTCTCGCCGTCCAAACCGAAACCAAAAACCTCGGCACTTTGGCCTCGCTGAAGGCCGACATCGATACCAGCGCGGTTGACACGCTGGTCGTGATCACCCCCTCGAATCCGATTTACGACGCACCGGCTGACCTTAAGTTTGCCGATTCGTTTGCCAAGCTAAAGACCAGCATCCATCTCGGCAGTCGCACGGACGCCACGGCCCATGCAGCGACCTGGCACATTCCGGCAGCACACTATTTGGAATCATGGTCGGATGCGCGCACGGCTAACGGAGTTTACACCATCGTCCAGCCGATGATCCTTCCGCTTTATGTGGATTGCATTTCCGAAGTGGAGCTGCTTCTCGCGCTGCTTTCTAACGACGGTAAGCTGCTCAACGGCGAAGGCCCGAAAGGCGCGGCGTCGCCCTCTTATGATGCGGTCCGCGCGACCTTTACCCCGCTTGGCGGAGAAGGGGATCAGGCGTGGAAAACACTGCTGCGCGACGGTTTCCTCGCCGGTTCAAAATACGCTGCGGCCTCCCCGAGTGCGAAAGTTGCATTGCTCGAAAAAACTACGGACGCTCCAACAGCCAAATCGCTTGAAGTGATTTTCGCCACGGATTCATCCATCTTCGACGGACGCTGGATCGACAACGGCTGGTTGCAAGAAGCTCCCGATCCGATTTCGAAACACACCTGGGATAATGCGGCGTTGATCGCGCCTGCCACGGCTAAGGAACTCGGCATTTACGACCAAATCATTTCCGTTGAGCCTGTAACTTCCGTGCTTGGAGTGGAGAGCACCTTTGCAAAAGTCGGACCTGATGGAGAAGGTGAAAACCGCAAGCAGCCGATGATCGAAGTGACGGTCAACGGTCAGACGCTCGAAATCCCCGTTCTGATATCTTTCGGCCAAGCGGAAAATACCATCGTGATCCCGCTTGGTTACGGCCAAGGCTTTGATAAAGAAGACGAACTCAAGCGCGGTCCGAAAAACGAAAATCACGTGGGCCTCGTCGGCGTGAACCGTGGTTTCAATGCCTATCCGCTTCGCACGGGGGCAACCGCTTATTTCGCCAGCGGTGCCACGGCGAAACCCACGGGCAAACGCTATTCAATGGCCCTCACCCAAGAGCACAGCGCCATGTATGGCCGCGCGCTTGCCCGTGAGGTTTCGACAATGGAGGATGAAGAAAAAGGTGCGTTTGAAGCGCAATTGGCCAACGTCGCCAAACAAGGCAACGATGCCCACGCACCGCCTAACGTCTATCTGTACGAGCCGAAAAGCTCCGCGACTTTCCATCCTGGCAAGGACGGCAAGGCCCAGCCACTCATCAATGACCCGCTCCATCAGTGGGGCATGTCGATCGACCTTGCTTCATGCATGGGCTGCAACGCTTGCTTGGTTGCCTGTCAGTCAGAAAATAACATTCCAATCGTCGGCAAAGAACAGGTCGCCCGCGGTCGCGAGATGCATTGGATCCGCATGGATCGATATTACGCCACGCAAAAGGACAACACCTTCGACGAAGGCAATCCAGAGCTCGTTCCGCAGCCGGTCGCTTGTGTGCAATGCGAATCCGCTCCTTGCGAAACGGTTTGCCCAGTCAACGCCACGATTCACACGGAAGACGGCCTCAACGCGATGGCATACAACCGCTGCATCGGCACCCGGTATTGCGCGAACAACTGCCCTTACAAGGCCCGCCGTTTTAACTACTTCGACTATAACAAGCGCAACCCGCTCATCGCCCATAACCTTTACAAAGGACCGTTCGGCGAGCAGCAACGCGGCGAGGCACCGCACCTTCAGAAGAACCCGAATGTCACCGTCCGCATGCGGGGTGTGATGGAAAAATGCACTTACTGTGTGCAGCGCCTGAAAGATGCGGTGATCCGCCAGAAGCGAGGTCAAAAGCAAGGCGCTCTGGAAGCCGGGAAGCCTTCCGCCGAGTTCCAAGTCACCAAGGAAACTCTCCGTATTCCGGTGGATTCGGTGAAAGTCGCCTGTCAGGAAGCCTGTCCGGCCAGCGCGATCAGCTTTGGTAACCTGCTGGATGCGGAAAAATCCGTCATCGGCCGTAGCAAGCGCATTGATCGGAATTACGACCTCCTCAACTACATCGGCACTCGTCCTCGCACCAGTTATCTGGCACGGGTTAAGAATCCGAATCCAAAAATGCCGGACGCCCCATTCATCGGCAAGGCCACCATCCACATGGTCTAATCATTTCAACCGAGCTTCAATTTCAACCTAACATGGCATCCACCACCCATACCGCCCCGGAGACCCACACTGGAGTCAAACTCCCGGTGCTTGAGCGCGAAAAGCTCATTCTCAGCGGTCGTTCCTACCATTGGATCACCGAACGCATTTGTGGCGTCGTTGAAAATCGGCAACCATTCCTATGGTGGTTGCTTTTCATCCCGTCGGCTCTCATCGCCATGATCGGCGTGGGTGGCGGCTTGACTTATCTGGTGTCCACGGGTGTCGGTGTCTGGGGGATGTCTAACCGAGTTTTCTGGGGCTTTGATATTACTAACTTCGTTTTCTGGATCGGTATCGGTCACGCCGGAACTCTGATTTCAGCCGTTCTTTTCCTGACCCGACAAAACTGGCGGACGTCGATCAACCGCGCGGCGGAGGCGATGACGATTTTCGCTGTGATCTGCGCCGGTATTTTCCCGGCCTTCCACGTCGGTCGGGTTTGGTTTGCTTGGTTCCTCGCGCCGGTGCCGAATGCGAATGCCATCTGGCAGAATTTTAAGTCGCCACTGCTCTGGGACGTGTTCGCCGTTTCCACTTATTTCACCATCTCACTGATCTTCTGGTATCTCGGCATGGTTCCCGACCTCGCAACCATCCGTGATCGTTGCAAGCCCGGCTTGCGCAAAATTCTTTATGGAATCTTTTCCCTCGGCTGGCGCGGTGGCAATCGCCAATGGAGCCACTATGAAATGGCCTATCTGTTGTTAGCCGCGCTTTCCACGCCGCTGGTGCTCTCGGTTCACTCAGTTGTTTCCTTCGACTTCGCGACCTCGGTGGTCCCCGGTTGGCACACCACGATCTTTCCGCCTTACTTCGTCGCCGGTGCCATCTTCGGTGGTTTCGCAATGGTGCTCACGATTATGATCCCAGCCCGTTTCATTTACGGCTTGCAGGATCTCATCACCATGAAGCACATCGATAACATGGCGAAGATCATTCTGCTCACCGGCACCATCGTCGGATACGCCTATCTGATGGAGCTTTTCGTCGCGTTCTACTCCGGTGCAATCTATGAAATGGACGCCTTCAAGTTCCGAATCGCAGGTCCATATTGGTGGGCCTACGCCGCGATGATGAGCTGCAACGTGCTTTCCCCTCAGGTCTTCTGGTTCAAGGCATGCCGCGAAAATCTCTGGGTCATTATGATCGTCGCGATGTGTGTGAACGTCGGCATGTGGTTTGAGCGCTTCGTGATTATCTGCACCACGTTGTCACGGATGTGGCTGCCGGGTGACTGGAAAACTTACAGCCCGAGCGGTGTTGAGATGATGACCTTCGTTGGCACTATCGGTTTGTTTCTTGCGCTCTTCATGCTCTTCCTCCGTTTCCTACCTTGTATCAACATTGCGGAAGTAAAATGGACGCTGCTAGAGTCCGATCCGCACTTTGACGATATACACGATCATCCAGACCATGGCGTGACCAAGGAAGCCGCCTATCAGCACGAGCTGGCTCAAGGTAAAATCTGAAATTTCAAATCTTAAATCTCAAATTTAAAAAGTGAGCACCACCCGCAAACGCGTTTACGGCTATCTCGCCGAGTTCAAGAGCGCCTCAGCTCTTTACAAGGCCGCAGAGAAAGTCCGCGACTCCGGCTTCAAGAAATGGGATTGTTATTCTCCCTATCCGATCCACGGACTCGATGGAGCGATGGGCATGAAACGCTCGATCCTACCGTGGTTCGTTTTCTTTGGCGGCATGACTGGCACCGCGACCGCATTCGCATTGGCTTACACCACGCAGGTCGTGATCTATCCGACGATCGTGCAGGCGAAACCGGCTAACATTTTCACTGTGCCGGCCTTCTTCCCAATCATGTTCGAGTTGACGATTTTGTTCTCGGGATTCACCACGCTCTTCGGCTTGCTGGCATTGATCCAGCTTCCCCGCCTGAACCACCCGCTTTTTGCAAGCCGTCAGTTTCACCGCGCCACTGATGACGGGTTCTTCATCGCCATCGAAGCTCGCGATCCGAAATTCAGCCCGAATGCCACCCGCGACATGCTTTCCGAGATTGGCGGGGCCAACATCGAATTGGTCGAAGAAGAAGACTGAAGGAGAAAATCTTAAATTTTAAATCTTAAATTCTAAACTTTAGATGCGATACTTTTTCCTCGTTTACGCGCTCATCGCGTTGCTCGCAGTCGGAATCTTCGGAGTCCGTGGCCAGCATTTCTCTAAGCCACCGATCCGGATCTTCCCGGACATGGATGAGCAGGATAAACTCCGCGCCCAGAAGCCCGATCCGTTTTTTGCCGATGGCCATGGCGCTCGTCTTCCCGTTGCTCAAACGCAACCGCGTGGTTTTAACGAAGCGGGTGCAAAATCTATCGGTGGTATTCCTGAATACGAATTCGGTGGCCAAACTGGCTACTATTACACCGGACACGTCGGCGATTATTTCGGCAACGGAATGCCCGAGGAGTTGGCACTAACAGCAGATAACGCATCCGCATTGATCAAACGCGGCCAAGAACGTTTTGGAATCTATTGCGCGGTTTGCCATGGCAAGTCCGGCAATGGATTGGGGATGACCAGCCAATACGGCGTTCCGGGCATCGCGAATTTTCATCTCGATAACTTCAAGCCCGCTACTTATCCAGATGGCCGCATTTTTGAAACCATCACTAACGGCAAAGGCCAAATGGGAGCTTACGGCTACAACATTCCAGTGAGAGATCGCTGGGCGATTGTGGCATACGTTCGCACGCTCCAAGCGGCCAAGGAGATTCCAACCGCAGCCAAATAACTTTTCCCTGAACATTTAAAGAAATGGCTCACCACCACGTCACCTCAGCAGACATCGCGATTAACGGCGATCACCTCGACACCTCCAAGGTAGCGGGAGTGAAAAGCATCGCCCTTGGCGTGGCCGTCATCGGCACTGTCGCCAGTTTGTATTGCCTGTTTTTCGCGCCGGAAACTATCCGCGGCTCATTCGCCTATTCTTGGGTGTTTGCCTTTTATTTTTTCCTAACGCTATCAATCGGCGGTGTCTTCTGGACGCTGCTGCACAATGTTTCGAACTCGGGGTGGGGGACCTCCGTGCGCCGCACTTTTGAGAATCTCGGATCGACGTTTCCTTGGATGTTTCTGTTTGTGATTCCATTGCTTTTCCCTCAGGTGCAGCAGTACCTTTACGAGTGGATGAACATCCAACGTGAAGCGACGGGAAACGTGAAGGAACATCTTCACCACGCGAACCACCTGCTCTATAACAAATA
>JAYVNE010000188.1:0-3447 GCA_043758615.1 Akkermansiaceae bacterium
AAACCTCAAACCACCCGAGGTCACGCTTCGGTTTTGTATCAACTCACAAACTTCCCATTTTCCTTTTTAGGTTTAGCGTAAATTGCCCGAGCCATAGCTGGCAGCGTCTTCACTGACTGCTGGCGAAGGGTGGAGGTAAGCTGCCTTCTCATAAAGTGGTTTACTGCTATCTTCGGCATCGTGCAGTGCGGATGAGTTGCGCGGGCCTTTTTTCGGTTTGGCCTTGACCACGAGAGGCGCGGTCAATTGTTCATAAAGGGCAAAGAGATGCTCTACGCGGGACCGGTCATTGGCGAATGGCTCTTTGCGGTAGCAGCGATCAACGGCGCGGTCGAGTTCGGCATGTGCCTTGGCGAGAGCGGGCGGCATGGTCGTGGGATCGTAGAGATCGGCGAGGGTAGAGGATGGGAATTGCTCGCGCGCATCCAGCACGCGCTGCGCGGCTTTCTCCACAGCGGCGCGTTGGGCGTCGGTGGGTTCGGGCCAGGGGAAGTTGTTATAGACGAAAGTAGCAGAATACTGGTAGTCACTTTTCATTCTGCCACAAATACGCCTCATCCAAGCCATGTGCATTGATGCTGATAACACACCAAACTCATAAGGTGTTGCGTTAGGAACAACCAAAGCACTTCCATTAGCGATGTGATCTGCCGAGATAAATCCAAGCGGTAAATACTTCCTTCTTTCAGAGGAGACTTTCGGAAACAATAAGTAGTCCTTTTCAGGCTGTCGTATTTCCCCAAAGAGGCTTGGTGCTTCAGCTAGTTTGACGGTCGGCACTTTCTTGCTGGCTAGTCGAAATGCACGAACCATTTGGATGCGCTCCAAGACAGGTGGGCAGTCACGTATTTGTCGTGGTTCAGCTTGGTTGAGCCAAAGGCACCATCGGACTGTCCCATTGATAAACTCTTCTCCACCAATTAGGGGCCTTATCCACGACTTTGTAAAAGGGTATCCAGAAATTAGAGTTTCCTTTTCCTCAGTGCTCAGAGTGAGATGCCCGTCGTCAACGAGCTTTGTGCCGAAGACCATCTCTGAAACGGGACAGATGGGCTTCATCATCCTCGTAACAAATTGGACAGTTGAATCTACGAGATAAGAGTTAATGAAATTGGCAGCGACACCGGTCGGAGCGTCATTGATGTCGTCATACTCGAAGATTGTTCTCTTGGTAGGCTGCCAGCAAGCAAAACCAATGATGACGACGTGAACGTGAGCTTTGCCCCTTGCCTCACTTTGCCAAGCGAAGGTTTGGTGGGCGAAATGCAGGTGAATGTTTTGATGCTGGAAAAGTTCACCCCAGAGGATCGGCACCTGCTCGCCCTGAGTGATAGAATTGGTGGAAACGAAGGCTGCTACTATTTTTGTCCCTGCGATGTAGCCCGCAGATTTGCGATACCATGCGGTGACAAAGTCTAAAACGCCTGCGCCCGAAACATCACCCCAAACCAAATCCATGTCTGATTTCTGATAGCTGTTCTGTTCCTTTTTTCCCACGAACGGCGGATTGCCCAAAATGTAGCTGCATTGTTCCGTGGGCAGCACTTCTTTCCAATCCTTCTGTAGCGCATTATCCACAACGATGTGCGGGCTTTTGCGCAGCGGAATGCGGCGATAAAGTTGGCCGAAGGCTTCGCTGAGCAGGATGTTCGCCTGATGATCGGCGAGCCACAAGGCGACTTCCGCGATGCGCGCGGGAAACTCTTCGATCTCAATGCCGAACATCTGATCCACGTTCAGCTTCGAGAGCTGCGTCACATCCAGTGCGAACTCGTGTTGAGTCTCGGCCAGTTCGTTCTGATGGAGCACGAGGAGAATTTCTAACTCAAGCTGTCGTAACTCGCGATAAGTGACGACAAGGAAGTTCCCGCAACCGCAGGCGGGGTCCATGATCTTCAAGGAAGCGAGTCGTTTCTGCAACGACTCCAGCCTGCTGGGGCCGCGACCGGACTTGTCTTTTTTTGCGGCATCGAACTCGGCGCGCAGTTCATCGAGGAAGAGGCTGCGCACGACTTTCATGATGTTCTGCTCGGCGGTGTAATGCGCGCCGAGTTGGCGACGCTTCCGGTCGTCCTCATGGTCGAAGATGGTCTGGAAAAGACTGCCGAAGACTGCGGGCGAGATTTTCTCCCATTTGAACTCGGAGCACTCCAGCAGCACTGCGCGCATCTGGCTGTTGAAGTCCGCAAACAACAGCGGCTCGGTGAAGAGATCGCCATTGATGTAAGGGAACTGGAGAAGGTCGTCGTCGAGGTGCTTGCCACGCGTTTCTTCCGACTGATTCAAGACTTGGAAAAGACGTCCGAGCCAGATTCCTAGATCGCTGCCATCTTCTGCGGTGCGGTCTTTGAGGAAGAGCTTGAACTGGCCGGAGGGGAAGATGCCGGTGTCATCGGCGAAGAAGCAGAAGAGCAGGCGCACGAGGAACTGGCAGAGCTTGTGCCCGCGATAGCCGCCGTCATAGAGCGCGTCATGCAGTTTCGCCATCAACTCGGTGGCATCGAAGTTCGCAGGGTCTTCCGGGTTGAGCTTGTGATATTTGTAGCCCGCGATGAAGGCGAAGTGGCGGACGTTCTTGTGCAGTTCCTTCAGCGGGAACTCCACGCTGGGCGGGAGCCGATTGAACGAGAGCATTTCTGCGTCCTGCTCCGGCTCCAGATCGTGAATGGCAATGCGGTCGAAATCGGAGACGATGAGCCAGCGCGGGGCTTCCTTCTCCCGCCCGCTGTCAATGAGGCCGCGCACATAGTCCATGCCTTGCGCGTGAGCCTTGCCGAGGTCTTCGCCCGCGCTCTTGTGCTCCACCAGGCAGGTGCCGGGCCAGAAGAGATCAATGAAACCCCAGTTGCCGCTGAGTTTTTTCACCGGTTCCTCGAACGCGGCGAGGGTGCGGCGCTTCTTGCCGAAGACTTCGAAGAACTCATTCCAGAAGGTTTGCCGCTCGGATTTTTCCGAGGTGGTGCCTTTCCAATCTCGCGCGAAGGCGATGGCGCGGTGCTTGATCTCGTTCCATGAAAGCGGCATGGTGCATCCTAATAGCCCCCGTTCCTGTTTCAAGCCTTAGTGTTTCTTACAAGTGCTTTGCTTGCCGCATAAATACGGCATAATTAACCTCATGCATTCGGGACACGAACTGACCGCGTTACTGCCTCCGGCGATCAAGGATCGCATGGGTCGTGCGCTGCGTGACTTGCGTCTGTCGGTAACGGATCGTTGTAATTTCCGCTGCACTTACTGCATGCCGCGGGAGGTGTTCGGGCCGGATCATGCGTTTCTGCCGAAGGGCGACATCCTCACGTTCGAGGAGCTGACGCGGCTGGCGCGCGTGTTTGTTTCGCTGGGCGTGGAGAAGATTCGACTCACGGGCGGGGAGCCTTTGTTGCGACGCAATCTGCCGGATTTGGTTTCCATGATCGCGGGGATTGACGGGGTCAAAGATATTGCATT
>JAYVNE010000189.1:0-10633 GCA_043758615.1 Akkermansiaceae bacterium
TCAAGCCGCGTCGCGTCGCCAAAAGTAAGCCGCTGCGCAAAGTGCCGCAGACCGACGCTATCTTTGAAAACGTCCATCGCATCAACGCCGAAGCGGACGCGGATCCCGGCATCATCCGGCTTTCCATCGATACCAAGACCACCGTGCCCATCGGCAATCTGAGTCGCGGCGGCAAGAGCCGCAGCGGGCATCAGACACTGGATCACGATCTTGAGCCTGAAGCCAAGCTCACGCCCTTTGGAGTCCACCGCCCCGACACCGGCGAAACCTGGTTAAGCTTCACCACTGGCAGCGCGACGGCGGATTTCATGGCGGATCGGCTTTCGGAGATCTGGCCGACGCTTAAAAAAACGGTCATCCTCCACATACCCTCGTAATCAATGCCGACAACGGCCCGGAAAACAGCGGCATCCGCACCCAGTGGCTCAAGCGTCTCGTAGGCCTGAGCAAATGGTTCATCAAGATACCATGGAACACCGCTGCCGCAGCGCTCGCGCTAATGACGATTTAAATTTGGCGGAGTCCCTAAGTTCGGTTTCCACACGTTCTGCTAGCATGAAAAGCAGAATCTGCTATGGTTTTCCGCGATCAGCTACGGCGTCGCATATCGTCAGTGGCAGAAGCTGAAAATGCTGAGAAGCCGGTTGAGAAATTATCGACTCGGATTCGATGCCGGGCGCTACGTGGCGGAAAAACTCGGTGGGCTAACCGAACTTGGCTACCGTGTTTTCCATGACTTCGTCTTCGACATGAAACCGGGTGGCGACGCGACGAATTTCAACTTCGACCACATCGTGATCGGCACGAACGGGATCTTTCTGCTGGAGACCAAGGGCATACGCCAGCCCAACGGCCAGATGCCGAATGAGCAGGAAAGCCACAAGGTCATTGCCAACGGGGATGTGCTGGAGTTTCCAACAGGAATTAAGTCACGAAAGCAGATCGCTCAGGCGAAAAGGAACGCCGCAGATCTATCGAAATGGCTGACGGGGATGGCATCGACGCCCATTCCCGTTCATCCACTGCTCATCCTGCCGGGTTGGTTTGTGGACGACAACAGGACCAGCTGCGTGTCTGTATTGAATGGGAAGAGTCTCGTGAAAGTCATTCCAAAACTTGGAAGGAAGGACGCATGGACCGCTGAGGATGTGCGCACGTTTTCGGATCGAGTCGAAGCGAATTGCCGGAATGTCGAAGGAGCGTGAGGAGTGTTGAATAGCGAACACCTAACAGACGGCATCGAAGGGAAGAGTGCGGGTTGATGCCGTCTTTGGGTGGTAGCGGAAGAGGAGCCTCCGGCGGGAGAAGCGAAGTGCGACGCTCATAGAGACGCCGCTACATTGGGTCTGCGGCGAGACGCCACAGCCACGGTAATGGTTGGTGCGTGGCTGGCGGTCGGGCCTTAACGGGGAGGAGAGTTTTTTGCTACTTGATCCATTAGCTGGCGACCTTGCTGTCCTTTAATCTAACGGATATTCCCCATCGCTATCCACACCGAGCCATCCCAAGCGACCGAAGGCGCGGAGGATGGAGGTGGTGGGCTCACCTTCTTCTTCGCCTTCGCCGTGCTCGATAGTGGCGGAGCTGCTCAGGCCTCGGTTAGATTCGATGCTGATGACGGTGGTGTAGCTGTCCAGATAGATCCAGTCACCCCAAGCCTTGGCTTCGTGGCGCGGCTCGAAGTGTTCTTTTCGAAGGGAGGCGAGCACTTCGATGATGGTGCTGGGGGCTGCGGCGTCCGGGAGTTTGATGAGAGTTTCCATGGGGAGATTTGGGAAAGTTTGAAAGGAAGGTATGATAGTTAGATTGAGAATAGTCGGTCTCAGTCGTGAGGTCGAGGATCGATTGCGAAACTTGCCTCGCAGAGTTTCGCATAGGAAGCATTGTTGGCGATAAGTTCTTGGTGGGTGCCTTGTTCAACGAGGCGGCCATGGTCGAGAACGCAGATGCGATTCGCTTTTTGCACGGTGGAAAGGCGATGCGCAATCACGAAGCAGGTCCGGTCAGAGCGGAGATTTTCGAGGGCTTGCTGGACGAGTCGTTCGGTGGTGTTGTCGAGCGCGGAGGTGGCTTCATCGAGTAGCAGCAACGGTGGATTTTTTAGCAGCGCGCGGGCAATGGAGAGCCGCTGCTTTTCGCCACCGGAAAAGCGGACGCCGCGCTCACCTGCGACGGTGTCGAGTCCTTGTGCGCTGGCGCGAACGAATGTGGCGGCATTGGCGGATTCGAGTGCGGCCCAGATTTCGTCATCGCTGGCACCCTGTTTCGCGAGTTGGAGATTTTCGCGCAGTGTGGTGTTGAAGAGAAAGCTTTCTTGAGTCACGTAGCCGAGCTGGTCGCGCAACCATTCTTTGGATAGATTTTCTATCGGGTGGCCATCGATCAGGATGCGGCCGCCGGTAGGTTCGTAAAAGCGGGTGAGGAGATTGAGGATGGTAGATTTCCCGGCCCCAGTGGCTCCGACGAGGGCGACAGTCTCGCCCGGTTTTGCTTCAAGGGTGAGTTCGCTGATCGTAGGGGCTTCATCGGAGTAGGAGAAGGATACGCTTTGAAATTGGACGTGGCCTTTGAGTTCCGTGGGGCGCTCGCCTTCGGTGATGTGGGATTCATCCGAGGTGTCGATAATCTTGAAAACACGCTTGGCGGAAACCACGCCACGGGTGAAGGTTTGCGATAGGGTGTTAATGCGTGAGATAGGGTCAAACAGAGATCCCCATGCGGCGATAAATGCGATTACGGTGCCCGTGGTGAGTTGCCCCTTGAGCGTCCAGTAAGCTCCGAAGGCGACCATTAGGATGATACCGGATTCTGCGATGAAAGAGACGCCGGGCCAGACTAACGACTGGCCACGCATGACACTCATGTGTTTTTCTCCGACCTTCCTTGAAGCGCGATCAAAGCTCTGGAGAGCTTCAGGCTCCACGGTATAGGCTTTAATCTGGCGGATTCCTGATAGATTATCATGGAGCACAGCGTTGAGAGCAGAAGTGGCTTCTGAGGACGCCTCCCAGAGCGGTTCCGAGCGGCGGCTCCACCAGCTAGTGATGGCGCCAATGATGGGTAGGGGAATCAGCGTGACGAGGGTGAGCTGCCACGAGTGATAGAACATATAACTCATGACGATGGTAAACTGTAGAATCGCGGCGATGGCTTGGTCCACGCCTTCGATGATCACGCGATTGGTCGTCGGCACATCATCAGCGACGCGGGACATGATCTCGCCAGATGAAGTCGAGTCGAACCACTTTACTGGCAGGCGCTGAAGCTTGTCGTAAAGCTCGACTCGGATAAGATGTGTTAGTTTGAGTTCAAGGGAGTTGTTAAAATAGGTGCGCAGAGTGAAAAGTAACTGCCGGACGAGAATGGCACCGACCCCGATGGCTGCGGTGGGCAGGATGAGATCCGGGCGGTTTTTTCCGATGATGACGTCGATGAACCGCATGGTGATGCCGGGCAGAACGAGCACGAGCGAAGTGCAGAGGATCGCCATCGTGAGAGAGATGGTGCTTTGCAGCGGAAATCGGAAGGTGTGACGCAAAATCCGGAGGAGAGTAGGCATAGGCAAAGCTTGGACGGATTGTAGCAAAGGTCCAATCATGAAAGTTGCATGGATGGCAGAGCGTGTTCCCGCTGGCCCAAATTGAAATTTCCTTGTCGGCGCGCTCGATCCGCCGATGGTGAGTGGGGTAATGTTGTCGCATCCCTCGGTTTATGTATTGGCCTTGCTGGCGGCATTCTGCATTGGGCTTTCGAAGGCGGGTTTTAGCGGGATTTCGATGGTTTCGGTGATTTTGTTAGCAGAAATCTACGGAGCTAAGGCATCGGTCGGGTTGGCACTGCCCCTGTTGATTGCAGCGGACCTGATGGCCTATCCTGCATTTTTGAAACACGGATCATGGCGGCCAGTTTGGAAGATGTTAGGTCCTGCGTTAATGGGCTTGGGGCTTGGCTGGTGGCTGTTGGGAAAGATTTCTGATGCGGATTCGCGGCGGGTAATCGGCGTCTGCGTGCTGGCGATGGTTGCCATGCAAACGTTGCGAAAGATGCGGCCGGAATTTTTTCACCGTCTCGCCGCGTCGCGAGGATTCGGTTTAGGAGCGGGAGTTCTTGGGGGATTCTCCACGATGTTGGCCAATGCCGCCGGGCCGGTGATTCAACTTTATCTGATGGCGCGTAAAATCCCGAAAATGGAACTTATAGGCATCGGGGCACGGTTTTTTCTGTTGATCAATCTAATCAAAGTGCCATTGAACGCAAAACTCGCATTGATCACGACGGAGAGTCTGCTAGAAAACGCCCGCCTCTTGCCCGGGGTGGTGTTAGGAATTCTCGGTGGAAAATGGTTGATCCAGCGAGTGCCCCAAGCGGCGTTTGAATGGATGATCGTGATTTTTTCATCGATCGCCGGGCTGCGGTTGATTTTCTGGTAGATTAGCGCCTGCCGGTTTCTTGGAGAGCTTTGAATGCTTGGAAACCATACATACCCAGAATGACCGGGAAAATCAATGAGTGAAAAAGCAGGAACATGCCCAGTCCTCCCACAACGGCGGTGATGATGGTCACGTAGAGCGTGATGTGGACGCGGGCCGGACCGAGCGCGGCATGAAGGAGCTGGCCGCCATCCAGAGGGAGCACCGGGAGGAGATTGATAAGGGCCCAAAAAAGGCTGATCGCAAACAAGGTGAAGAAGAAGCTGGAGGCGTTTTCATTGCTATTGATCGCGGGGAGGCGGTCCAACATCAGGTAGGCAATTAAGGCGAGGAGTAACTGGATCGCGGGACCGGCGGCGGTGACGAGAAAACTTTGTTTCCGAGTCAAGATACCGGACGGGTAAGCGGCAAATCCACCAAAGGCTTGCAAGGTGATCGAAGTGGGGAGACCAAACTTGCGGATGGTCAAGGCATGGCCGAGTTCGTGAACCAAAATTGAAATGGTCCCTGCGATGATGAAAAGGGCCATCTGGAGAAGCGCTGACGACGAGTCGGCATCGAAGGCGCCACCAATCAGGGCCAAAGTGATCCAGAAGAACGGTTGTATTTCGACAGGGATACCAAAGATTGAAAATCGAATCATGCGCGCTTTGGCTAGGCGAGGATGATGGGAAACGCAAGGCCCGGCAAAGATTTCCTCCGGATTCGCTGCTTCCTGCATTCTTGACCCAACGGGCTCATTCGATTACAAACCGCTTTCGGGACTTGAGAGTTTTGATAACTCTCCCCAGAAATTCGTTTAAACTACAGAATCGCATGCGTCTGATACCTCTCCCACTGATCCCACTTGGCAGCTTGCTGTTACCCTTGCTCACCACTTCTTGCGGGGTTTCTGGCGGGACTTCCGCACGAAAGGACCAAAGGGTCATGCACGAGTGGCACGATGACGGAGGCCCAGGCAAGGTTTCTATTCGTATCAGTCTAACGGATCAGATCGCTGAGTTTAAGCGAGGTGGGCGGGACATCGGCTGGAGTTATGTGGCGACCGGTAAAGAGGGGCATGCCACCAGCCCGGGAAGCTATCAGATCACCGAAAAACTTGTGGACAAGCACTCGGGGAGCTACGGATGGATCGAGGATGAGTTTGGCAACGTGACCAATGGTGATGCAAAACCCAGCACGCCGGTGCCGAAGGGAATGACTTATGTGCCCGCTCCAATGCCTAACTGGATGAGGATTACCAGTTATGGAATCGGCATGCACGGGGGCTTGATCCCTCAGCCAGGAGAACCCGCGTCTCACGGTTGTATCCGGATGCCAAAGGATTTTGTGGCAACCTTGTATGATGCGGTCGAAGTAGGCACTCCAGTCACCGTCACCCGTGAGCCAAGTCACCACCGCTCCCTCGAAGTGCAACCCGCCCCGGTCCTGTTCAAAGGGGATTACCGCGTGATCGCCACCCGACCAATGAATGATGAAGATTTGCAAAAACAACGGTCCTCTCCTCGCACACCGATTACGGATTCGTTTCTAGGCCGTTGAAGTGAAGAGGGGACGATCAAACCCGCTCGGAGGTCAGCTCCAGAGCGGGTTTTTCTTCGTCTTGGATTTTCTCCAAAGGTGCGGTCGTTCGCTTATGGCTGGGCGGGAACGTAGAGTTCCGAGCCTTTGGCCAAGACGGTAGCATGCGTCAGATCCAGCCCGTTGAGGGCATTGAGTCGCTCCGGATTCGTGCCATGCTGAGTGGCAAATTCTCCGTAGGTGATTTCGCCATCAATGGTGACTGGATGGACCTTCTTATCGGGGTTGGGGGAGGAGTTTTCTAGTGCCGCAGTCGTGGTGGGGGCGGGCGCTGGTTCCGGCTTAGCGCTTACGGACGGGGCAGGTGCGCTCACCGTTTTTGTCGCAGCCGCAGGAGTGACAGATCCCCGGGTCGTCGTTTTCGATTTAGTAGCTTGGGTCGCTAGCGCGGGAGTGGATGTTTTTAAAACGGGCGTCGGGACGGAAGCCGTGGCCATCGCTGATTTGCTGCTGCCAAGGTTAATAATTTGCCCGGTGTGGAGTGCCGTGGGCTTCACCGATGGATTGGCGGCCACCAAGCTCGCAACGGAGACCTTCTGTTTCCTGGAGATGCTCGAAAAGGTGTCGTTGTCCTGCACCGTGTATTTTTTTCTAACATCACTGGCTGCCACGGCGGGAGCTTTTGATGGAGGAGTCGGCTCGCTCTTGGTGGCCACCGCAGCAGTGCCGGGGATCTTGAGGTGCTGCCCGGGGTGAATGATGGCGTTGGCCTTAATGCCATTGATTTTCGCTAAAGTGCTCGGCGTGGACTTCACTGAGGCTGCGATTTTTTCAATGCTATCACCTGACTTGACGGTGTAAACCATGCTGTCCCGTTTTGCAGTGGAGGGCCGCACTTCCGATACCTTGCTCACCTCAGTGGGCTTTGTCGCCGCGAGGGAAATGAGTTCATTTGAGCTGCCGAGTGAGTGCGGCGAGCGCGTATTTGAGTTATTTTGCTCCAATTGTGCAATCTGGCGCTCTTGTTCAGAGCAGCGTGCACGGAGCGTTTCGAGCTCGGATTTGGCACTTGCGCTGGGGGATGCACAAATCATGGAGAGCGTGGCGAACAGCAGAGTTGGTTTCATGACACACCTTCTTTTTCAAAAATTATGGTTAAGATCAAGAAAAACTAAACATTTCTTAATAAAATTTATAATCTGGAATGGTTGGGGCGTGGAAAAATGCGCACTGCCACGAAAAAAGCGGCCCTTGGAATAGGACCACTTTTTGTAAAATCAGGCGGGAATTCCCCCTTACTTCTCGTTTGAGCGACCGGTGTAGGAGTTGTCTTCGGTCTTCACGTTGATTCTTTCACCCACATTGATGAAAAGCGGAACCTGCACGATGAGCCCGGTTTCCATGACAGCAGGTTTGTAAACGTTGTTGGCGGAGTCGCCTTTGACACCCTCCGAGGACTCAGCGACCGTCATCACCATCGAAAGCGGGAGATCGACAGCGACCACAATTCCGTCGGCGACCATGAGGTTATAAATTTGTCCTTCGATCAGGTAGTTTTTCACGCCCTCGATCAGATCCTCATAAACGACTGCATCTTCGTAGGTATTGGGATCGAGGAAATGGTAGCCGCTGCTGTCCTTGTAGGAATATTCGTGCGGGGTGCGCTCGAGCACGACTCCTTCGACGGAATCGTTGGAAGTCATGCGCAGATTGAAGACTTTTTTAGTCGCCACGCTGCGGATCGACATTTGTACGTAGGATGCCATCCGTGGCGGAGTCTTGAGCTCGTGTTCGATCACGAGACAGACTTCGTTATTGTGGCGGACGGCGTGTCCTTTGCGGAGATTGATGATCGGTGTGCTAGCCATAATTTGTGGGAGTTGGGATAGGCCGGTAGCACGGGGCAGGCAAGCCCGGAGTTTCAGGCGTTCTGCTGTTTCACCCAGGAAGCAAGTTTTTGATCATCAGAACCCGAAGCCCACACGTGGCGGAGGAAATCGGCGGGGTGGATATCGCCGTGTTTTGCGAGGAAATTTCGATCCCCTCCACAGCCAAACATCAGGTCGGGATCAAGTTCGCCTCGGAGTTTCGCTCGGCCCTTCGCAAGGATTCTCGGCAAATACGCCATCCCATCCAGTTCATCACCGAAGGTTGGAATGTCAGCAGCAGTGAGGACGGTTCCGCTGGTTTTGCCATTTTGCACCGTCAGGAAATAATCACGACGGACCACCGCCACCAGCAGCGCGGTCGAGACCGTTGGCATGCCTTCTTCGCAGAAATCTTCGACAAAATCGAAAAACTCACGATTCTGGCAACCGATGCTCGCAAGAAAATCGAGATCCGTGCGGGTGTAGTAATTTTGAAAATCGCGGTCGCCACTTTGATAGGCGGTCAAGCAGCGGTCAAACAGGGTGAGAAATGCGTCATTCCAAGTCATGCGGGTGAGTAGAGCCGAAATTCAACCTTCCGCATGCTTTTTTTTGCGGCCAGGCGCAATCGCGTCGATCGCCGCGAGCATCGCTTCGTCAGGTATCGGGGACTGGAGGGCATCGAGTGAATCATCTAACTGCGCCACCGTGCGGGCACCGATGATCGAGGAAGTAACGGCGGGCAGTCGTAAGCTCCACTGGATGGCGAGGTGATTGAGCGCCATGCCGTTAGCAGCGGCCAGATCCCCGAGTGCGCGGATTTTTTCCTGTTGGGCGACTACTTGCTCGGGCTGGAGAAATCCCTCGGAACGTGCCGCACGCGAGCCCTCTGGAATGCCGGTGAGATACTTGGGGGTGAGCATCCCTTGCGCCAGCGGGCTGAAAACGACGCAGCCGATCCCTTCGTCTAGCAGATAGTCCAGAATGCCTTCCGTTTCTGGCCAGCGGTTTAAGATCGAGTAAGGTGGCTGATAGATCAGGCAGCGAATGCCCATGTTTTTGAGAATGCTAACAGATTTTTTAAGACGTTTCAGTGGGTATTTCGAGAGTCCCACGTAGAGCGCCTTGCCACTATGCACCGAAGTAGCGAGTGCTGACATCGTTTCCTCCAGCCGAGTTTCCGTGTCCGGGCAGTGGGAATAGAAAATATCCACATAGCTTTGACGGAGACGTTTCAGCGATTGATCGAGCGAGGCAAGCAGGTGCTTCCGCGACCCAGCCTGACCGTAAGGACCGCTCCACATGTCGTGGCCGGCCTTGGTGGTGATGATCAATTCGTCCCGGTGACAGGCGAAGTCCTCAGCGAGGATGCGCCCGACATTCGATTCGGCGGAGCCGGGAGGTGGGCCGTAGTTGTTAGCCAAATCGAAATGGGTCACGCCACGGTCAAAAGCCCGTCGCATGATCCGGCGGGCCTCTTCAAAATCGTCCACATGGCCGAAATTGTGCCAAAACCCCAAGGAAATGGCAGGCAGCAGGAGACCGGAATCACCGCAACGCCGGTAAGGCATGCGGCCATCGTAGCGGGCAGAATCAAACATGGCGGAAAAATGACGAGTCACCGCTCAATTGCCAAGCCCTGATCCCAAAAGCTTTCAAAACTAACAAAATATTCCTCGCACTAGTTTTGTCATTTGGGCGTGGCCATTGCCGCAGCTTCACTTGATTCGCTTTTTCCCAGAAGTCTGAGCGAGTTCATGATTACCAGCAAGGTGGCTCCAGTGTCCGCGAGGATCGCAAGCCAAAGTCCGGCGTAGCCCATGAAGGCGAGGGTGAGGACGACGGCTTTGATGCCCAAGGCGAAGGCGACATTGAAGCGGATGATGGCGAGGGTGCGGCGGCCTAGCAGGACGGTTTCGGCCACTCTCGTTAGATCGTCCTTCATCAGCGCGATGTCCGCAGTCTCGATGGCGGTGTCACTGCCGATGGCTCCCATCGCGAAGCCGACGGTGGCGACTGCTAGAGCAGGTGCGTCGTTCACGCCATCGCCGATCATGCCGACGTGCTGATAGGTAGCGACAAGCTTGCGGACATGCTCGACTTTTTGCTCGGGCATCAGATCGCCGATGGCCTCGTCGATGCCGGCTTGTTTCGCGATGGCGGAGGCAGTGCGTTGGTTGTCGCCACTGAGCATGATGATTTTTTCAACGCCAGCCGCATGGATGAGACGGAGCGCTTCGGTGATTTCCGGCCGCAAGGTGTCCGCGATGGCGATGATACCGAGGATTTCCCCGGCGCAACCGTCGTGCGGTGCGTGACCGATGACAGCGAGCGACTGGCCTTTTTCTTCGATGGTCGCGAGCACTGCTTCGACCTCGGAACCGCAAAGGCCGGTTTCATGGGTCAGCTTGTGGTTGCCGATGAAATGCGGATGGCCGTCGATGGTAGCAGTCGCGCCGCGTCCGGTGATGGAAGCGTAATCGATGGCGTTTGGAATGGTTAGATTGCGGGCGCGGGCGGCTTCCACGATGGCCACGGCCAGCGGATGCTCCGAGTGGGAATTGATCGCAGCGGCGCGGGCAAGGATCTCGTTTTCAGATAGATCCGAGCGGCAAATGATCGAAACCACCTGCGGTTTTCCCATGGTGATAGTTCCCGTTTTATCCACCGCGAGGGCACGGAGTTTTCCAACGGATTCCAAATGCACGCCGCCTTTCACAAGCACGCCCCGACGGGCCAGCGCAGTGAGGCCGGAGACGATGCTGACCGGTGTGGCGATGACAAGGGCGCAAGGGCAAGAGATCACTAACAAAA
>JAYVNE010000190.1:0-28891 GCA_043758615.1 Akkermansiaceae bacterium
GATTCTGGACGCGAAACGCAGCGACATCGGAGAGACTCAGAAATACTACGCTCAGGGGTATTTTGGCGGATGGAACGTCGATGCGGTCACGCTCAATCCGTTTCTCGGTTACGATTCCATCGAGCCGTTCCTTGATTGGAAAGGGAAGGGGATCTACCTGTTAGCTGTCACATCGAACCCAGGTTCAGCCGATTTCCAGCGTCAGAAACTTGCGGATGGCCGCTCGGTTTTCGAATTGGTGACTGCGTTGGGTGAGCGGGCGAAGATGGAGAACCGGGCTACGGATGTGGGATATGTCGTCGGCCTAACAAATGCCGCGGACGTGTTGGATAAGATCCCTGATGCGCCGCTATTGGTGCCTGGACTTGGTGCCCAAGGAGGTGATCTTTCCTCCCTTGCCGCAGCCGCGCGGACGGCACCCGATGTGATCAATGTTTCTCGAGGAATTCTCTATGCGGGTGATGAGCGAGGCTTTGGGGAGCGTGCCAAGAATTGGGCTGAGAAAATCGCCGCTGCTTACTAAAATTAAGTGGGAATTTTCGATGCAAGATTGGATTTGATGGCGTAGTAATCGTCGCACGTGGAAGAAAATGGGAAAATACCGATGAACCTGAATCCCTCCCGTAACTCGGGACTGCTTCCGCAAAAAGGCTGGCCACGCCGGAACCTTCAGTTCCTTCGCCACCGGATTGTTCCGGGTATGTTCCGGCGGGCCGATGGAGACGTGCTCGAGCCAGTGCTTGATCCTCCTGAACCCGGAAAAGTGAGAGTGACATGGATCGGGCACGCTTCGTTTTTCTTACAATTTGCCGGGCATTCCGTGATCGTCGATCCGAATTGGGCGAAATGGCATGGCCCAGTGAAACGCCAGCGCCAGCCCGGACTGGATTTAAAAGGGGTGCCGGAAGTGGATCTGGTGCTAGTGACCCACGCCCATTTCGATCACCTCCACAAACCGAGTTTGAAAATCCTGCAAGCCCGCGAAGGCATCATCGTTCCTTGCGGCAGCGGCTCTCTGGTGAAGCGCTTAGGATTCCCCGCCACTTTCGAAATGCGGATCTGGGATGAGCTGAAGTTTGAAGAGCTTGAAATCATCCATACACCGTCTCATCACTGGGGTGCCCGTTTCATTCACGATACCCACCGCGATTTCGGCGGATACATTGTTAGGGCCGGAGAAAAAAGTGTTTTCCACTGCGGTGACAGTGCTTATTTTGGTGGCTTTGAGGAGATTGGGAAACGCTATGAAATCGACATCGCACTCATGCCCATCGGGGCGTATGAGTCGCCAAGTGGTCGTGATGTTCACATGAATCCCGAGGAAGCCGTGCGCGCGTTTGTCGATCTCGGAGCGAAGCTCCTCATCCCGATGCATTATGGAACTTTCCCGTTAGGTAATGAACCTCACGACGAGCCGGTGGAAAGACTTCTGATAGAGGCGGAGCGACTCGGCATCAGCGAACAGGTCCTCATCCCAGGCGAAGGCGTAGGAATTGAGTGGTGATAAAACTTTTCGGGAACAAAAATGGATTCGGTGTATCCTACGATTATGACCCGTCGAAATTTACTTTCCCTGTTGTTACTTCTTCCCACTCTCGCGTCCTGCGAACCTCAGAAAACCACCATGTCCCCTGATGCCAAAGTTGCCGCCAAAATGCCCGAAGTCCCTGCTGGCGCGGAAGTTGCCACTTTCGGGGCCGGGTGTTTCTGGTGCATTGAAGCCGCCTACCGACAGATCCCGGGCGTTTACTCTGCGACTTCCGGCTACATGGGCGGCTCGGTGAAAAATCCCAGCTATGACGATATTTGCAGCGGCTCGACCGGCCATGCGGAAGTGGTGCATGTCGTTTTTGATCCTAAAAAAGTTTCTTATGAAAAGATTCTCACTTGGTTCTGGAATCTCCACGATCCCACGACTCTCAATCGCCAAGGCAATGATGTGGGAGACCAATATCGCTCGGTGATTTTCTATTATTCCGACGAGCAAAAAAAGACTGCGGAAGCTTCCAAAGCCGCTGCGAAGGACAACTTTAAAGATCCGATCGTGACAACGATCACGAAAGCCTCGGAATTCTATCCGGCTGAAAACTACCATCAGAACTATTATAACGAGAACAAATCAAAGAACCCGTATTGCCGCTTCGTGATTGAGCCGAAGCTCAAAAAACTGAAGCTGGACCATTGATTTCTATCAGTCGCTAGAGGGTGGGCGCCGCATGGATTTCTTTTGCGAGGTAATGCGTTTGTCCACCACCGAGCGTTGTTTAGATCGCTGTGAACGAGGCCGCTTCTGACGCCGCATTTTTTCGATTGCTTGGGTTTTGGCTGTCGCCTTGCCATCGCGGATGGCTTCGAGCTGATCACACAATTCCTTTCGCGCGAGGTAGCGGTTCATCTCACGCGAACGGTCCATCTGACATTTGATGCACACACCACTCGGCAGATGCTTGAGAAAAACACAGTTAGAAGTCTTGTTGATTTTCTGACCTCCCGCACCGGACCCGCGCACGAATTTTTCCAGCAAACTTGCTTCCGTAATTCCGAGCACGATCATCCGCTGCTCAAGCGCCCCGTTTTTTTCCGATGAAATGGGATTTTCCATTCAATCTGAATTGAGTTAGCGAAATGAGCTCACCCTTATTTGATGAGCTTGGCGTCTGAAGAAAGCTTACCGAGGATCCTATCGCGGGCGGATTCTTCGATAATTTTCGCATCGGCGAGATCGCGGGCGAGTTGCTTAGCCGTTGCGATTTCCAAGTCGGATGGCAGAGCTTTTTCCGTGCGGACCGGGCGAAGTTCCAGATTCGCGATGACCCTTTCCATTCCAGGAGAAAGCGCTGGGTCGATGATCGTTCCAATCTCAGGTTTATGCCCAGCTTGAGGACCGTTAGAAATCGCTGGGAGCTCGCCATTTTTCATGCCCTGCAAGGTGTGAAAGTCCGCAGTGTAACCGAGTTTTTTGAAATTCTCATAGTTGCTCCTCAAGCTGTTACGGATGATTTTGTCGCGGACAGGTGGATCTTTGTGGTCTTCGTCTGTCGTGAAATACTTACGCTCGATGCCCAGTCCACCATCAATCGTGCGGTCCGGCGGGAGACCGAGCTCATTTGCCTCGGCGATCAATCCAATCGCTTGAATCAGTGATTTTTGTGCGTCCGCCGGGTAAAACTGTTGGAAAAACGAGCTGTCACTGGTAAACGATTTTAACTCTGCAACGATCGCGGATTGGCGCTGCATTCTTTTGATAAAACTCATACCATAAAGCACCGCGATGAGCAGAGCGATAAAGAAAACGGCACGGGTGAGGATGTAGCGCGGGCTTGGTGCTTCCATGATAGATTAGGTCCAGATTGATTTTGGCTTGCGAGGTTCTTTCGCCGGGGCTTCGAAAATTTTGCGTTCACGGCAATTGAACAGTGCCTCCTCGCGGGTGATGATATTCGCATCGAAAAGCGCGGTGATGCTTTGGTCGATCGTCCGATTACCTTCTTTGTAACCGATTTCCATCAGCCCCACAATTTGTTCGAGCTTGCGGTCACGGATGCAGTTTCGCACCGCGTGGTTAGGGCGTAAAATTTCTGATGCGAGGACTCGGCCCTGTCCGTCAGCGCGGGGGATCAATCGCTGGCAGATAATGCCTCCGAGCGCACTCGAAAGCTGAGTGATGATCTGCGGTTGTTGGTCAGCAGGAAACACATCCACAAGGCGGTCAATCGTTTGAGGGGCATCCGCTGTATGAAGCGTGGCGAGCACCAGATGCCCAGTCTCCGCAGCCGTTAGAGCGATGCGGATTGTATCGAGATCCCGCAACTCTGAAACGACGATCACGTCCGGATCTTGGCGTAATGCTTGGCGCAGCGCGCGCGGAAAATCTTTAGTATCATTTCCTACCTCGCGTTGTTTGATGAGGCAGGAACTATGCTGAAATACATATTCGATCGGATCTTCTAAGGTGATGATCACTCCATTTCGAGTGTCTGAAATCCGGCGCACCATCGAAGCGAGCGTCGTGGACTTACCTGAACCCGTGATACCCGTGACCAGCACAAGTCCGCTGCGGAGGTTACAAAATTCCTGCACCACCGAGTGATGCCCGAGCGTATCGAGATCGGGGATTTCTTGGCTGATGAAACGAAATGCAGCCTCTGCTTGGCCGCGTACCATGTGGACATTACCGCGGAAACGGCCCACGCCCTCGACTTGCAGCGCGTAGTCTAACTCCCACTCCTGCTCCAGTGTTGCCCGTTGTGCTTCACTGAGCGTGTCGAGGATAAGGTTACGGACGGTCGTCGGGTCCAACAGCTCCTGATCAAATGGAACAATCGATCCGTTCACTCGGGCGCAGGCGGGCGCCCATGCGCTGAGGTGCAGATCCGACCCACCGCGGGCGATGGTTTCTCGAAGGTATTCGGTGATTTCTCTGGCCATGGCTTGGATGAATTATCCTGAGATTCCACGCATGGCGCGATCAAAATCCTGTGGGCGGGCACATGCGGCGCGGGCGATGTCCGGTTCTAAGTATCCCTGCTGAACGGACGCTACTAGATAATCTAAAAGAGAACAATTGGTGATACTATCGGCCTTGTTCAAATGATCCTGAAGATCCGTTAGGCGGTTTTCAAGGATCCAACGGCGGGTAGCTGCCTCGTTTTGAAAATACTCTAACGCCGGGAAAAGTCCGCCGCCTTTTCTCGGAAGGAGTTGTTGGGAAATGATTCCCACCAACTGTGAAGCTAACAAATTCAATGCCCCTGCGGTTTCCGAATTCAGCAAATGCGAGAAGCGGTCCAGCGTCTCGACAACACTGCTGCTATGAAGGGTGGAAATCACAAGGTGCCCGGTTTCTGCCGCATGCAGCGCGGTGATTGCGGTTTCCGGGTCGCGAATTTCTCCCAGAAAAAGGATATCTGGGCTTTGGCGCAGGGCGGCGCGAAGTCCTGTCGAAAAACTGGGGGAGTCCAAGCGGATCTCCCTTTGGGAAAATAGCGAGCGATCATTCTCAAACAGAAACTCAATCGGATCTTCTAGGGTCACGATGTGACGCGCCATATGTTGATTGATCCAATCCAAACACGAAGCCACCGTCGTGGATTTCCCTGATCCTGTGGGGCCGGTGATGAGAATCAGCCCGTAACGCCGCTGCATCCATGACTCCAGTAACGGGCCTGGTAAACCGAGTTCTGCTAGAGGCGGGATCGTCTTGCGGATTGGCCGTAGCACCGCCGCCAGACGGCCGAGCGTATGATAGAGATTTACCCGCAGTCGTCCACCGTTAGGAAGTTGCCAGGAAACGTCAGCTTCGGGCACGGCCATGTGATCGACCCCGCAGGATTTCCAGAAATCTTCAAGTCCCGCACGCGGAATAGGGCCCGGATGGAGCATCACCACATCGCCTTCCCGGCGGATGCGCGGCGGATGCGCGGCGGTTCGTTCTCGACGAGGAACACATCGGTCGCTTCGTCTGCAAAAGCATCGCGGATCAGTTGGTGAAGGGCGGAGTCCATGGATGAGCAAGTGATCGAATGTAAGCTTCCCATACCCTAGGGATTCGATTCCGGGGTAGAAGCGAAAACGTGCAGTGCGGGCTTATTCATTACCAAACGGCAGTTCATCTGACAACCTGCCAAGCTCCTGCTCAATCCGTTCCTGCGCCGTGGCAAGATAGTGCGCATCCATTTCGATTCCGGTAAAGTGCTCGAGTTTTTGCCGGTTTGCGGCGATGGCGGATGTGCCAATCCCAAGAAACGGATCAATCAACCGCGTCGCCGGGCCCTTTCCGTGGAGTCGCACGCACTGCTCCACCAAGGCGATCGGAAAGGTAGCTGGATGAGGCCGCTCCTTATCGCGGGAATTGATGGTTTCGTAGGGAATGAACCAATTGTTTCCCCGGCAGCGGAGATCGGCGCCGCCGGTGTGGCCCCAACGCGCGATGTTCGATTTGTCCTGATAGGGCACACCCGCCGCGCGACGGTCGAGCGTTACATTGCCGGTTTTCGTTAGATGGAATACATACTCATGGCAGTCATTTACGAATCGCTGGGAATTGATCGGCTTAAAATGCCCCGCGCTGATTTGCTCATTCGCGCGGGTTTCGATCGTGATCGACTTGATCCAGTGGAACGTGTTCTGAAGCACAAACAAGGGATCATCGCCATCGGTTAGCGCGAGGATCAGTTGATGCGGCATCAGCGGATTTGCCGGAGCAGCGCCCACATTGAGGAAAAATGAAGCGTCCTCCGCCATCACCCGCCTAAGCTCGGTCGCCCACTTCCGGCACCACGTTAGAAATTCTTCACGCGGAACCGTGTCTTTGAAACTTTTGTAAGCAATTCCAAGATTGTAGGGCGGGGAAGTGACTACCAGATCGAATGAATCATCCGGCAGCGTGGGGAGCACTTGCAGACAATCGCCGTGGAGGAGGTTCATCGGGATGGGGTTCAAAATGCAGTCAGGCGTTTGCCGAGAAGGTGATCCAGATTCCATTTACTGGTGGTGGTGAGCGAGCGCTCCAAGCAGATGAAGAAGGGTTTTTCTTGGGTTTCATCCAGTTCTCGCAGGCGCTTGAGAGTGGTGTCTTTGATGCCCTCGTTCCACGCGAGGCAGGCGAGCGTGCTGCGCTTGCCATCGGTCACTTCGTAAACCGTGTTCTCCATGAAATCCTCGCGGCGGGTCCGGGTGTAGTGGAGTTGGAAACCGCACTTGAGAAGCACTTCATCGAAGACCGCTTGCTCCGCATCATCGTCCAATGGCAGCAGCGACGCGCTTTCCTTCTCCGCGATGTATCGCTTCAGAGCCGCCACATTTTCATCATCGCTCAACTTCGGGTCCGGCGTGAACTCGCAGCGCGGGAAGTTAGACTTCGCGAGTTTGTAAACTTTGAAGCCGGTGTCGGGGAGTGGTTGCGGAGTGATGCCATAACCTTGGATCACACGCTTGACGCGTTCGATGGTCACTCCGGAAATCTTGTCGAAGCCATCTCTACGGGCAGGCGAGTTTTCTTCGGTCGCTTCTGGAATTTGGACTACGATGGATCTGATACCCTTCTGCTTAATGGCTGCGATCATCGAAGTGCCTGAGCCTCCGAAGAAATCCAGATAGGTGTCTCCATTCACAGCTGTGAGTGAAAGCAATTCAGTGATTAGATTAAGGGGCTTGGGATTGTCAAAAATGTTAGGATTCCCCATGACAGCCCCGATTTCACGTCCTCCGTCTGCATTGTAGGCGACGTCGTCCCAGACTGTGCTGAACGAGACGCCTTCTTTCATCTCCTGGAGGAATCGTTTCCTTGCGGGACGTCCCTTGCCGTCGGCACCAAAATAAATTTCATTATTTTGGAGCATCGCCTCAATCGTAGTGCGGCTGAATCTCCAATTTCCGTTATTTGGCGGGTAATGATCTTCGCCGGTGTTTGGATTGGTGATCGGGTAATACAGCGAAGCGACGTAGCGTCCTCCCTTGACGTTGGCGGTCAAATCGCCAGACATCCAAACTCCCTTGGGGTGTTTGTCGGGATTCTTGAATCCATCGATGTTCGCCTGAGACCTCGGCTTTAAGTGCAGGGTAACTTTCTCGTGGTTTCTCGCGTACAACAGGATGTAATCATGGATTGTTCCAATGGTCTTGTCTGCTGGTGGACCATTTCTCTTTTTCCAGATGATCTTTGCAATAAACGATTCCGATCCAAATACTTCGTCAAGGAGTCGGGTCAGGTTAGTCAATTCCGAATCATCAATAGAAACGGCAATTATGCCATCCTCCTTCAGCAGTGATCTTGCGACAAGAAGCCTTGAGTGCATCATGGACAACCAATCCGAGTGATAACGGCCTGAAGTCTCCGAATTCGTTGACAGCTTCACTCCATCCTCAGTTAATCCCGTTTCCTCCCAATAACTCTTCCGATCCTTGGCATAGTTATCCTTGTAGATGAAATCTTTCCCCGTGTTGTAAGGTGGGTCGATGTAGATGACCTTCACCTGCTCACGATAGGCGCTGAGCAACAATTTTAACGTCTCCAGATTCTCCCCTTCGATGATCATGTTGCCGTCCGCCTTGTCGGGATTCACCGAACGCGCCGCATCATAGACGAGGGTGGCGGTAGTGGGGGTGAAAGCCTCGCGCTTGGATGCGGCCTTGCCATACCACTTAAATTCGTAGCGCTCGGTTTCGTGGATTTCGTTAGGCGCGACGAGGCGCTTTAGCTCGTCTGGATCGAGACGACCCTCATTGGTGAAGAGATCGGGGAAAAGGCGCTTGAGTTCGTCGAGGCGTTCCTGCCGGAGATCCGGGGTGGTGGGAAGGAGGTCGTTGAGCGATTGCGGCTCTGGGGATTCTGCGGGCATGATGGGAGAGGCGGGAAAGAATGGATTTATGATTTATGATGGTGCTTTCCCAGGGAGTGTGAATACGGAGAGTAGGGTGTCGAGCAAGGGGTGGCGGGCGGAGTCCAGCAGTTCCTTCGGGAAGTGGCGGGCGTAGGCGCGGGAATCATATTTGTCTGGTGGCGACAAGATGGCGTCGAAGGCTCGCTTGCAAGCGGCGGTTTCCGCCGGGCACGGACGACGGAGGAGGGCCAGGAGAAATGCTTCCACACAAGGAGACGGTGTGATGGAGATGTGACCCGCCCGCCGGGACTTTGCGACCCATGTTTCCGGGAGAGCGACATCGGTATCGAAAAAAACGCAGGTTCGGTCGAAACCGGGACGGCTGAGAGCTGCCTTGATGAGATCCTGCGGTGAGCCTCCCCGTGCATTGTGAATCTGGACTTGGACGCCGCAATGATGCGCGTAGAGGGATTTCAAGTGTCTGCAAAATGCCACTTCCGTATCGCCTTCCACCACGATCTGTGCGGTAAAGCGGGTGCTACGGGGCTTCTGCTTTCTGGGATTGCTCCGGGACATGTAACTGCCAGTGTGGATTGGATTCAAAGATGCCCGGCAAATGATGGCTTATGGCAACGCAGGAATACCTCCGTAAGCTCCGGCGTGATATTTGTCATAAAGGTTGTCCACGTTCCGCACGCCACGCACGGAGTCGAGTCGATAGGCCACGGAATTAAGATTCTCGTCCTTTTCCACAAGGTAGATTTGATATTTGTGAAGGGTGTCCCGCAGCAAGAAATCCGTGTGGAAGGTGGCGATGAGCTGGGCGTTCTTCGGATTTGTGGCGGGATTGAAGAACAGGTCGATGACGGCCCGCACCATGTGGGGGTGAAGTCCGGATTCGAATTCGTCGATGAAGGCGATGCCTCCGTTCTCAAGTACGGGAAGAATGTAGCGAAGGAGAACGAACAGCGCTTGGGTTCCGCGGGACTCCTGCATCAGCACACGCACGTAATCCTGACCCTTCACATGGTGGATTCCCACGGGAAAGATGAATTCGTGCTCCTTGCCATCTGGTCCGATGTTTTTGGTAACTTGAGTGGTGACTTTTGAGAGTCCCAGATCAAAGTCCGCCAGCAGGGAAGACACTTTTCCCAGCATGGCAGGAGCGTCGTGATAGAAGGCGGCAGCGTTGAAAAGATTGACCATTTCCGCATCATGAATGGGCAAGCGTCCGTTCGGCCCGAGGTTTCCGTCGATGGATTCAAAAAACGGCCGCAGCCGGAGAGCTAGCTCATGTTCCTGCATCAGTGCGGAGGAAAGCCAAGAGGCGTTTTGGCGCAGGGGCACGGAAGCGACAGGCCCGATGTCTTGTGATTTAAAATCGTAGTCGTTTTCCGCAGGATTCCATGTGCGCTCGAAAAGGAATGAAAAGCGGGTCTTTTTGCGGTAGAGTGCCTCGCGCCGCACGACATTACCAAGAAGTTCCAGATCGTAACGATAGATGCTGCCGCTGAATTCGAATTCTAGATCAAGCCGGGTGAGTGTGTTCTGGGAATCGGGAACAAAGGCGAATGGTTCGTATAGGATGGATGAGCCGGGTTTCGTGCCTGCGGACTCAAGGATGAACCATGACAAGAATCCGAGAGGTTTGAGGAGATTGGTTTTCCCGGAAGCATTGGCACCGAATACGCCCACAACCGAGTTCATGCGGGAGCCTTCTTCCGACTCGATAATACCAGCCCGCGTGCGTGCCTGTGCCCCGATAGTGAAGTCAACTTCCGCGCAGGACTGAAACGAGAAAAAGTTCTCAGCGGTGTATCGAAGAATCATTTCAAGGGGAGAGTGACACAATTTTGACGGTTTGCAACTTTTTTAGCCCAAATCACTCCATTGAATCGGTAACTCACTCCGAGGTAAGTGCCTGACTGAGGGTTTCCCCAAGGTTCATCTTGGGGGCGTAGAAGCCCATTTTCGCCGGAGTTCCGGCAGGAGTTGGCGGCTCCTCGCGGACGACGCTGGAGAGGCGGTCCACCGGAGCTTTGAACACCAGCGGCTTGTTGACGCCTACACCGAGGGCTTCAAAATGGCGGATGGCACATTTGATTTTCACCTGCTCGTCGGTATCCAGTTCCGCCAGCACGTTGGTGGATTTAGTTTCCACCACGAGGTGGATGTCCACTTCCGTATCGCCGTGGAGCCCTTTGTGACGCACGACGAGGCCAAAGTCCGGGGTGTAGTTTCCGCTAGGCGTGGGGATTTTATACCAATCCGGCAGTTTGAGGACGCAGACGACGCGGGGATCGAGCTCGGTTTGTTTGGCGAAGTTGCTTTCGTAAGAGGAGCCGGAGTCGATGATGGCGTGATCATAGACGCCATTCTTCGGGGTGGGGACGATTTCCTTGAAGGTGGGAATCACGTCTTTGAAGAGATCCAATCCGAACATTTCTCCGGTCGGGCGGTAGTCGATGGTGCGGACCATTTCCTCGATTTTGATCCGGGTGATGCTGCGGGTGGCTTCGTGAATGTAGCGCGGTGGATTGCGGACGAGTTGGTCGCCATTGGTGATGCCGACGAGGATGCGGACGAGCGTGGGATAGGCGAGCTGGGTGTTTTCCGAGAGCTCCTCGATGAGATCCATGGGAGTGAAAATGGCGTCCAGCTTGGTGGTATCGCCACCTTGGAAGAATGAGCGTTCGCCGGATGCGGTGAGTTCGTCGATGCGAGTGGAGGTGATTTCCGCGACGTATTCCGGGACTTCGATCTGGTTGAGGGACTTGATGCAGGCTTCCACCAGATCGTCCTCGTCGAAATGGACGGTGTAGTCGGTGCGCTGGCCGAGGCGTTTCCAGAACTGGCGGAAGCGCTCGCTTTCGAACTGTTCTTTGCAAAGCTTGACGACCTTTTTGCCGACGGGCTTTCCCTTGGGTGAATGGCGTGGCGTGATGGCGGTGCCAAGCTCGGATTGGTATTGGGCGACGAAGGTCTCGTAGGTCTCGTTCGGGATGACGGTGAGCTGGTTGATTTCTTCGCCCTCGATCACGTTCTCGGAATCATAAACCCGTTTCCCGTCCTGATTCCGGCAGATGCGCAGGCCGCGCCCGATTTCCTGGCGCTTCTTGATGTCGGAAAATGTCTGGTTGAGGGTGGCGATGTTGAAGACGTTCGGATTGTCCCAGCCGACGCCGAGGGCGGAGTGAGAGAAAATGAATTGTCGGGGATTGGCGAAAGATAGCAGGGCCTCCTTGTCGCGCAGGATCTCGTCGTAGATTTCCTTCTGCTTCGCCATGGAGTTCTCATTGTCCGTGAACTCGCCGCTGCCGGACTTGGCGAAGTAGTAGCTCTGGACCTCGTCCACCAGACCGGGCGGCGGGGGCTTGCCGTAGTGTTCGAGGTAGGCTTTCGGAAACTCCTCGTGAAAGAGGGTGCGAATCAGCCCGTCCGGCGACGTGTAGCTGGCCACGCGGTCGATGAAGAGCAGAGACAGCGGCTTGATGCCGAGCGGGCGGAGTTTTTCGGTTTTCTGGAAATGACGGAAGCAGAGCCAGTAGAGCTGTTGGCGAAAGATGCCGGCGAAGTCGCCGGTGCTGGCGCGTTTGGTGAGTTCCACGCCGTTGGTGAATTTCACATGCTCCACGCCGGCGGTGCGCAGGCCCATGGCGTGGATGCGCTCGATATTGAACTGGCTGTAGGAGGGATTTCCGGTGGCTTCGTCGAGGCGGCGGTTCTTCGCGGCGTCCAGCCACTTGGTTTCCTTGTATTTGAAACCAGTGGCGGTCTTACACCATGCCATGAGCTTGGCCTTCGGATCGCCCTTGCCAGTTTGGATTTCTAGCAGCTCCAGCTTCAGGGTGGCCTCATCGTTTTTTTCGGCCACTGATAGAACTTCGATTTTTTTGACGAGATGCTCGTTGTAGGCCTCGTAAGGTGAGAGTCGGTAAAGGAGATTTCGCGTGAGCTTGTGGGTGGCGGAGTAGCGGAGGCGGGCAATGGAATCGAGCGCCTCGATGCGCGGCGTGATGTTAGGCGTGTCCATGCCTTCCTGCGGCTCGTCCATGATGAGGATGGGGCGGACCCTCGCGAGAGCCTGCCAGTAAGAGAGACCTTCCGGGGAATCGTCGCGACCGGCTTGGTTGATGATGTTGTCGTCGGAATTAAACGACTGGGTAGTCATCACCATGACTTGGAGGTCGGTGCCGCTGATAAAGCGTTTTACCTCGGTGAGTTTTTTGCTGTCGTATTCAAAAGCATGAAGCCGTGGACCATAAATCCGATGGAGCTGGGGCGCGAAAGATTTGATAGTATCCAGGACGCCCTCGCGGATAGGCACGGAGGGGACGAGGATGATGAACTTGGTGAATCCATAGGCTTCGCAGAGTTCGTAAATAGTGCGGAGATAGACGAGGGTTTTTCCGGTGCCGGTTTCCATCTCGATGCAGATGTCCGGATGGTTGCTGAGATGCGCCTCGCCTTCGCTTAGCCCGTTGGCAGAGAAGATCGCGCGTTTGTTCGCGGTGATGTCCGCAATGGGCAGGGTCAGGATGTTTGGTTGGACGTCATCTTGGAATGGATTGTGGAAGAAATTCCGCTGCTGGCCGTCGAAAACACCGACGACGGCATCGATGGCCTTTTTCTGGTAAGGAAGTTCTTCGAGTAGGAATGACATGGATGACTGTCTTGGTTAAAAAACTTTTATCCTAACAGTATGGGGCGGGATGCCACAACCACGCCCGCAAGCATCAGGCGTGGTGCAGCAAAATGGAATTCGCAGCGAAGTGATCTGATAGAATGTCGGAAACGATCACCAACGGTGTGCCCGGACGGACGAGGCCTTCTTTGAGCAGAAGTTCGCTGACTTTCTTGATAGTTTCTTCGATGTTAGAAGCAAAGGATAATTTGAAAGCTCGGACTCCTCGCGTGAGAGATAGCTTGCAGCAAACGGTTTCCTTAGGTGTGAAGGCATAAAAGCCGGACGTGCGCGGGCGCAGCATGGCGACGTGATTCGCAAGGACGCCACGGCGGGTGAGCACGACGAGCCGGGCATCCGGCAAGGAGTCAGCCAGAGTCACTGCGGCGCGGGCGGTCTTCTGACGCTCGTCGCGAAGCAGCGCACTTTGGCCGAAGCCGTGGCCGCCGGAGCGTTCGATGCGGGAGGAAATTCTAACGAGAGCCTCAACACAACGCTCGGGATAGCGGCCCACGGAGGTTTCACCAGAGAGCATGAGGCAGTCCGCTTCTTCATACGCAGCATTCATGACGTCGGTCACTTCGGCACGGGTAGGCGTGGGATTGGTGATCATCGATTCGAGCAACTGGGTTGCGACGATGACGCGGGTGCCGAGTTCGTGGCAGCGCTTGACGATGCGGCGTTGAAGGATCGGGAGCTCTTCGAACTCGACTTCTGTGCCGAGGTCTCCGCGGGCGATCATAATGACGTCGGCCTCGTTGATGATGGCGTCGATGTTACGAATGGCTTCTTGGTCTTCCACTTTGGCGACGATTTGCGCTTCACCTTCGAGCGCGACCATCGCAGCGCGAAGTTCTCTAACGTGGGCAGAGTCTCTAACGAACGAGCCTGCGATGTAATCCGCCCTGCACTCGACGGCGAGGGAGAGGTCTTTGTGGTCCTTCTCTGTGAGTGCGGGAAGATTCAGACGGACGCCGGGAAGATTGATGTGACGTCTGGAGCCCATCGTGCCCGGAGTTTTGACAAAACAGAGGATGCGGTCCGCCTCCACCACGTCGATGCGCATCAGCAGCGCGCCGTTGTCCACGACGAGGGTGTTCCCGGCGGTGACGTCGCCCATCAGGCCATCGTAGTTCACAGTGGTGGAAAGTGGCACGGTAGCGTCCGCTCCGACCTTGCGGAACTCGACGGTATCACCTTCTGCTAGAGTGTAGGGTTTTTCCAAATCTCCCGTGCGGATCGATGGTCCAGTTAGATCAAAGAGCACGGCGATGTGCGCGTCCCTGAGTTCTGACTGTCTGCGAATACGCTTGGTCATCTCAGCCGCCCATTCATGTTTCGCATGGCTCATGTTGAGGCGGAACACATTGGTCCCTTCATCGATGAGCTTACCGATCATTTCCTCGGACTCGGTTGCCGGGCCGAGGGTAATGATGATTTTTGTTTTACGAGACATAGCGTTAGACATCAGCGGCTAAGTTTTTAAATAATCAATCACCCTTGATCGATCGTCTTTTCGGTAGCGGCATCGATGATGGCGAAGCGCTCGCGGTTGAGGGTTGGATCGGAACGGAAAATGAGACGGCCGGAGTGCGAGCGTTCAAGCTCGTGAAGGAGCTTGGCGTCTTCACTTTTGAAACGGTTGAGCACATCGCTGTTCACGATCACAATAATGTCTCCGACCGTGTCGTGATGTTTTTGAATGACAGTATTGAGGCGGCGCTGGATTTCCACGGACATGGTCATTGGAGTTTTCACCCGTGCGCGGCCTTGGCAATACGGACATGGCTCATACATGGAATCCCGCAGTGATTCATTGAGGCGCTGGCGGGTCATCTCCATCAGACCGATAGGAGAAATCTGGAGTACTTGGGTTTTCGCTTTGTCCTTTTTGAGGCGGTCCTTGATGGCCTTATAGACCGTCTGTTGGTCCTTGCGGTGACGCATGTCGATGAGGTCGATCACGACCAGCCCGCCGATGTTGCGCAGTCGGAGTTGACGGGCCACTTCGACGGCAGCCTCCACGTTAGTTTCTAAGATCATCTTATCAACATCCTTGGAGCCACGGTTGCGACCCGTGTTGACGTCGATGGCGATGAGCGCCTCGGTTTCGTCGATGACAATGTAGCCGCCACAGGGAAGCCAGACCTGACGCGAGAAGGCTTCGTCGATTTGCTTTTGAATGTGGATGCGTTCGAAGATCGGTTGGCCACCAGCAGAGGGCATGTAGTGGACGCGGCGTTTCGCACGACGAGAAATTTTCCCCGCGATGTTGCGGATCATTTCCGTGGTCTCTGCGTCATCGCACATCACTTGGTCGATTTCATCGGTGAGGAAATCGCGGGCAGTGCGCTCGATAAGGCCAGGTTCTTGGAAGATACAGACGGGGGCTTGGTTATTCGCACGGCGGGCTTCGATTTCATCCCACTGCTCTAGCAGCATGGCGAGATCGCGAACAAAATGGCGGGCGCGTGTGCCTTGAGCGATGGTGCGCATGATGATGCCCATCCCCTCTGGGACGGAGAGGTTTTGGACAATTTTGCGCAGGCGGGTGCGTTCCTTGGGGTCCTCGATTTTACGGGAAATTCCGAATTGTTCGGTGAAGGGCATGAGCACGAGGTAGCGTCCGGCAAGTGAGATGTTAGTCGTAACACGCGGTCCCTTTGTCCCAATCGGACCTTTGGAAACTTGGATCACGATTTCCGACCCAATCGGATAGATGTCGGGGATGTCCTTGGAAGTGATCTTTTTCTGCTGCTTTTTCCGGTTGCTGCCTTCGCGCTGAATTTCCTCCAAACCGCCGTCGAGGGCGGCGGGGATAGCATCCCAAAAGTGGAGGAAGGCATTTTTATCGAGACCGATATCGACAAACATCGCTTTGAGTCCGGGCTCGATATTTTTGACACGTCCTTTGAAAATACCGCCGACGATGTTTTGATCACCCTCGCGCTCGACGGTATATTCTTCGAGTACGCCGTCTTCGAGAAGTGCGACGCGGCGTTCGAGTTTTTCGACGTTGACGACGATGCTGTTGCCGCGTGAGGGGTCAGGTTTGCCGATGCCGAGGAGCCTTTTAATATGTTGGATCATGATAGTGAGTCGTTGTTGGAAAATATGGTGAGTGGGTGAGAGCGGTATTGAATAAAATGTTAGTTTTCTGGGACGGGCAGAGCTTTCGGGATCACTGAGCCCTCGGCATCTACCTCTGGAGTAATGGTAGGTGCGGGAGTAACGCCAGAGAGAGCAGGCTGAACCGAGGTAGGGAGGTTGTCGCCGACCTCATCGCCGGTTTCCCCGTCGTCGGTTCCCCCAGCAGCTGGAGAAATCGATGCGGCGGCAGCGGCGATGGCTTCTGGTGCCGGAGTGGTGTCGCCCGCCTCCACCGCAGCGATGGCTTCAGCGGGGATGTCGATTGATTTTTCAAAACGATTGGTGTTTCCTGGAACTTCGATTTGTGGTTTGAGCGGGAGTCTAACACCTCGATCTTGTGCGAAAAGCCCTCGATAGACGAGATTCACAAGTGGACCGCAAACGCCACCACCGGCACCGCCGTTTTGGACGAGGACGCAAATGGCGTATTTCGGCTTGTCATAAGGGGCGAAACTCATGATCCAAGAGTTATTAGATTTCTTACCATTATCGACCGTCTGGGCAGTCCCGCTTTTCGCAGCGACGACAATGTTAGGCAGTTTGACTTTTCCAGAAGTTCCACCCGGTTCATTGGCAGACATCCGCATGCCTTTGCGGATAAGTTCGATGTCGGCTGGCTTGACGCCTGCTTGGGTAAGATCGACTTCGAGTTTCGGGACATCGCCAATGACGAGTTCACCGTCTTCACCGACCGCCTTTTTGACGATGCGCGGTTTGTAGTATTTTCCACCGTTGGCAATTGCGGCGGCGACTGCACAGATCTGGAGTGGGGTGGCGAGGGTATCTCCCTGACCGATAGAAAGGAAAGCAGTGAGTGCGGGTGTCATCGGCTCGTTCGGTTTCGACGCACGCCAAGCCCTGCTGCCGGGGAGAATTCCCGCGTCTTCTTTGGGGAGCTCGATGCCCGTGCGTTTGCCGATTCCAACAAGCTGGCATCCTTCCACCATGGCCTTCGCTCCGATTGTGTTAGCCAGTTTGTTGAAATAAGGATTACACGAATGTTGAATCGCTTGCGATAGATTTTGCGAGCCATGGCTGCCTTTGTGCATGTTCCAAATCCAGCAGCCGACCTTCGAATTCCCATAAGTCACATATCCATCGCACGAGTAGATGCGTGAGCCCATGCCTGCTAGACATCCGGCAACGGCAGTGGGAATTTTCATCGTGGACCCAGGTGTGAATTCGGAAATAGCACGGTTAGTAAATGGCGCGAGTTGTGCATTTGCTCGATAGCCGTCCCAGCGTTTCTGAGAAATACTGGGAATGAAATCATTTGGGTTGTAATCAGGGACGGATGCCATGGCTAAAACTTCACCTGTATTTACATCCATGACGACTCCGGCGGCCCTCCCGGCGAAACGCAAGGCATACTCTAACAAGTATTGGGCGCGGGCATCAATGGTGAGTTGGAGCTTTGCGCCAATGCCGGGCTTGGTATAATCGGACATCCGAATGGTGCGCCCCTTTTCATCCTTCACAATGGTCTTCTGTCCTTCTGGGCCTTGGAGGATGTCATCCATGGATGCCTCCACTCCGGCGATTCCTTTATCGTCTCCGATGTAATGATTGAACCTCCGCGTGGCGCTCTCTGGGATGTCCGCCTTTTCCCATTGCTTCATATAACCAAGAACATGGCTGGCAAGCGCTCCGAATGGATACTGCCGCTGCGGGCGGATACTCAAGTAAACTCCGGGTAGATCCAAGTTGTGCTCTGCAAAACGCGCGAAATCCCCGTAAGTTAGATCTGCTCGATAACTGAAAGGAATAAGACCTCCATGAGTTAGAAAATGAGCGCGGAGGTCGCCGGCTTTGTAGTTTTTCGCGAGCCCCAGCTTTCTCAATCGTTCGATGGTGCCTTCGTTGACAATCGTGACGATGTCTTTCTCCGAGCGTTTGCGCGTGAGCCCATCTTCTTTTGTTAGGCGTTGGATCGTGGGATCTTCGACATGTTGTGAGAGATAGGCTTGGCGTATTTCATCGAGGTTGAAGGAGACCTCGTAGTTTCGGAGGTTACGGGCGAGGGTGATGCCGTTGCGGTCGGTGATTTCGCCACGGATGCCGGGCTCGCGAACCGTGACGGTGCGGTTCCCCGGGACCTGCTCAAGAAACCTCTCCCGTTGAACGATCTGGAATTCGTGCAAGCGGTTAAGCAACGCACCGAAGCCAACGAGCACAAGAGCCGTTAGAATATAGAGTCGGAGCCGGTAGCTGGGTTCCATGGTGAGCTAGGCAAGGCGGCGGGTTTTTCGTCCGGCTTCAGGGTTAATTGAATGATCACAGACGCTTGCGATATGGAAAAGCAGCCAAAAAACAAACGGAGAAAAAAGCATGGTCAGCAGGGAGGTGAAAGCCATTTGCAACACGGTGGACTTTGATAGAACAAACTCACCGCGAACGAAGTTGATAATGGCATACTCGGCGGACAAATAGAGAAAGATCGCGACTCCTGATAGGAATGCGGAGAAGTGCCATTTCCCTTGCTTGAAAAGCGGCTGAATCCCCTGCATCAGAAAACCCATTGCGGCGAAAAGCAGCGTCGAGTAACCGAAGCGTATGGATTCAACCTGTTGTGAGTAAACCGATGCTTCGCCGCCATGCGGTCCTAACACACAATGTGCGTCCCAAAGAAATCCGCCGATAAAGGCAAGGAGTAACATAGTGGGTTGCCCTACGGTGACCGCAGAGCAAAGGAAAACAAGCTGCACCAGAAGAATCCGAGAATCATGAAGGCCGGTGAACGCAGGTAAAAACTGTTGCACCACAAACGAGGCAAGAAGGAGTAAAATGGTGATGAACGAGTATCGGATCACGGGCGGTTGGGATCGGCGGAAAGCACGACGAAAACCGTTCCGAGATCCGCGAAGTTCACCGATGGTCGGACGAGAGCTTCGGAATCCAAAGCGCCTTTTTCGACGGACTCGATGGTTCCTAATAGAATGTTAGGCTGGAAGATGCCTCCCCGGCCTGTTGTGAAGACCCGCTGCCCTTGGTGCAGCGATGCTTCGGTTGATAGAAATTTTAGACGCAGCAATGGGTTCCCCACAAAATGCCCACGCTGGCCGCTGAGGATACCGACTTCAGGCGAGCCTTCAACCCGTGCGGATACTTGGCATTTTTCATCGGTTAGTAGAATTACGGATGATCTACCTTTATCTGGACGATCAATTTTTCCTACCAGTCCATCGTTGGATAGAACGGCTAACTGGGTGCCGATGCCCTTGTCCTCGCCTGCGTCGATGTCCACTGTTTGCCACCAAGTCGTAGGGTGTCGGCGGATGACTTGCGCGGGGACGACTACAAAGTGAGTCGCTTTTTTGAAATTCAGCGCATGCCTGAGTGTTTCATTCTCCGCTTCGAGCCCACGGAAGCGCGACTCGATGATTTGCAGTTTACCAAGTTCGTTACGCGTGGTCTCTAACTCAACTTCCAACTCTTTTGAGTGGTGCGTTTCATCGAGGAACCTGCGGGCTTGAGTTTCCATGGCGGATCCCGACTTCAAGAACGGCGCCATGGAGGCAAAGTAATAGTCCTGAATTTCGCGCACGGCGCGGTCACTCCGCGTGAATGTCCAAACGACGCCTCCGAGGAAGAGCAGCAGGGCGATTAGATTGAGCGGCTTCATGGCCGGAGTGAATCAGTTGAGGTCCGCTTAGCGGTCCATGCTAGCGACCCGTTTCAAGAGTGGAAGCTCTTGAAGTGCCTTTCCAGTGCCTTCGGCCACGGCGCTGAGGGGATCCTCGGCGATGTGGACGGGTAGCCCGGTTTCCTCGCGCAAGAGGCGGTCCAGCCCTTTGAGTAAGGCCCCGCCGCCTGCCAGCACGATCCCGCGATCAACGAGGTCTGAAGCGAGTTCCGGTGGGCAGCGTTCGAGAGTGGTGCGGACGGCATCTACAATCGTGCTTAGAGGATCTGCCATGGCCTCGCGGATTTCCTGTGAGGTGATCGTGATCGTTTTCGGCAGGCCAGCCACGAGGTCGCGCCCCTTGACTTCCATGGTGAGTTCTTTGGGAAGTGGAGCAGCCGATCCCAGACGAATCTTGATTTCCTCAGAGGTGCGCTCGCCGATCATTAGATTGTAGGCGCGCTTCATGTATTGGACGATTGCCTCATCCAGCTCATCACCGGCGGTGCGGACGCTGCGTGCATAAACGATGCCGGAAAGTGAAATAAGGGCGACTTCCGTGGTGCCACCGCCGATATCGACAATCATATTTCCCGAGGCTTCCTGCACCGGCAGCCCAACCCCAATCGCGGCGGCCATTGGCTCTTCAATCAGGTAAACTTCGCGCGCTCCTGCCTGCAATGCAGATTCGCGAACGGCGCGGCGCTCGACCTCCGTGATCCCAGACGGAATCGCAATCAGCACGCGTGGATTTGAGCGGCGACCCTTATTCACCTTGCGGATGAAATGCCGGAGCATTGCCTCCGTGACCTCGAAATCCGCGATCACGCCATCTTTCAATGGACGAATCGCGATGATGTTGCCTGGCGTCCTGCCGAGCATGCGTTTGGCATCATCACCCACTGCGAGGACTTCATTGGTGCCCGCTTTCACGGCCACGACGGATGGCTCGCGCAGAACGATGCCGTGATCCTTGACGTTAATCAGGGTATTTGCCGTGCCTAAGTCGATGCCGATGTCATTGGAAAGAAAATTCCCGAAAAGCTTTTTAAACATGGATTGTGTTGAAAATGAAAGAGTAATGAAAATTTATAATGCTCGAAAATGACAGGCTCTAACAGAAGTGCCTCTATGGCATGCGGAATAAAACCTGTTGACCTTCGAAAGAAGTAGGAAAACGTCAACATTCGCCGCTTCAAGGTCAAGCGAGAATCCGTGTTCCTGACGATCCACCTCACGATTCTAAACGCCGATGATCCAGGTCACTCAGACTGATAGATGGAGCGCCTTCGATTGCCGGTAGATTGCTGAATTCAGCCAAGTTGTTTCATGCCTCTGCGAGCAAGGGGCCGCAAACGGCGTGGCGAGTCAGAAATTCGTCTGCTAAGGCCCCATAAGCCTGTGCCCCAAGCCCATTTGGATCATGCTCAAAAATGCTTTTTCCATGGCTCGGCGCTTCTCCGATGCGGATCGTCCGGGGAATCATCGTGTGGTACATCTGGTCGGGAAAGTATTTTGAAACTTCTTCCACTACCTGCCGCGAGAGCAAGGTGCGACCGTCATACATGGTCATCGCGATCCCTTCGAGGCGGATGCCTGGATTTGCATCGGAGCCACGGATTTGGTCGATGACATGCACGATTTTTGCCAATCCTTCGAGTCCAAACCACTCGCATTGGAGCGGAATCAGGATTTCATCGGCCGCGGCCAATGCGGAAGTCATGAGAACACCGAGCGAGGGCGGGGTGTCCAAGATGCAATATTCGAAAAGATCATTCGGCTTTAGCCCTTGGAGGATGTTTCTCAAGCGGGTGAGGTGGTCATCGCTGCGGGCAAGCTCGATCTCCACTCCGGCGAGGTCCATTTCCGAAGGAATCAGCGAGAGATTGTCACGACCCGTCGGCATGATTTGCTGTGACACCGTCGTTTCGCCTAACAACACCGGATACATGCTACAGCCATCTGGCGGCTCGATGCCTAGGCCACTGGTGCAGTTCGCCTGCGGATCAAGGTCCACCAGAAGCACTCGTTGTCCGCGCAGGGCGAGGGCTGCGGATAGATTCAGAGCGGTCGTGGTTTTTCCCACGCCGCCTTTTTGATTGGCGATGGCAACGACTTTCATGCTGGGTAAATGAGATCCTCCACAGGGAAATTCTTTCGAGAGACCGCCGTGCTGGCAATCAAAACCGCAGATCGTTTTGAAATCCGGGCTTCCACCATCAGACCTTACATCTCGACTTCCCCGGCCAGCTTTGGGGGCACGAGATACACGAGATTTCCAAAACGCTGAGGTGGCGTGATTTTGAGGCAGGCAATGGCACCTTTTTTGAATTCCACGCCGCCGCCCGTGACTCCGAGGATCCACTCGACGAGCAGAGAGAAATCCGGTTCGTGGCCGACGATCGCGATCCGTTTGAAATCGCGGAACGCCGCGAGTTCAGTCATCGCCGTTTGGGGCGACATGCCGGACGCGAGCCATCCTTGGATCACAGCTCCCGGAATTTCCGCTGCTAGACAAAACTCATCCGCCGTCTGGCGTGCGCGGATCAACGGGCTGGTGAGGACAATATCGGGAAGCAACCCGGCACCTTTCAAATTTCGTGCTGCCCGGCGTGCCTGTTCGCGGCCTTTTTCGACAAGGTTGCGTGAGAAGTCGCCCTCAGTATTGAAGTTCTCCGCTTTGCCATGCCGTAATAAAACGAGTTCTATCATGATTTAAACTTCAAACATAAAATACTAACAAAACCGCGCTGCGTTAAAAAATGATTGGAGCATTAACTTTTCAATTAGATATTTTACGTGAATGACTCACATCGTCATTCCACCATCCACTGCGATCACTTGGCCAGTGATGTAGCGGGCGGCGGGACTTGCTAGAAACACGACGGTGGCTGCGATATCCTTGATTTCGCCAAACGTGGCTAACGGTATTTTTGCGATCACTGCGTCTTTGACTGCTTGTGGAAGGTCGTCAGTCATGTCGGTAGTAATAAAGCCCGGAGCCACGGCATTGCAAGTGACACTGCGTCCGGCGAGTTCGCGGGCGACGGCTTTGGTGAAACCGATGAGCCCGGCCTTGCTGGCGGAGTAGTTCGTTTGCCCCGCGTTTCCGATCAGGCCGATGACTGAAGCGATGTTGATGATGCGCGGATCTTCGGCTTTCATTAAGGGGCGCATGAACGCCTTCACGGTATTGAATGCACCCTTCAAATTGGTATCGAGCACGGTGTCCCAATCCTCCTCTTTCATTCGCATCAGCAGTCCATCGCGGGTGACCCCGGCATTGTTGATTAGAATATTCACCGCACCTAGTTCATCCCCGATTTTTTTTGCCAGCTCCTGCACGGCGGCATGGTCGGCCACATCGACCGCATAGGCAGTCGCAGATCCGGGATACATCGCGTTGATTTCCTCCGCCGCTTTTCCACAGCTCGAGGCACTGCGACTGACGACGGCAACTTTGGCCCCTTCGGCAGCGAGCGCGCGGGCGATTTCCTGACCGATTCCGCGGCCACCTCCAGTGACGACGGCGATTTTATTGGCAAAGAGTGACATGCGCGGAGGGTGGTGGGAGGACGGGGGCGCTGTCAATGCAGCGATCCATTCAGCCGATCAGTGCGCGAACGAATCCTCGGATGATGCTGAAAATTAGAAAAATAATTCCAAGAAAAACACCCACGGTCAGGAGCAGAGCCACCGCGATCACTCCGAGAATGACCCATAGCGGCCACCAGCGGCGGTCGAGCTGGCGGACGCGGCCCTGCCAATTTTGCCAGGGTTGGCGCGTTTGGGAATTCGGGGCAGATTGGGGTTTTGCCAATGGGACTGCGCCATCGATCTCCAGAACTTCGACTTCGATGGCTTGGGATTCGTGGGTGGTGGTCATTTTTTCTCAAGCGGAATCTTACCGCGATTCGGCGGATGGCAATTGGAATGCTCGCCGCTGGAAAATTTTGTGAATTTTGGAAATCTCGCGAGCTGATAAAAAATCGCCGGAGCATGGATTTTCCAATCGGCTATTTTAACGCAGCCAGGAATTCATCCGCGGCGTTGCGGTGCGCCTCCTTTTTTTCCTGCGACTGTTTTTCCCAGTTTCTCGCCATCATTGAAAGCCGCGGATTCTTCAGGAAAAACGGGGTGTAATCGCCGATGAAGGTCCAGAAAAGCCCGTCCCATATTTTGCACCATTCTCCCTTAGGCTCGTTAGACATTTTCAAAATATAGTTAGAGCCTGAGATATAAGGTTTAGTCGTAAACGTCCCACCGTCCGCAAACTGAGACATGCCATAAACATTTGGCACCATCACCCAGTCGTAGGAATCCACGAACAGCTCCATGAACCACCGATAGACATCATCCGGCTTGATCCGACAGAGCAACATGAAATTTCCCAGCACCATCAGCCGCTCGATGTGGTGGCAATAACCGTCCTCCAGCAGTTGGCGGATCACGCGGTCAACAGGTGGGATTCCGGTCGTCCCATCATAAAACGAACGCGGTAGGGGGCGTTCGAAATTCCAGAAATTACCATTCCGGATCTCAGTGCCACGGAATTGATAGATTCCATGCATGAACTCCCGCCAGCCGATCACTTGGCGGATGAAACCTTCCAGCGAATTCATCGGAACTCTTCCTGATCGTGCCATCACGCGGTCAATCACATCCTGTGGATCGAGCAGACCGATGTTGAGCGCCGGGGTAATAGCAGAGTGATAGATATAGGCGTGGTCGGTGGAAATCGCATCTTCATAGAGGCCGAAGTTTTCTAAGCGCTCATCCAAAAATTGCTCCAGCCATGCTTCCGCGTCAGATCGAGTGACGGGCCAGCGAAAGTGTTCGAGCGATCCAGGGTTGTTAGGAAAGATTCGTTTGATGTAAGTGCCTGCATCGCGAGTAAAATCATTGCTAAGGGCAAGGGGCTCGCGCGGTGGCAAATGACTTTTAGGAAGTTTCGCCCGGTTCTCTGTATCAAACGACCACTTGCCGCCAACGGGCGAATCATCCGCATTCACGAGCAGGTGCAGGCGCTTGCGTTGGGCTTCGTAGAACTTCGCCATAAAAGGCTTTTTCCGCGAGGCCAAGTGGGTTTCGAGAAAGTCGGGTGAACTGAGGAAATTGGGTGATCGGTGAACGCACACTTGGATGGCCCGGCTTTGAGCGAATCGGGTGATGCGCCTCATCAAGACATCATCCGCGGGATCAGCGAGATGGATTTGTTGCAGTGCGTGCGAAAGATTTTTTTCTAACAGTGAGACACTATCAGTCGAAGTCCCCGCAGGCACCTCGACATAGTGGATGCGATGACCCAAGGATTCTAACTCAGCAGCATAAGCCTTCATCGAGGCTCGGTGGAGCATGAGCTTTTGCGGGTGCATCGCCGCTGGCCAGTGTGGGTCATTGCCGAAAAATAAGGGATCCTCAATCAACCAAACTTCGCGCCCCAAGACAATGGCGGGATGGTTTTTAAAAAGCTGATGGGGATAAACGAGGGTGATTTCCATGAGAGTGTGGGGATATCAGAACATCCGGACGGAGGACAGCCCCCCATCTGGCCGAAGGACTTGGCCGGTCATGAATTTCGATTCCGGGGATAGCAGAAAAGCCACGAGTCTCGCGACGTCCTCGGGATCTCCCACCTGTTGGAGCGGGTGGCGTTTCGCAGAGGCTTCTTTTTTCGCATCCGAGTTTAGCAGACTGTTAGCGAGCGGCGTATCAGTAAGCGAAGGTGCGATGGTATTCACTCGGATCTTAGGTGCCAGTTCAGCGGCGAGTGCGATGGCCAATCCCTCGACCGCACCTTTTGCGGCGGCGATAGATGCGTGAAACGGCAGGCCCTGCGCAACAGCCACCGTTGAGAAAAGCACGATTGATGCAGATTCAGCCGCTTTCAGTGAGGGCAATGCAGATTGGATGGCAGCGGCTGCGCCTAAACAATTGATCCGATAGTCATTGAGAAAATCCTCTGCGGTCAGCCTATGGAAAGGCTTCAGCGTGATGCTACCCGGAAAATAAACGAGGCCATCGATCACGGGGGGAAGCTCCAGCGGACTGGGTGTTAGTGCATTAAAGCTTTGCACCGGAATCCCTAACTCCATCAGCGCTTGCGGAGTGCGAGCTGCCGCAACCAGCGAATCCCCACGGGATTGCAGTAGCCGCGCCGTCGCAAGCCCGATTCCAGAATTCCCCCCGATCAATAAAATATGACGTAACACCCAGGAAGGTGGTGAGGTTTTCCGTCCGGTCAAGGGGGCGATTTCAAGATGGAAACGGCACCCTGTGGGATCGTGCGGCTTATTTTTTCGTTCGTTTCATGAAGGGCAGGACGAGCAGATAGAAAAGCATCACCGCAAGAATTTGCATGGCAATAAGATACCAAGGCCATGGGCCGAGATGGTCGATGAGGCTCGGATTGTCCGGTGGGCGTGAGGCAAACGCAAAATTCGTGTGCAGCAGCTTATTCACTGTCATCGCAAAAATGAGATAGATCACCGACCAGCCGTAAATTTCCAAGGGTGCCTTCCACAGCGGTTGCCTAGGTCGCCAGCCCTCGACGATCGGTAAATAGAATGCTGCTGCCACGATCGCAAAATGTTGCACGAAAAAGACGATGAAAGGCATTTCAGGAAATCCGACGGTGATCGCGGGTGTTAGGAGTGCCTGCATCGTTGCGGCGAGGCCCCAGAAATACGTCATGGCACACAGCAGCGGGCGTTTGGTGAGCAGTGCAAAACCTGCTGTGAACGTGGCCACATCGCATAGTTGGAAGGGCAAAAAGTTATCCAGAGATTTGGGTGCGTCCACCGTCGCCCAGGCTAACATACTCAAGGGGAAGGCGCTTAAATTGAGAAACACGAGCACTGCCGTCGCTCGTTTGCGGTTGTCCTCTCCTTTCTTTCCCGCTAACACAAACCCCGCCACCGCTGCGAAACCGATCACCACCGTGATGAGATGTTCCTGACTGAAGGGATGAAACGGGTGGGTCATGGGAGAGGCGATTGCATCATGGATAGCGGTATCTTGCGTCGCTTAGAAAATCCTTAATCCGCCGCGCCGATCTCCGCCAGTGCGGGTTTCTGGCCGAGGAAAACTTCGTTCGCGATGGCTTGCACGTCCGCCTCTGTGACCGCAAGCACGCTGGCCCGCCAATCGGCAGGCGAGGGGATATAACCGAAGTCCAGCACACCTTCACCCGCCCATGCCGCATGTGACGACGTTGATTCGAAAGCCAATTTACTCTGCGCAATGGTGAGACGTTTCGCTCGGTCGAGCTCACCGGCGCGTGGGCCGTGTGCGACGAGATCATCGATTTCCCGATAGATGCAGGCTAACGCCTCCGCACGCGATTCAGGGTCCAGTCCGGCGCTGATTTCAAACGCCCCCGTCTCATCGAAGAATGTCACGTCGCTGCTGATCTGATAGCAAAGCCCGCGTTCTTCGCGGAGCTCCAGAAACAAGCGCGAGCTCGCCGTTTCACCTAACATCGTGCTCAGCAACTGCAAGGCGTGGCGCGATTCTGCATGCCGCCCCGGAGTATGCCAAGCGAGCGCAAGTTGTAGCTGGTCGGTCTCCCGTCCGTCGCGGATTTCCCGCACCGGTGAAGTTTCCCGATCAAACCTAACACTTGTCTCGGTCTCGTGGAATTCTCCCGGCAAATGGGGTAGGAGCATAGACATCACCTCATCCACCGTGAACGGGCCGGATGCGGCGATCACGACGTCCTTGCGAAAATGATGACGGTTCCTGAAAGCTAACAAGACATCGCGATCAATTTCCGCGATCGACTCCACCGAGCCTGAAATCGGCTGTCCCAGTGAGTGATCGCCCCACAGCGCGTTTGAGATCAAGTCCCCGATGTGATCCGCAGGTGACTCCCGATACATCGTGATCTCCTCGCCGATCACCTCGCGCTCTAGCCCGATTTCCGCCTCGGGAAACGTCGCGTTCCAGACCATGTCCGAAATCACATCTGCTAGCACTGGCATCAGATCTGCCTCGCCACGCCCTTCGTAAACCGTTTGGTCTTCCGAGGTGCAGGCGTTGATTTGTCCGCCTGCATTTTCGATTTCAAAGCTGAGATCACGCGCACTGCGCCGTGCCGTGCCTTTGAAGACCATGTGTTCTACGAAGTGGGCAAGCCCCGTGGGCAAGCCCGCCTCATCGCGGCTGCCCGCCGGAATGTAAATCGAGAGCGCAGCGCACTCCGAGTCTGCCACAGTGGCCACGGCGAGCCGTGGCCCGTTAGGGATTTGCCGCCATTCGTAGATTGCCTTGCTCATCTTAAGTTAGGTAGGCCTTTGCCAGTGCGAGATCCGCCGGGGTGGTGATTTTTAAATTGGGATACTTGGACTCTACCAGCCTGACCCTCACGCCAATGGTCTCAAGTGCGGAAACCTCATCGGTGACGGATACTCCCAATGCAGCGACGTTCAAATAGGCTTCATTTAACAGTGCGATCCCAAAAATCTGCGGCGTTTCCATCAACCACAAATTCTCCCGCGAAACTGATTCGTTAGAGAAGCCTTCATCGTCAGCGCGTTTCAAGGTTTCGGACACGCGTCGAGCCAGAGCCGCTGCCTGATGCATGGCTGCAGCAGCCACGCAACGATTGATATCTTCCGGTGAAATAAGTGGCCGGGCGCCGTCGTGCACGGCCACGTAATTCGAAGAAATTTCCGCCAAGCCAGCAGCCACGGAATCTTGCCGATCATTGCCTCCGTTCACCCTTGTTAGGGGTTTGTTCGGCTCTAGTCCCTCCAACAGTTTCCAACGCTCCTCCGGGCAAACCACCACCACGGATTCGATGGAATCCGCAGCAAGAAAAGCCTCCACCGTCCTCCGCAGCACCGGCACGCCATCCAAGTCCGCAGCGAGCTTGTCAAAACCCATCCGCTGGCTGCTTCCCGCCGCGACAATGATCGCCGAGCAAGTGTTGAGCAGGTGGGGAACTTCCATGTGCCGCAGAGTCTTGCAGCGGAGTTTCAGGTGCGCCAGCAAAAGTCGCAATCGACTTCTTTACCCGCAGAATCCGGGTCGCAAGCCCTCCGCCGCCGGGTTTGTGAGATACTCGCGGTGAAAATCCATCACTGCCTTACGCGTGGACTCGCGATTTCAGAT
>JAYVNE010000191.1:0-10614 GCA_043758615.1 Akkermansiaceae bacterium
TCCGCGTGCGACTTTATCAACAGGCTCCGTGGAGCGATTCCCTAGCCCGCCTGCGTGAACTCTGGCTCCTGCCGACATGAAAGTTTTCCACACCGATCCCGCCACGCATCTGGCGACGGGGAACCATCTGGACTGGACGGCATTCGCCATTTCGCTGGAAGTGCCGGAACCCACGAGCGGCTGCCTGATCGCCATCGGCTGCGCCGGTTTGCTGTTTCGGCGGAAGCGCCATTGGAATTAACGAGCATCCGCCAGCGCCTCCAGCGCACGGACGGCCGCGCTGCTGCGGTTTTCCACGCCGAGGGCGACGAGGATGGCACTGACGTGCTTCTTCACGGTTTGCACGCTGAGGCCCAGCAGGTTCGCGATGTCTTCGTTGGTCTTGCCCTGGGCGATCCATAACAGGACTTCGGCCTCGCGGCTGCTGACCCCAAGGGCTAACAACGGCACCGGGTTGGCGACGAGGGCATCGAAATTCAAGCGCTGCTGGTTCTTGCGGGTGAACCTCGCGCTCAAGGCCGCGATCAGCTCGTCGCGGCTAACAGGCTTGGTGAGGTAGTCGTCGGCCCCGAGGTTCATGCCGGCGCGCTGGTCGGACTTCTCGTCCTTGGCGGTTAGAAAAACAAAGGGGATCGCGGCGGTGGCGGGGTCGGATCGGAGGGCGCGCAGGACTTCATGACCGTCGAGCTCGGGCATCAGGATGTCGCAGAGAATGAGGTCGGGCAGTTCGCTGCGGGCGAGCGCGAGGCCGTCGCGGCCGTTGGCGGCGGAGATCGCGGCGTAGCCTTCCATGGTTAGAATGGTGACGACGTTACGGCGCATCAGCGCGTGGTCTTCGATGACGAGGATTTTTTTCATGACACGGGGATGAAGAGCGGCAGGCGGACGGTGACGAGAGTGCCGCGGCCCTCCTCGCTCTCCAACGCAAGCGTGCCCGCGTGCAAATCGACGCAGCGCTGGACGATCGACAGGCCGAGGCCGGTGCCTGGTGCGTCCTCGACGTTGGAGCCGCGCGAGAAGGATTCAAACAGGTGCGGCAAGTCCTTGGCCGGGATGCCGATGCCCTGATCGCGCAAGCTGAAAACCGCGTCGCCGCCGTCCCTGCTCACGGTGAATTCGACCGATGTGTCCGGGCCGGAATATTTCCGCGCGTTGGATAGCAGGTTGAGGAAAATATGGCGCAACAAGGCTTCGTCGCCACTGGCCCTGGCGAGGTCGTGGGCGAGGTCCAGGTCAATCGGGCCGCCCTGGCTGGCGGACGAACTTTCGTCGGCGATCCGCGAGAGCAACGCGGCGAGGTCTAACTGCTGGCGGTTGAACGAAGCATTTCCCGCCTCGATGCTGCCGAGCACGAGCACTTGTTCGAGCATCCGCGTCATGTGTTTGCACGACTGGAAAATATCCGCCAGATGCTCCTTGCGACTCCCGTCTGACAGGCGGTCGAGGTAATGGGTGAGGATGTCGGTCGAGGACAGGATGACACCTAACGGCGTGCGGAATTCGTGGGAGACGGTGTTGACGAATTGGGATTTCAACCGCACGAGTTCGCGCTCGTTGTCGAGGGCCGCACGCAGTTGCAAGTCGAGCTGACGGCTGGCGGTGATGTCGCGTGCGATGCAGCCGAGGTTGAACGAACCGCCATCGGACGATTTGATGACGACGCCCTCAAACGCCACCGGAATTTCATGTCCATCGCGATCCCGCATGTTGACTTCCGCGCACCACGAACCATGCGCCATGGCATGGGGAATGCCTTCGCTCGCGAACAGTTCGAGAGTCTCCGGCGAGTGGATCCGGCTGAAGGGAAATGCCTCTAGCGGCTCGTCGGCCCGGATTCCTAACAACGACCGCCCCGCCCGGTTCATGAAGATCGGTGTGCCGTCCATGTCGCACAGACCCACAAGATCGCTGGTGGTTTCGACGATCGCCTTGTATTGGCCGAGCGTGACATTCGCCTCGCGCAGTTCGGCGGTCTGGCTTCGCACCTGGTCGCGCAGCACGCCGCGCTGCCGCGCCTGTGTCCAGGCGAGCGCGGCAAGCAACAGGGCGACGATGCCACCGCTACCGAGGACAATCCAAGCCTCGTCGGCGAGCGAGTCGCGGGCGAATTTCGGACCGGGATGAAACACCAGATGCAGGCCTCCCATGCCGCCGTTCCAATGGACTTCAGGTAGATTTCCGCCGGGCACCCGCCCGCCCGGAGGGATCGTCTCGATCCACACCAGTTCTTCGCTGACGCCGGGCAGGCTGTCGTTCTGAACGAATCCGTTGTTCACGCCTCCACGGGTGCCGGTCCTCGTCCAAACGGTGAGTGTTGGTGTTAGAAAATCCGTGGTGATCAGGCTGGTAAAAATAACACCCCGCTCGTCGCGGCCGGCCGGCAAGCTGGTGAGTTCAAGCGTCCGGACGCCGATGCCAGTTAGATCGAAGGGTCCAGCGGAAATAACCTGCCCTCGCATTTCCGCCTTCTCCTTCTCCAGGGCGGCCCGGACCGCCGGGATGGCGGCGAGGTCGGTGCCGATCGCGATTTCCTCGGCCGCTTCATGGCTCTTGCAAAACCGGACGATCAACCGGTTTCCGTCCTCCCACCGCGCGTATCCCGCGGTGCGGAAACGGCCCAGCCGCAGGCTTTCCGGGCCTTCGAACACGCGCTCCCACGCCGCGGCATCCAGCGGCATGGCGGCCTCGGCGACCCGGCCGCGCCAGGTTTGCATCAGGTGTTGGTGCTTCAGTCCGTCGCTCCACAACGCCTTGCGGGTGGCGGCCGCGAGTTCGGTTAGTCGCTCCAGATCGCGCCGCTCCGCATCGTGTCGCAGCCGGGCGAACAACCAGCCAAGTGGTGCCAACGCCACCAGGAAGACCAGCAGCGCGACCAGCAACGGCTCGCGGGATTGAAGGTTGATCAATTTCAATGCGCCTCATTCCATCATGAAACCGCGATCCGCCCAATAACTCTTTGGTGCCATTGGCAAGTGGCCCGCGGCTGATAGCTTCGGCTTGCAAACACCTCACCATTTCCTCCCCGAACTCCCCCCGGAATTCACAAGCCATCGCCCATGCCAGTCACTCTATCAACCCGAATCATCCCGCTCCTGCTAGTCGCGTTGGCGTCGGCCTCCGCGCAGTCCACGATCAGCGTTACGGATCGCTTCGCGTGCTCGGCCAATGCCGGTTGGATCGATCTCCGGCCAAGCGCGGCCGACGGCATCCGCGTGACTGACACCTTTCTGGCAGGGTATGCCTACGCCGCGAACTTCGGTTATATCGACTTCGGCAGTGGCCATCCCGGCAACGGCCACACCTATGCCAACGGCGAGGATGCCGACTACGGGGTGAACCTGTCGCCCGATGGCCTGCTGACCGGGTTCGCCTTCGCCCCTAACATCGGCTTCATCCAGTTCGGACAAACCCAGGGCCAGCCCCGGCTCGACCTTCTAACCGGCAAGTTCTCCGGCCACGCCTACTCCGCCAACCTTGGCTGGATCGCGCTCGACACCACCCTGAGCGACTTGTTCACCACGTCATTGAGCCGCCCCGACGCCGATGGCGACGGCATTCCGGACCCGTGGGAAAAACTTCATTTTGGTCCGCTGTCCAAAGCCAATGCCACCACCGACACTGATGGCGACGGTTCGACCGACCTCGCGGAATACAACGCCGGCACGGATCCCAACGATCCGCTTTCATGCCTCCGCATCACGGCGCACAGTTATCACAACAATTTCACCCAAGCCACGCTCACCTTCACCATCGCTCCCACCCGTCTCTACCGGATCGAGCACAACACCGACCTTGTTAGCGCCTGGACCGACTCGTCGGCGGGAACGTTTACTCCGCTTCCCGGTCTAACGGCGACCCAGCTCATTCGTGTGCCTGCCGCCCCGAACCGCTTTTTCCGTGTCGTCGCCGTTCCACCGCTTCCATAGTGAATTCCACCACCCTTAAAATCATGAACCGTTCCCTGTTTCCACTACTCGCCTTTGCCTGTCCCCTTCTCGCGGATTGCGCTTCCGCCCAAGGTAATTTTCCTCCTGCCAGCGGCCCCGCCGTGCCGATCATGAAAACGCTCGATCAGATCGAGGCCCGCACGCCCGTCGCGGCAAGTCCCGCAATTCCCGCAATTCCCGCCGCGGGTCCACACATCACGATCAGCCAGCCGGGCTCCTACTATCTGACAGGAAATATCACCGTCGCCAGCGGCAATGCCATCGTGATCTCGGCGAGCGACGTCACGCTTGATCTCAACGGTTTCACAGTCTCCGGCCCCGCTAATCAGGCATCCAGCAACTATTGCATCCACACGGTCAACGCCGGCAACATATCGGTCAAGAATGGCACGGTCTCAAACATGGGCTATGGAATCGGAATGTTCGGGACCACTGCGAACAACATCAGCCAATCCATCGAAAGGGTGAATTTCATCCGGTGCTACGTATATGGAATTTATATCTCAACCGCATCGTCCGGAACGCGGATCAGCTCCTGCGCATTCAGTCAGATGGGCAAGACCTCCTCGGGCCTCACCCCCATCGCCATCCACGACAGCGGTGGCATCAGGGTGGAGAACTGCACCATCGGGGACGTCACGGCGACCGTGTCGCCATTCATCAGCCAAGGGATCAGCGGGGCGTTAGGTTCATTCTATATCAACAATACCATTTCAAACTGCACGACCGGAATTTTCAGTGGGAAATATAAAGACAACTCGTTCTATAATTGTACAACCACCGTCATTAGCGGAGCGGACGCTGGCGGAAACAATTAATCTTTCACCTTCCCTTGAAAACATTATCTGTCTTGCTCGGCTTCCTGGCCACGGTCGTGACCGCTTCGGCCACCGTTTACGATGTCGGCCCGGCGCTCGCCAAAACAAATCTGCGGGATGTCCCGTGGGCCACTCTCAATCCGGGAGATATTGTCAATATCCACACCAAGCCCGGCGGCTATCACGAGATCATCCAGGTCTCGCGGACCGGCACGGCGGCACAACACATTGTCATTCATGGCGTGCCGGATCCGGTCACCGGAGCGCGGCCCATCCTTGATGGCAATGGCGCAGTCGAGGATCCGACGACCGATTGGCGGGCTTCATTGTTCTCGCAGATCGGAGTCATTGTCGTCAGTCCGCGCAAGACGGGCTACGTCTATGGAGTCGATCATATCAGCTTCATCGACATCGAGAATCTCGACATCCGCAACGTTCTTTACACCAGCGACAACAGCATCACCCTCACCGACAAGGCCGGACTGCAGCATCCATGGGACGGCTTCGCATGTGGCATCTACATCGAGTGGGCGCATGATCTCGCGGTGCGTGGTTGCGAGATCAGCAACTGCTGCAACGGCATCTTTGCCAATTCCAAGAACGGCTCCGCGCAAAGCTCCGCGCGGCTGCTCATCGAGCATAACTATTTTCACGATAACTCGCTCCCTTATACCGTCGATCCCGCGAATCCGGCGCACATCATCAGCAACGGCTTTCACGAGCATCATTGCTATATCGAAAGCGCGGGCGTCACCTACCAATACAACCGCTTCGGCCAGTTGCGGCCCAACTGCCACGGCGTCGCCATCAAGGATCGTTCGTCGGGGCAGATCATCCGTTACAATGAGTTCGACATGCTGGAGGAATCGAACGTCTTTGCTCTGCTCGATCCTCAGGGAGGGTCGGGATTTATCGATGCAATGCCCGACTACAAGGACAGCTTCGTCTATGGCAATCTCATTACCATCGAGAGCTACCCCAGCGCCATGTCGATGATGTGGTGGGGTGCCTATAACGGCTCCACCAGCTATACCACCCAGAAGCGCGGCGTCCTGCATTTCTATAACAATACCATCGTCAACCACTGCGCGCGGGTCACTCTGTTCTTCCTGCCGAGCACCACTTACAGCGGCAGCGCCACGGTCAATGAAACGGTCGATTGCCGGAACAATATCTTCTACGGCGACACGTCGATCCAGAGCAGCATCTATACGGCCATGACATTCAGCACGGGAGGCGCGACCCACGGCGGCGGCAACATCACGCTCGGCGTGAATTGGATCAGCCCCGGCTGGCAAAAGGAAACCCCCGGCCATGCCTACGAAGGGCTCTTGCTCGGCACAAACAACCTCCTCGCCGGTGATGGCACGGGCGCTAACAACCCGCGCTTCGTGAATCCCGCGGTGCGCGACTATCATGTGCTCACCGGTTCCAATATCCTCGATACCAGCACCTCTCTTGCTGCCGGTGACCCACCGGTCTTGGAAGAATATATTGCACCGCAGTCGTCGATTCAGCGTCCCATCATGGGTTCGGCCCTCGATCTCGGCGCGGTGGAAAGCTCCGGGACTCCGCCAGCACCGCCGGTCGGAGGAACATTGGCATTCAGCGCACTCAGCTACGCGGTGGCGGAAAACGGGGGAAGCGCCACGATCACGGTGACCCGCACCGGAGGCTCCACCGGGACTGTTAGCGTGGTTTGTGCTTCCACCTCCGGCACCGCGTCATCCCCGGCGGACTTCACGGCGGGAATCAACCCATTCACCTGGCTCAACGGTGATACCACCTCTCGCACCTTCACCGTTCCCATCGTGAACGACTCCATCACCGAGCTTCAGGAAACGATCAATCTCACCCTTAGCAACATCAGCGGTGGAGCAGGCTACGGGCCTATCACCCAGGCCACTCTAACCATCAATGACGACGACATCCCACCCTCGCAACCGATCATTGCAATCACCGGCAGCGGGGCGCTCATTCGTTTCACCAGTGGCACACCGGGCACCCTCATCAGCAATGTCGCGGTCACCGGCATCAACAGTCCGGAAACCATGCGGGGACTGGCTTTCCGCCGCTCCACCGGACAGCTTTACGTGATCGGCGCGGTGTCGGGGACCGGCCCGGTTTCCGCCACGCTCTATCGGCTCAATCCTGCCAGCGGCGCTCTAACCGTGATCGCCTCGTTCAGCCTCGACCACCCTTCGTTCGATCTCGGCTTCGATCCCGCAAGCGATCAACTCCACGTCTTCGGCAGCACCGGGCAAAATCTCCGCATCAACCCGGATAGCGGGGTGATCATCGCCAACGACACCGCGCTCGCCTACGCGGCAGGCGATGCCCATTTCGGAGCGGCACCCGGCATCGTCGGCGCGGATTTCACGCCCGGCCTGCCTGCCACGGCGTTTGCCATCGACAAGACGCTCGACAATCTCGTGCGTGTTGGTTCGTCCGGTGGATCGCCGTTGAATTCCAGCAGCGGAAAACTCACCACCATCGGACCGCTCGGCAAGGACACCGAAGGGCTAACAGGACTCGATTTCACCCCAGGTGGAACCGCTTTCGCCGTGCTCAACGCGCCCACCGACATCGCCTCGAACCTCTACACCATCGACACCGCCACCGGTCACGCGGTTTCGCTCGGCAGCATCGGAGTGGCCGGTCTGGTGCGCGATCTCGTGGTCGCCACGCCGGGGCAAATCAGCCTCATCAGTGCCACGGCGGATGTCACCGAAGGCGATGGCAACGTCATTCTAACGGCCGCGCGGACCGGCGGCTCGTGGGGCCAGGTGAGTGTGGCTTATTCCACTAGCAACGGCACCGCCAGCGCGGGCAGCGACTATACGGCCGCCAGTGGAATCCTGACTTGGCAAGATGGCGAGGTCGGCACGAAAACAATTACCATTCCCGTCTCAACTGACACGCTTGTCGAAGGAGACGAGACCATCGATCTCACCCTGGCCAACGCGACTAACGGAGCGCTGTTGATCACGCCGTCCAGTGCCGTCATCGCGATCCACGAGAAGCCGTATGATGTTTGGAAACACGTCATCTTCGGAATCAACGCCAATACCTCCACCATCGCCGGTGACCACGCGGCTCCTGCGGGCGACAGCGTTGAAAATCTTCTCAAATACGCGCTGGGCATGAATCCCAACTCATCCGACCCCACCGGTCTGCCCGTCCAATTGCAGCTTGGTGGCTACGCAGGCCTCGGCTTCACCCGCGCCGCGGCCGACTTGCTCTATCAGGTCGAAGTCAGCAACGATCTCATCATCTGGGCGTCCGGCGCCACCACCGATGTCACCCCGCCCGGCAGTCCGGCGGGTTGGACCGTCATCCGCGACAACGCGTCGCCGGGTTCGCAGCGTTTCATGCATCTCAAGGTTTCAGTTCCTTGAAGCATCCGCCCGAAAAGAGAACGAATTGCCATTTGATTTTTCCCGCGCAGCGTTCACAAGCTCCGGGCATGGCGAAGGCAAAGGACGAGAACCGGGTGGTGGTGAAAGTGTTTCTGTATGGAATCCAGCCGCAGAATGAACGGTGAACGGGGTCAGTGAGCGGGGTCAGTCCTGAATGGCGCTAACTTAAGGGTCATTTGGGATAAAATATCGTTAGATTATTCGCAGTATGGAATAACTTCTGCTCATTGAGCATCAATGACTTCCGTTACACCGATGTTTTCAGGCTGGCACCGAAAACTTTATGGCAGGAGGCCCGTCCGGCCCGGTATTGCAATGCGGCGCAAGGCCGTTGATCTCAGCTCGCTTTGTCTGCGTCAGGCCAAGGATCTGTTCGGAGATTTGCTTGCCGTTGGATTGCTGGAAAGTTGAGCTGTTCATCGACGATTTGAAAACCGTGCTTGGAATGGCGGTTCTCAAAACGCTCAGTCCGGCGATGATCCGGCGCGAACTCCTTGCCCACATCATCGCCTACAATCTCCTACGCGCTCTGATGAACCACGGCAAATCTGCCGGTGCGGAATCCGCTAGCTTCAAGGGCACCATAGACAGACTCAATCACTGGCTGCCCATCGTGCTCAACGCGCCCTCAGCCAGACTTCGCAAGCGGTTGGTGACGGACCTGACCGAACTGATCGCTGAAGATCGAGTTCCCAGCAGGCCATTCCGACGAGAACCCAGGGCAGTGAAACGAAGGCCAAAGCCACACCAACTACTCAACGTGCCACGGCATCAAATGATCGAGATCAGCCATCGCTCCCGCTACAAGAAACCCGTTGATGAAATCATCCCAAATGCCCCTTAAGTTAGCGCCATTCAGGACTGACCCTGTTCATCTATCGACTTTTCTTGAGCCAGCGCTCGCGATAGCACATGCCGAAGGCGAAAATGGCGGGGAAAATAGAAACCGCAGGCTCCGGGACGGCTGAGATGTAGCTGCTGATTGCGGAAGTGTAGTTTCCCGTGTAGGTGTAGGCGGAATAGCCACGGGATGCGACTCCCGGACCCCCATCAATATCGCCTGTGCCAATGCCAAGGGCGGTACCGACGACGATCAGGTTAGACCCGGAAAAGGCTAACAGCGGACTGCCGGAGTCGCCGCCGTTTAGCTGGGTCTCATACGTGGTGTGGTTGTAACCAAAGAAGGAATCGCCCGATTGATTCCCCACGGTGTAGACGATGTCGCTTGCTCCGGGGATGTTCGCGCCGACGCCCGCGGCGAATCCTTCGATCCGGTTGGTGCCGATCACCTGATTTCTCGAGGCGCTTCCGTAGGTAATTCCCGAGGGAGAAATCCCACCCATAAAAACGGGCAGGTTCGCCAAGACGCTAAAGCCAAACGTTGCATCTGTGAGCGGGATGCCCAGATAACTGTAACTGGTGATGTAGGAGGGGATGGGGCTGGAAAGCGTGCCGATGTAAAAATCGCTAACGCCGATTTGCTGGCCAGCGCTGATAGAAATTATGGTGGGTGTGGCCGCAGGATCGTTACCGGGATAAAAAATCAGCGAGCCGCTCGGGGCCGCGTGATTTGCCGATAGGAAAACGGAGGGGCTAAGCATCACGCCCCATTTCCCTGCGCTGTCACGGCCCACGCCGGAGAAATCGAAGCCGGTTCCGACGAAAGCAGCGTTGTTGGCAAAACGATCATTGGTGGCAGCCGAGAACGATTGCACGGTGGATGCGCCTGTGGCGATTTCTGAAAATGCTGCCCAACCGATGATCACGGCGGGGACACGATTCCAAAACGCCTGTTTCCAGAGGCGGGGCGTGAGACAGGGAGGGGCAGCAGTGGCTAGAGTTATCATCGATGAGGTAAGGTGTAATCATGCCACAGCGAAATTAAGATCGCGAGTGGCGCGGACTGAGGGCGTTGGGAGGGTCTAGCCTTTGGCGTGGCGGTGGTCGATTTCGTCTCGGACGACGGTATAAAGGTCGGGGCGGTAGCCGATGTAGCACTTGTCTTCGTCAGACCATTTCACGAAGCGGAGGTAGGAGTCTGTTGGTTTTATGGCCTGAAGCTAGTCCTTCGGCTCGGATTTGGCAATGACTTCGGCGATCTGGCGTTCCTGGTAGGATTTGGCGGCGTCTTCCTCGGCTCCCGTGAAAGTGGTGATTCCGGCTAGGTTTGGATGTTTGAATTGGCGGTGGGAGTCTTTTTGGTAAATAGGGTCGTAGCTCACGGATTAACAAAAATTCGAGTGGTTAGTGACTGGGGGTCCGATTCGGAAAGCCGCCGCAGCTCTGGGCAGGAATTTGGTAATGTACTACGTGACACTTGATGTTAATCCGTGAGCTACGACCCCATTAAATGTCTGTTATTTGGCACTGACCCCGTCGATGATGTCAATTTATTTACTCTGACCCTATTTATTCACTTCATAACAACTG
>JAYVNE010000192.1:0-10611 GCA_043758615.1 Akkermansiaceae bacterium
GTGGCTTCAAAGAAGCAGGCTGAAAGCCTGCAAAGCTATCTCAACACTCGCTTCTTTCGCTTTCTGGTATCGCTACGAAAGATCACCCAGCACGCAACTCGCGCGACATATACATGGATTCCGCAACAGACTTGGGATCGCGTCTGGACGGACGAGGCGCTTTACAAGCAATACAGATTAAGCAAGGCCGACATTGTCCACATCGAAGCCAGCATCCGTCCGAGGGCCAGCGCCAATGAGTAAAACCATCGCAGAAATCCTCACGCCGAAGCCGGAAGCCCGCCCGCGCCTCTACGCCAACGACATCGCGGACAACGCGCACGCGGGTCTTCGCGCCAAAGGCGCAGCCTACGCCAGCCCAGGGCAACGCCCTGGGTTAACCCGCCGTCCGCATCAAGCCCTGAAAGGGCGGCCTAATCGTCACCGTCATTGGGTCGCCCTTTCAGGGCTGGAATGGATAACCGCCATTGAACCCAGGGCGTTGCCCTGGGCTGGCATAGGTCGTCCCTTAGGGACTATTTATGATAGAATCGAATTCGGAGGAACAGGCCGATGACTAAGCCGACCATCGCAGAAATCCTCACGCCGAAGCCCTAGATCTGAATACGCCATGCCGAAAAAAAAATCACCAAACAGCGTGCGTATCCGCAACAGCGCGGCGGAGTTTCTCACCTTTGCCTACCAAACGGGCGGCGACGGAGTGGAAGTGCGGGTGCAGGACGGCACCATTTGGCTATCGCAAAAAAGCATCGGCCAGCTTTTTGAGACAACGCCGGAAAATGTGCTGATGCACCTTAAGAATATCTTCGCTGGGGAGGAACTGGCGGAAGATTCAGTTGCTAAGGTTTTCTTAGCAACTGCCGCCGACGGCAAGAACTACCGGATCAAGCACTACAACCTAGATGCGATCATCGCAGTGGGGTATCGCGTAAATTCCAAGCGGGCCACGGCATTCCGGGTGTGGGCCACAGGTGTGCTGCGTGACTACACGCTGCGCGGCTATGTGATGGATCGCAAGCGCATGGAGAATGGTGCATTCCTCGGCGAGGACTATTTTGAGCGCCTTCTGGAGGAGATCCGGGAGATCCGCCTGTCTGAGCGGCGCTTTTACCAAAAGATCGCCGACATCTATGCCACAGCCATGGATTACAATCCGGCGGCAGCGGTCACCCAAGAGTTCTTTGCCAAAGTGCAGAATAAAATGCACTATGCCGTCCACGGCCACACCGCTGCGGAGTTGATCGTCAAGCGCGCAGACCACACGAAGGAACGCATGGGGCTAACGAGCTGGGCCAAGGCTCCTGTCGGGAAAATTCTCAAAAGTGATGTGGTGGTGGCAAAAAACTACCTGACCGAGACGGAACTCGAAGACTTGGGGCGCATCGTGAACGCCTACCTCGAACTGGCAGAAAGCCGTGCCAAACGCCGCGTTCCCATGACGATGGAAGACTGGGCCAAGAGGCTGGACATTTTTCTTGAGGCAGATGAGCGGGAGGTGCTGAAAGACGCCGGACGCATCACCGCTGAAATCGCGAAAGAATACGCCGAAGGTGAGTTTGAAAAATACCGCGTGATTCAGGACAGACTGTTCCAAAGTGATTTTGATACCTTCGTGGCACTGGAAAAAGGGAAGGAGGAACAAGCCGATGAATAAACCCACCATCGACCAAATCCTCACGCCGAAGCCGGAGGCGCATCCACGCATCTACGCCTACTCCATCGCGGACAAGGCGCACGCGGGCCTGCTCAAGGTTGGCCAGACGACACGCGATGTGAAGAAGCGCATCGCCGAACAACTCAAGACCGCGAAGATCAAGAACTACACCATCGAACTGGACGAGTCCGCCGAGCGCGATGACGGCACGATTTTCAGCGACCACGATGTTCGCGCGGAGCTTGTTAGGAAAGGTTTTGAGAATGACGAACTGGAATGGATGCGCTGCAAGGTGGCGGATGTGATGACCGTGCTGGCGGAGTTGCGCAGTGGTCAGAAATTCGCTGGTAGCCACCATGAGACTTTTCCGATGCGGCAGGAACAGGTCGATGCGGTGGAAAAGACCTTTGGCTATTTCCGCTCGATCTGGTCGGAAAACAAAAAAGCCGTGCCGCGTTTTCTTTGGAACGCAAAGATGCGCTTCGGCAAGACCTTTACCGCCTATCAGCTTGCCAAAAAGCTCGGTGCGAAGCGCGTGCTGGTGCTCACCTTCAAGCCCGCTGTCGAGGATGCGTGGCAGACCGATTTGGAATCGCATGTGGATTTTAATGGCTGGCAATACCTCTCCCGCAGTTCTGGCGGCGATCCCTCCAAGGCCAATCCCAAGAAGCCGCTCGTGTATTTTGGTTCCTTCCAAGATTTGTTAGGCAGCGACACCGCAGGAAATATCAAAGCCAGAAACGAATGGCTGCACACAATGAACTGGGATTTGGTCGTGTTCGATGAATATCACTTCGGTGCGTGGCGCGAGACGGCGAAGGAATTGTTTGAGGGTGAGGATGACGCAGTCGCCAAGAAAGAGGCCAAGCTGGAATACGCCGCCGGGTTGGAAGGTGTGAACGAAGATTTAAGCGTGTTTTCCGAGAAGGAGACCGATTTCCTGCCGATCACCACCAAGGCCTATCTCTATCTTTCCGGCACGCCGTTCAAAGCACTGGCGACGGGCGAATTCATCGAGGAGCAGATTTTCAACTGGACCTACACCGACGAGCAACGCGCCAAGGCCGAGTTTTCACGGAAACATCCCGCCAAGCGCAATCCCTACGGCGCATTGCCACAAATGCGTCTGCTCACCTACCAGATGCCTGAGGAATTGCTGGCCATCGCGAGTGGTGGGGAGTTTGACGAATCTGCTATCCGAAAAGCAGAATGTTTTCTGGCATGACTATCAGGTGATCGTCGCCGCAGGCACCACGGCAGGCATCGGCTTGGAAGCTCTGCCGCCCGTGCGCAAGGCCATCGGCAGCGGTTTTGATTCCAAGACCATCACGCTCTCCTGCGGCAAGCTCACCACCGGCGTCACCGTGCCGCAGTGGTCGTCCATTCTCATGCTGCGCAACCTGAGCTCGCCGGAAACATACTTCCAGGCGGCGTTCCGAGTGCAATCGCCTTGGTCGATCAAGAATCCGAACGGCGACAACCCGAACGAGGAGGAAATCCTGAAGCCGGTGTGCTTCGTTTTCGACTTCGCGCCCACCCGCGCGTTGCGGCAGCTTTCGGAATATGGCATCGGACTTTCGCCGAATGAGTCGAACCCGGAGAATGCTGTGAGAGACCTCGTCTCCTTCCTGCCCGTGCTCGCTTACGACGGCGCGAACATGACGCAGATCGACGCAGGCGGCATCTTAGACATCGCGATGGCCGGAACTTCAGCCACCTTGCTCGCCCGCAAGTGGGAGAGTGCCCTACTCGTGAACGTGGACAACGACACCCTCCGCCGCATCATGGACAACCCGGAGGCCATGGCCGCCGTCGAGCGCATCGAAGGATGGCGTGCCCTTGGCGACAACGTGATTGAGACGATCATCAACAAAAGCGAGAAGATCAAGGATCTCAAAAAGAAGGCCAAAGAAAAGGAGCTGACGAAGAAGGAGAAGAAGGAACTCAGCGACGAGGAGAGGGAGTTCAAATCCAAGCGCAAGCTGGTGCAGGAAAAGCTGATCAAGTTCGCCACCCGCATCCCGGCCTTCATGTATCTCACCGATTTCCGGGAGAACACCTTGCAAGACGTGATCACCAAGATCGAGCCGGAGCTGTTCGAGACGGTCACGGGTCTAACGGTGAAAGATTTTCATCTGTTGGTGCGGCTCAAGGTCTTCAACACCGAGCAGATGAACCAAGCGGTGTTTGCCTTCCGCCGCTACGAAGACGCATCACTCCGCTACACCGGCCTTGAGAGCCACAAAGGTCTGAGAAGCTACGGCCTGTATGATACGGTGGTGGCGCGGGAATGAATTCACTCATGATATCAAATGATCACGTTCTTGCGGCCTAGCCCAAAGACACGTCAGATATTCCTTGCTTGCCTTCGCCGAGAGGATTCTCCGCGAAGGCAAACTCCGTGACCACTTTCCCGCCGATGAGGTGTTCTTGGATGATCCTCTCTAGCACCTCTGGCGTGCAAGAGTGATACCAGACGCCTTCCGGATAGACGACGGCTACCGGGCCACGCAGGCAGACGCGTAGGCAGTTGGCTTTGGTTCGATAGATTTTTGAATTTTTACTACCTGCTAGGCCGAGTTCCTTCAGGCGGTGTTTGAGAAACTCCCACGAGGCGAGCCCGACTTCTTTTGCACAACACTTCGGCTCCGTCAGATCGGCGCATAGGAAAATGTGTCGCTCGATTTTTCCGATGCCGAGGGATTCAGCGCAATTCGTGAGGTCGCTCATCGGGAAAGAATAGAAGCGGCAACGCCCGAGTAAACGCCGCATTTGGCATCAGGAGAGATCAGAGAGCCAGCGGACTGCGGAGGTCGCCGCGCGGGTGGCGGTGGCGAAGCAGCCTTGCATCAGGTAGCCGCCGGTGGGGGCTTCCCAGTCGATCATTTCTCCGGCGATGAAAACGCCAGGGAGTTTTTTCAACATGAGCGAGGCGTCGGTTTCGCTCCAACAGATTCCGCCGGCGGAGGAGATGGCTTCGTCGAGCGGGCGGGGTTTCGTGAGAGGGATGACGCAGTGTTTCACTTCGCGGGCGAGGGAATCGGCGTCGGTGAAAAATTTCGGTGAGAGAATGGCGTGGGCGGGATCGCTGAGTTTCCAACGGGTGCGGGCTTCGTCGAGGAAACCCCGTTTTACCGACTGCATTTTTACTAACAGCTCTGAGTGGCTGAAGGTCGGTTTGAAGTCGATGGCGATGGTGGGCTCCGGCATGGTGCGGAGGATGGCGCCGAGTTGATAGATCGCGCCGCCTTCGAGGCCGTAACGGGTGAGCATCAGCTCGCCGATGGCGGTGGTCCCGCATGCGCTGACGAGGAGATTTTTCAGCGGCTTGCCCTCGGCTGCGGCGAGGATTTCCGGCGACCATGCGTGCTCCCAGCCACAGTTCGCCGGGGCGAGCGGGTTTTGGGCGATGCCGAGTTTTTCGAAAAGAGTTTGCCATGCGCCATCGGAGCCGGTTTTTGCCCATGAGCCGCCGCCGAGGGCGAAAATAACGGCATCCGCAGTAGCAGTGGCACCGTTTTCAAATCCAAGCTGATAGGGCGGCCCGGGCACCAAGCTGACGCAGCGGTGATTCATTTCAAAGCGCACGCGGAGACCACGCAGCCGATCGATCCAGCGGCGGAGTAAAGGCGCGGCTTTGAGGGCCTTCGGGTAAACTCGACCGCTGGTGGCTTGGAATGTATCCACGCCGAGGTCGGCCGCCCATTGACGCAGGGCGGTGGGATCGAAGTCGGAAAGGAGGTCGGGCCATATTCCGGGCGGCTGATCCGGGCCGCTGTAACGGGAGGCAAATTTCTCTAATGGCTCGCCGTGGGTGAGGTTCAGCCCGCCTTTTCCTGCGACGAGAAATTTCCTGCCGACGGAGGGTTTTGCATCGAAAAGCGTGACCCGCACGCCGGCCCGTGCCGCCACTTCCGCCGCACGGAGACCCGCTGGGCCGCCGCCGATGATGGCGAGCTGGGGAGAATGTGGCGGGTGGGAATCGATACCGGAAAGCAAGGGGCAGCGGCAAAGAAGAGTCCATCCCATATCTTTCCGCTGGGTATTCCTATTCGCCTGATCAAGTGCCTAGGTTGACACAATCCCCGCTCGCCTCCATGGTGCGCCCGCTCCTCGCCTTTATCATGATATTTAAAAGTCTCTGTCGCCACGCCGGAATCGGTGCAAATTCCTATCTGCTTAAGACCAAGTCCGCCAAGATCGTGCTGGACGCTGGCATGCATCCGAAACACGAAGGCTCGGAGGCAATCCCGCATTATGAGTATCTCGAATCGGGGACGGCGGACTCAATTATCATCACGCACTCTCACCTCGACCACGTGGGAACTCTACCCGTTTTCCTCCAGAATCAGCCACAGGCAAGGGTTTTCATGTCGCCGGAGACTTCCGAGTTGGCCACGGCGATGCTGCACAATTCGGTGAATGTCATGCAGTCGAAGCGGGTGGAGCATGGCATCGCTGAGTATCCGTTATTCGAACATCGCGAGTTGGATGACATCGAGGAATGCTTCGAGTTGCGAGGAATTGAGAAGCCATTCGATCTCGATCATGGCGGCACCGTGCGGGCGACTTTTCACGATGCAGGCCACATTTTAGGGTCCGTCGGGGTGACCATCGAAGCCGAGGGAAAACGGATTTTTTACACGGGCGATGTGAATTTTGAGCACAGCACGATTCAAAAAGGCGCACTTTTTCCGACCGAAACCGTGGATGCTTTGATCGTGGAAACCACCCGCGGCGAGCAGGAGCGTATTTCCACCTATAATAGGCAGGATGAGGAAAACGCGCTGGCCGAGGCCATTGCCGGGGTGATCGCGCGCAAGGGGTCGGTGCTGATTCCGGTGTTCGCGATGGGAAAAACCCAGGAGGTGCTCGCGATGTTGCATCGCTTCAAACAGGACGGGCTGATCCCGAAGAAGACTCCGGTTTATATCGGCGGGCTGAGCACGAAGATGACCCATGTTTACGACCGTTTCACCGATTCATCGCGCCGCCATCTAGCCGGTTTTCGTTTCCTCAAAGACATGGAGCTCGAGGCTGGCAGCAAAAAACGCAAGGGCCCGATCCCGTTTCACCCCGGCTGCATTTACGCGCTTTCTAGCGGCATGATGTCGGAGAAAACCGTGTCGAACAACTTCGCCCGCCAAGGGGTGTTAGAAAACGCCAAGCACGGCCTATTTTTCGTCGGCTATGCAGATCCGGAAACGCCGGGCGGTAAAATCCGTACGGCGCAGCCGGGAGATTCCATCGTGCTCGATCCTGCGTATCCGCCGGTGAAGTTGAATTGTGAGACGCGGATTTTCGACTTCAGTGGCCATTCCACGCGGGATGCGATTGCGGACTACATTGTCGAGGTCGCGCCCGCCAAAGTGTTTCTCGTCCATGGTGACGATGGTGCCGTCGAGTGGTTCCGCCAAGAAATTTTGCGCCGCCTGCCGGGCACCGAAATCATCGTTCCCCAGCCCGGAATTGAATACGAAATTTAACAAACTCTAGCCCAACCTAACATGTTAGCCGAAACTACCACCACCCTCTCTCAGCTCTCTAACCTGCTTCCTCAGGTCGCCATTATCGCCGGTGTCTGCGGTCTAGCCGGCTGGTCTCTGCGTGGAGCATTTACCAAACCTGCACCAGCCAAAGCGACCCCTAACAACGCGCCGGGTCGCGATCGTTTGAAAAGTCTCGAGTCCGCTTTAGAGAAATCCAAGAGCTCGCTTAAAACTCTCAAGTCCGAGCACGACGCCCTGAAAGCCTCTGCGGTTCCCACTGCTAGCTTCGAGAAAACGAACGCCGAATTGGACGCTGCACGCAAATCTCTTGAGAGTGGAGCGACGCGCATTTCTGCTCTGGAGACCGATTTGAAAAAGGCATTGGATACGATCAAAAATCTTAACAGCCGCGCCAACGATGCGGACAAAGTGCAGAAGGACCGCAGTTTCGCCCTTGAAAACGAGCTCTCCAAAGCCCGCCAACAGCTCGCCATCGTCGAAGGGCGTCCTGATAACACAACCGAACTCCACGCGGAAATTGAGCGCTTGCGCGAGTCCGTCGCCGTGAGCAGCCGCTTCGCCGGTGAAGTGAGGAAGCGGGAAGCCGCCGCCCAAGAGGCCCTCGAAAAAGCACAGGCCCAGCTCGCTGAATTGAGTGATCCATCCCGCCCGTCGTTGACCTCAAAGAAGATCGGCCCCGTCGCCTCCCCTGCCCCTGTCGGCGATTCTGAACGCGTCGCTGCGGCGAAGGCGGAGGTCCTGCGTCTTTTGGAAAGCAATAAGCAGGCCGCGGCGTTAGAACCCGTGAGCATCGCTCCCGTCGCAGAGGCAGAAGTCGAAGAAGTCGAAGAAGTCGAAGAGCAGAAGCTAGCAGCACCCGAAATTCTGGTAAAAGCGCCAGTTAGCGACGATCTTTTTGCGTTGGAAAAATAAGTCGCTGGAAGTCCGCCCTAACCGGCTATTTTGGCGGTCAATGTGCGATGTTGTGTTCGTTTGCGAAGACCTCGGCCGCGGCTGCGTCCGACTTTGGCCAATTTTCGTAGATGCTTTTCATCGTAGCATCCCGCTCCTCACCTGCAGGCAGAGTCATTGCCCATTGTGCGGCGGTCTGCGGCTCATGCCTCGCGACCGTGTTAGCATAGGATCGGACTGCCGCCGTTTTTGCGGGTCCTTCAGGCGCGGCGTTTAGCCAATGACCCGCGGCAAGATAATCCTGTTGGGTCCACTGGCCGACGAGATCCCCCACGCGCGCGCCGATTCTATCAGGCGGGAGGGTGCCAGCCATCCAGTCGATCCAACGGCCCGTGTCTGTCTTGGTTAGATCGTAAGAAATTCCTGCGATGAAACTATCGCTTTCCTCAGGAGAGAGCTTCTGTTGGACGGCCCACGCTTTGACGGAATCGAAGCCCTCGCCCGTAATCCCGCGTGCCAGACCGCTGAGTGCTTCCTCGCGCAGGGCCTCGCGCTCTGTTCCATCATTCACTCCTGCTAGGTGATCGCGAAAAGCGCTGAGAATGGCCGCACGTTGCTCTGGGGTTTTCGCAGATTCCACAATGGATTGGACGGCGCCGGGAGATTCGGAGAAACCAAGCTCGGTGATGAGTTTAAACGCAATTTTTGGATCGGTTTCCGCCGCTCCGGCGAGCACCTCATATCTTGCTTCAGCACCCACGATGTTAGGGTGGGCACTCGAGTTTTCTTCTACCCAACGGAGTGCGGCATGTGGGTCAAACTTTGCGAAATTTTTGATGGATGAAAGGACCGCTTGCTGGCCCATTACACTATCAGTTAATAGATCCGCGCTGGCTGAAATGAGATGGAGCGCGGTGTCTGGATGGTCCTCCGCCAGCATAACGATGGCGGAGCTGATCATCGTGCATCGGGTGTCCTCATTTAAACTAACTTCATTGCGCAGGTCGGTGATGACCGTCTCTAGCTGCTCAGGATTCATCGTCACGAGGCGTTGAAGCACCTCCATACAATTTCTATTAAACGCTTCATTAGGCTCACGGCCGTCCTTTTTGAGTTGTTCCATGTCCCGAGCGAAAGAGGCAAGCTCTAATGTTACGCGGTTCGTAAGCTTGTTTCTTTCCTCACGGTGGAGCCTAGCAGTTTCCGACTTTCTGGATAGGGTGCCATCATCTAACTCGATTCCGAGTTTTACCGCCTGGCTTAGGAGTCTCAATCGATTCTCATGCAGCACCCCAATTTTTTTCTGATAGATAAGTCCCGTAACCAGCCCCACAGAAAGAATGAAAGCAGTAAGGGCAAGTGATAATTTCATACGATCACTTCAGCGTGTTGAGCATGGATTCCCGAGTTGCAGGGTCTTTAATCCACCCCGCGAGGCTTTGCGCTTCTTCGAGATTAAAACCGGCAGGTCGAGTTTTGAGGAAAGAAACGAGCAAATCATCATTGCCACTGCTTTTCTGATAGTTGAGAGCGAGTTCCGCCGCATCCGAGAACTTAAATTCACCCTGTTCCTGGGTTGCTTCGCCTAGAGCTTGGCCTGTGATAGAATCAGCCCTATCAGGAGTCTGCAGCTTGAGCCATCCGCGCATCGCATCAACATCCTGTGCACCGATTTTCCCTTTCCCCGCCAGTTGTTCCATGCGTGAGTTCACTGCATCAATCGCCAAAGTTCAAGCAGGGGGGACCGCAGCGACTTACGGTGGCCTAGCAATAGGTACCACGTTTCAGTTGAAAATGATCGATGATGCGGTGGCGACATACGGCTCTGTGAGTGGTGGTGGCGAAACGGCCGTCCCTGCTGGAATGCCGAACTTCAAAAAAGATGAGATCATCACACTCACGATCGGTAAAAAGGGCGCACTTACCGGCACTGGCTTTTCGGTTTTGTTTCAACGTGCGGACTCTGGCAGCACTCGCTATAATTATTACCAAAATAAGATTTCATCCAAGGGCGTTCCAAGTCAGGCAGCCCTTCAATTCCTGGCAAATCAGCCTAATTTCCTGAACTTAGTACTTCGCAAGACGACAGGCTCCGGTCTTTCCACCAAGGTTTATCAAGTGATCTACCTGATGCAAAAAGCCAACTGAGCTACCATTTTTCAAACTTCAAAGGAGAGCCAAGCGCTCTCCTTTTTCGTCGTTGAATCGTTCGTTCATCCGTTGGAGTCATCAACAAGTTCGGGAGCCTGTTAGTTTGTCCTCGTTCAGACGGATTGGCCCGCTCTCAATCGTGGGCTTTGAGCGTGAAATACACAGAAAGGGCGCGCGCTAAAACCCTAGAGCTTTGCAAGGCCAAGGTGCCCAAAAAGGGTGGAATCGCTGGGAAATTGAAGCAAGTCAGGATCGAGACCTGACGCTTTTTCCGGCCCTGATAAAACGCTCACACTCAAAATTATTAACACGGCTTTTTCATTTGAAGGCATTGTTGCAGACCATGTTGTAGGGGATGGTGATTTTCATGGACGAGAGTTCAAAGATCGCAGGCCATGAGAGGTG
>JAYVNE010000193.1:0-10539 GCA_043758615.1 Akkermansiaceae bacterium
CAGCCATTCAAAAGCCGGACCCGGCGCACCATCCGCAGTTTCGTTCAGCAAATCAATGATGAACGAGGAATCAAGCAGGCAAGGCTGGTTCATCGACGAGGCCTGATACGCAGCTTCGTATCACCGAGCCGCCGGTTCATTTCCTCAAGCAAATCCGCCGCCGAGACCAGCGGTGTCTCCTGGAGCAACTGGCGCACCAGCGCACCGGAACTAAGACCGGCCTTGCCAGCACGTCGGGCGAGTTCTTTCTTTTCCTGATCGGATATTCGGACAGTGAGGACTGGCATGGTATGACGATTGTATGACATGTGCAGGGCACGGTCAAGTCCCGGGTTGAATCCTGACGCAACGAAAGACCATGCCGTTCTAGATATGGGGAAAAGCGACAAGGACGATCAATATGGGCCGCCGGTCAGCTTGTTTTTATTGATTTTCTCATGCCGGAATAGCGTCATCTTGGAGAAGGAGCGCGCGCATGGCGAAGCCTGCTCGCCCATTTTAAGCATGGAATGCGGCTGCGTCGTAAGTCGAAATTTAGGCGAGTGGTCTGCGACACACGCGCGCTCCTACTATCGAAACATCCGTCCACGAACATCGCCAGCCGCAACTTCGGGAAAACGAAATCGGGACGGACGCGGGAGTTGATGGTCTTTGGTTGATGGTGGAGAGCCTGAAGCACCTCGGCGTGATAGGCCGAGACTCCCTCTATCAACCCTCAACTCTCAACCTCCGCTGCCTCCTCAACCCCGTGATCCGGTGCTGCCGGAAGATCTTGATCAGCGCCAGATCCTTGTTCCCGCGCAAGCGGATGCGGCTCATCACTTCGCTGCGTTTCTTTTTGGTGAAGATGTCTGAACTCACTTTAAATCTTGGGCAGCAATTGCAAACATCTCAATCAACGTCCGCAACTTTTTCAACCCCAATCCGGGTTTGAGCCTTAACGCGTTCCAATCCAGCGCAGCCAGACTAGCTACGGCTTCCCGGCGATATTTTGGCACCCAAACTCGATTAGTGTAGGCTTCGAGACCTTGGATGGTGCGGTTGTCTTGCAAGAACATCAGACGCAATTTCTCCCACTCCGCGGCCAGAGCCTCTTCCTCGGTGGTCGGAACCTCGAACGGAGAATCCGCCCATTCAGATTCCCACGTTTTGGGTAAGCTAATGGAATTGCCCTGAAATTTTTGCCAGCACTCCAACTTCTTGGACCACTCGCCGGCATTGCCCTCAGTATTGCTGATATGCTTATGCGCCTCAATGCAGACGGCCTCCAATGCTTTGACCAATCCCGGCGGGACGCGTTGCTCTGACCAGATGCGGGTGAGATTGATGCGTCGCTTGGACTTCTCTGCGAGCCAAGCAACTCCATAGGCGACGCTGTTTGCCCGATATCCTTCAAGTTCCTGCGCTGAAAACACCTTTTCGGCCGTCTTGAAAAGAATCGCCTTTGCCACCAATTGATGATAGTAATTTAGGTCCACAATCGGCTCGCCATCATCCTCAAAGCGTTCTGCCAGTTTGTTAAAATTTTTCTCTGCACCTAGGCAGACCAAATGTGGCAAGCCAAGCCAAGCGTGTTCAAACTTGGCGAGGTCTGTTTTGGTGAATTTTTGATGCGGTGGATTCTCCCGTCCCCACACAAGTATTCGCGCTGGTGTGACCCGGCGTGCCTTGTCATCAAGATAGGAACCGCGCGCGCGCTCGTAATACCAATGAGTGCCGCGCTCCATACCGCTTACCGGCATTGTCCAGACAGTGCGAGAGAGCTGTTCAAGCTGGTGGTGAAATTTGCCATTGGCAGAAAAATCCGCCGTGTTTACCTTGTTCTGACTGTTTGCGTATCTGGAGATAAGCGGGACAATATCTGCCACTTTTGTGGGGTCGGTCAGCACAGTGAGCTTGACCTGCACAACGACGTCGGAAATATCCGTGCGTTCTTTTTTCCACGCGTGAAAGATGCTCGCGGTGGTCTGCGCGCCGTTCACGATCTGAAAATCCTTAACGCTGTTCAGACTAGCATGACCGTTTTCGCCGCTTTCCACGTCAATCTCAGCTGCGGTGCAACAAAGACCGTTGTTGTATGCGAGAAAACGATGAGGCTCCTCGCGCAACGTCTGTTGAAGCCCCTTGTTGACCTTGCCTTTGGCTTGAAGAAACGCGCGCACATTGCGCTCCAACAATCGCTGGCCGTGCTCGCCATAGATTATCGCCAGCAGCGGTGCCGGGAAAAATGCGAGGAAGGTTCGATACTCATCCTTAGCTGCTTTGGTTGCGATGCAGGAAATTGCGCCTCCATATTTCTTCGCAAAATCCAATTCGATGATTTCGCGCTGACCGACTTGCAGACGGCTCAGTTTCTCCAGATCCCACAGCACATATCGCAACTCCAGCCCCGGTAACTGTTCCTTTTCCACGTCAGCCGCGCGTGTGCCGACAACGCCATCGGTCACGAAAAAAAGTCGCACTGTGGCAAGATTCTCCTTCGCTTCGTGTATTTGTCGCGCTGCCTCGAACGCATCGTGAGATTCCTCCAACTGCGTGTAAAAACCATCAATGGCACGTCGGAGAAATCCGCGAACCAACCCAAAATTCTTGGCGACGTCCGGCTTCGAAACGGTGTCAGGCTCGCCAGTGCCATGATACAGTGCCACGAACAAATCAAGCGTCGCGCCATCTCCAGATAATGCCCATGCATTGATCTTGGCTGCGGGAAATCGCCCGCGCGACTCCCATCGCAGGCTGGGGCAGATTATGTTCGCGTTGTCGGCTTCATTGTGTCCGGCGAGACGTTCCAAGACGCATTCTGTGAAGGCATCCTCACGCATCTGCGGTGAGTCGTCGTCTGAGCATTTCACCAGCACCTCTTGATGCAAGTCCTGTGCAAATTGGTCTAATTCATGCATGTTTTCTCCTTCTAGAATTAGGCAGTGGGCCAGTGGTCAAGCACGCTTCCACTTCACCCGGTTTAATCTTGAATGGTTCGCATGCGGCCACACTCAACGCATAGTGCGCATCGCCAACGCCTACTGGCATATCAGCTTCTACCAGCCTCGGAAATTTCGATCTGACGCGAAAGAAACTATCCGCACGAACTTTATACCCACGATCGGCGTAACGTGCAGCGTGGATGTCGAAGTAGCCAACCGATAGAAGCTCATCTTCAAATTGTTCTTGCGCTGCCGAATCCGCCGCAAACTTTGCGCGAAGTGAAGCAACCATTTCTGGCAACGTCTCGCCGCCGCCATCCCGCATATCCAGCGCGATGACATTCAAAAATAATGCGGTCCACGCGCTGTCATCGAGCTGCCTCTCGCTAGTAATTCGCACCACCTGTGGCTGCTTCGCGAGAGTTGTCTTCACCTCAAGAGCGCTGCGCTCGAATTGAAAATCCTGGTGTGCCCGCTCTCCACCTTTCCAACTATAGACCGCAGCTATGCCAATGTTTTGCAGCAGATGTTCCCGTAGAAAGTGAAGTTCCCCCCACAGGCCACGTTGAGCTTCCGCACTCAAACCATCGAACGTAGCCGAGAGAAACTTTTGCCAGCGTGCAAGCTGGCCTAGAAATGTGCGAGTTTGATCGGCGGTATTGCCAGCGTCGGCGACACGCCGAACCAAATCTGCCGCCAATGCCGTAAATACATCCGCAAAGCGCGGTTCCTTCAAAGCCACGCCGAAATGTGCGCTACCGCCGACTGATACCGCCAATGGCTCAAGACCTTTGCATCGGGGCCAGTGGCGACGCGTCGGAACTGCAGCCGAAGGTAGCCGCAACAACACCGCGCGTCGGCGCGATGCAAGTTCCAACCCGATAAACAGAAGGCAACCCGCTGAAGGTTGCGCCAAGCGCAGCAACCAGCCGCTCACGCCGGACTTTTTTCCGGCGGTGGCGTCGGCCTCAAGCGCCATCCATAAATCGTCAATCTGCATAGTCTTCGTCGTGGAACGTGGCCTGCCACACTTTATTAACCTTGTAATCAACAGCGCGGGCCGTGTGGCTCGTAGGGAAACTGAACGCCAGCCCCATGAAAGGTGGTTCGCTCACTGGCCACCGTTTTTCCGTTGGGACCAGCGGATAAATCAACAGTAAACCGTGGGTTCGTGGGCGAAGATTACGGGCAACTTCGCCGTTGATACGAGATCGTTTCGCCTCGCCTTCGACAGGTGGTTTTCGAAAAGTTGTCAATCGCTCGGCGGTAACGGCGAGCGTGGTTCTTTCCGCGCAACATTGCTGCAACAGCACTTCTTCCGGTGGGGTAAAGAGCGGGCCGCCGCTCTCCACCGCTCGCTTGGCGAGCAACTCTGCAAGCACTGATTCATCCAATCGAATCTCTGCTAAATCGAGGGCTTGGTGTGATGGACTTTGAATGTTCGCGTTCCGCGTCGTATAAAGCGTTGGTGTTCCACCGGACGGCCATGAGCCTTCCTCGGGTTTGCGCTCTGCCATGCCGAGATCGCAGCCCGCGATGGAAAACCTGCCCGCATTGCCGGCGGTGTTCACCAGTGCCACAGTCCAGTTTGTCAGTTCGCCCGCGCCAGCCTGCCGACGGATGAATTCCATCAACTCCGGCTTCTGCAACCGCCAGCCTTCGGAAGCAACGGAGAAATCACGGAGCAATCCTTCGAGCAACTGTGTGGTGGTTACATTCTTCCAAAGCCAGGCGGCGGAAACTTCTTTGGCTGCGCTGCGCCCGCCCAATTCGTCGATAAACCGACCAACGCAGTCCGCATTGTCGCGAACGATTTTCGACGTGGTTATGAAGTGCGCGGTTTGGACAAGCTGACCGGCGTAGGAGAGCCGTTGGGTCCGGGCGTGAGACATCTTGTTCATCGCCGTCACAAGCAACCCGCCAGGATGTTCGCGCACCCGCAATCCGTAACGGCGCGGTGTCAGCCCCGCCGCCTTCATCCGGTCAAACTCGCGGCGCAATTCCACTTCGGCCAGCGCAATGTGCCTATACCAACGCCGCAAGTCTTCCGTAGTGAACAAGCGGCAAAGATCGAGATAGCCGGGCCGATAGCCGAACCATCGGCCCATTTGCATGAGGGTGTCATACATCTGGGTGGCGCGGAGAAAGTAACTGACTGAAAGCCCTTCCAAGGTCAGACCGCGAGAAAGTTTGTCACCGCCAACAGCCACAACATTGAATCCTTGGCGGTGCGCCACATAGTCGAGCGCGTCAGTGGCGTGACCATTGATTTCCTTCACTTCAATGCGTCCAGCGGCTTCGGACAATTCAGCGGCAACCTGCGCCCACGTAACTTCGAGAAGGTTTTCATCCAATGTCATTGCCCGAATTTGCGCGCTGGTGGATTCAAACTCATCCTGCCAGAGCGTTTTTAGTTCGGAGAGCAAAGTCGGACGGCGCTCACCCTCGCCGATGGCGAGACGCCGACGAATGGAGTCCACCTGTTGTTGGATGAGTTGCGCAACCTGGTGCTGCACGTCCACAAACCGCGTGACATGGACGAGCATGGAGTTGTGCACTTCAGTCTGACCGCGTGCCCGTCTCCCGGCGCAAACCAACACAAAGCAATGCAACGCACGAAGTAACGAGTCCGGCAATGCGTGAACGGGAAGGTCTTTCTTATGCTTTGGCGGAAAGACGTCCTCGTTATCGTCCACGAGCCGAAACAAAGGCAGTTCCTGTTTTGGCTCAATGCCGGAATCGAGATCGCCGTCGAGGCCGAACACCCGCGACGGGCTGACGTAATTTGACGGGGGTGAAACATTCAAGATGAAGCTGCGCGGGAAAAGGTCTTCACCGTGCTTGGGTGTTTCTGCGTCCGGGTTAATGAAAATGTTCGCAAACGGAGTCGCCGTGTAGCCGACGTAAGCGCTTTTTTCGAAAGCATCAAGCAGTTCGCGGATGCGACCATTGATTGCGGTTACGTCATCATTAGCAGCCCGCTTGCCCTTCCGGTCTTTAGTATTGATGGAGGCGTTGTCTGCTTCATCGTCAATCACGAGGAGCGTGACGCCGCGAATGATTTTGCCGTTGCCTCCGGGAATTTCCTCACCACGGACATGTAGAACCCATTTCAGCAGGTTCTTCAGGACACTCCCATTCTTCTTGATGACTAGCACGACAGGATGACCACCAATATCCACATTTGTGTCAGCCTTGGGCGCACGAAAGTCGCCGTCATCCAAACTACTGGTAAGACTTGTTACATGCAGTAATTCGCCGAAAAGTTTTCCAACTCCGATCAAACTGTTCGCCTGATTTAGATTTCTGTCCTTTTGAGTGTCCCGCCCAAGCACACCTTCATCGAGCCGATATTGCGTCTGACTGCGAAGGTTGTTATGCATACCCGCGAGCACGATGATAAGGCGGTAGCCCGCATCAAAGGCTTTGCAAATCAGGCCGCAGTAGTTTGCCGTCTTGCCAGACTGCACGCTGCCGACAACCATGCCGCGACAATCCCAAGGCGGGGTGCGCTCAGGCTGTTCCAGTTTGCCAAGAATTTCATCGGTCAGCTTGCCCAACGAACTAACAACCGGCTCTGGAAGTTTCTTTTCTTGTTCAAGAAATGCTTTGTAACGACTCCAGAATTTCCACTCAATGCTGCCGCGTCGCGCCGGAAGCCACTCAATGTGATCTATTGGGTCTTCCATCAAGGTCGCATCGGGGACAAACACGTTTGCCTCGTGCATGAGTTGGGCGATGAGTGCGGCGGGATCAACCTCACCCATGCCTGCAGCGCGAGTTGTCTGCACCGCAAGCGCAACTTGTGCTCTGATGACTTCTGGCGTTCGGACGGGCTGCAAATTAAGCAGAGTCACGGCAAGCGAACGGGCATGGTTAAAGGCAACACTCATTTTTCCTCCTCCTCTTGGATTGTTTGCAGCAGTTCTGGAAATCGCGGAAACGGCTCGAAACGAGCGAGTCTCAAGAGTGCATCCTTGCGTGAAAGTCCGTTGACGTGAAGCGAAGCGAAAACCTGACGCATGACTTCGAGGATTTCTGATTCCTTGCAGGCTTCAAAAGGCCCAACCGTCTGGTCTGGTTTCTCCCGATCCGTGATGGTGATGAGTGGGACGGGAATTGTTTCTTCAATGAGCCGAAGCAGCGCGGTGAATTTCGGGACATCGGAACAGGCCGCGCGAACCTGTTTCACGAGTAGGTGATCACGGTTGACACGATAGAACACCTGATTGTGTTTCGCGGTCTGCTCCCACAAGAAAACGCGCTCCTGTCCCTCGGCAGGAATCAGCTTAGCGCCGCGATGAGAGTAAACGCGCTTTGCCACACTGCGCGTGTGTTCACCTATGCGGGTCAGTTCACGACGAAGTTTTTCAGGCGGCTTGGCGCGGGATTTGGTCACATCAATTTCCCACTCATGATCCAGCGCGTTGGGCAGGTCTACACGGATGCGGGCCAGCTTGTAGTGTTCCTCCTGCCGCCAACCTTTGATGCCGAGCCAGTCACCCGGCACGAGAAGCCGACAGTTGCGGTAAATGTAGAATCCTTGGTGCGCGTTCCATCCGCGCAATCCAGCCGCAGAGCGATGTGACCCGGCGTCCAACTTTGAAAGATGCGGAAGAACGAACGGCTCAACTTCTACAATGTGCCCCTGAAAGCGAAGCTTCTCTGGCTGAAACCGCTGGGTCGCAGCTTCGCCGGTGAGAAATGGGTCCCAAGGGAGAATTACTTTACGGTTTAGGAAAAAAGTGACCGCCTTCTTGCCGCACATCAGGCGGTGGAATACCGCCGAAAAATGATCCCCCACCTGTTCGGCCCGCCTGAGAAACGCATCCTCGTCCGCGTCGTTCTCGGTGGTCGTGCTGGCAGTGAGCCGATCAAGTTTTTCCCAAACCACAACGGTTCCCTGCTTCGGGTTGGCAAGCTTTTCCACCAATTCGGCGGCCAGTTTTGACGGTGCTCGCAGAAGCTGCCATTTGTCGACTTTTGCAATATGGTCAATATCCCAGCATCGAATAATTGTTTCACCCTGGCGCTGCTTTGTAAAAACAGTTACACGACGGCATTGGGAAAATGATGCTGTCTTCAGTCCCAAGCCAAACCGCCCAAAATCTCCAAGCTCACGAGTTTCGCGCGGGTTGCGACTGCCAAGCCGCATCGCGGCTACAAGTTTTTCTTCTGACATTCCATCACCGTCGTCAGTGACCGCGATGACAGAGTTTTCACCATCCCAGTGAAAATCAATCCAGACATTTTTCGCACCAGCAGTGATGCTATTGTCAGCGAGGTCAGCCAAGGCTGTTGGCAGGTCATAGCCAAAAGCACGAAGCGATTCAACGAGAGACGCGGCGTGTGGCGCGGCAATGTCGATATCTGCCTCAATAAAATGGTCGCCTCCCTTTTTCACGAATCGTTTATGCGGTGGCCGTCATCCGTTGCTCCCCAACTTCCCCGTAAATATCGGGATTACGGTGATTCATGCCTGCCCTCTGTGCATCGCAGCAATAAAATTCCTCGTCCTTAAACTGACCCTGACCGTTACGGCGCCAAGCTTCCTTCGCTAGCGGTTCAAGAATCACTGGCCAGCCACTCTGTTCGTAATACGGATTCGCCAATCTGGGTTCAATTGAATCAACAGGAGCGTAGTTTTTTATGTCATTTGCAATGTGTTCGCCATGCTCCAACGCACTGTCTGGATGAAGTCCTGCGAAAATGAATGCAATCGCAGTCCATGCACGTTTGAATTCAGGACTAGGAATTTTACGAAGCGCACGGGTATCTATGTCTATTAACGGCAACAGCCAACTCACGGCTTCCTTTTCATCCTTAGGTAATGACATGAGTCTGGTTTTGTTAGGTTGGTAATTTTTCATGGCTTTTTCAATGTAGGACTTCACGGCAATTCCCACCGCTTCACTCACCAGTGGCGGCACGGCGTTGCCGATGACGCGGAACTGATGGGTGCGGGCGATGGGGAACTCGAACCAATCCGGGAAGCTCTGGATGCGCGCTGCTTCGCGCGGTGTCAGCGAGCGGTTTTGCGTCGGATGGATAAACATCAGCCCGTCCTTGCTCAGATGAGCCACAATGGTGGAACAGGCTTCATTCCGGTGCTGGCGGGTGTATCTATCTTGAAATGTGCTTTTGTCGTAAGGGAACTCGAATTCAACGCCGCGCCGCATCGCCTCGGCGGAGCTTTCACCCTCTTTAAGTAACAGGAAGTCGCGCAAGTCGCGCTCACTATGCGGGCGGGCGCGGTGCGCAGTAAGTTTCGCAGCTTGCTGGACTTCAAGCACGTTGTAAATGTAACCTTGCCCGAACCGCCCCACGTGCCCCTTGCGTCGCTCCATATCGTAGTCGCAAATCTCCTCACCCTCACCCGCCTTAAGTGGCGGCAAATCGCCGATCACTTCCCACAGCGTCGGATGGTCACAGGCACGTGGCGCAGGCGAGAGTTCCGGTCGGAAGTAGTCCGGCAGATCAAGCCGTGTCCCGATAAATAACTGCCGACGCCTTTTCTGAGCGAGGCCGAGCTCGACGCATTCCTCAACTTGTGCATGAACCCTGTAACCGCAGGCACGGGCTTCCTTTTGCACACGCACAAAATATTCTCCACCGGACGCTGTGCGAATGCCGAGCACATTCTCCATCACGAACACCTTCGGTTGAAAGAACTCCACATACCGCAAGAACTCCTGGTAGAGATGCCGGCGGGGGTCTTTCTTCAAACGCTCTCCGTGGTTTGCGCCGTCGCGCTGTCTCGCTGTGCTGAATCCTTGGCAAGGCGGGCCGCCAACAATGACATCAACTTCCTTCGTGCCCAGCAGTTTAGCCAATGCAGCGGGAGGGAATGCGGTCAAATCTTTATCCAAGACCTGTGGAACATGGCCGAAGTTCTTCTTGAATACGTTCACGGCCTCCTCATTGAAATCAATGGCTGCCAGACACTTGAGACCAGCCCCCTCCAAACCGAGGCTGAAGCCTCCGCATCCGCAAAATAGGTCAAGAAAGGTTGGCTTCGCAACTTTCATGCGTGCACCCCCCTGAAAAGTTCAGATGCTTCTATTCCGAGTCCTTTCGCAAGCTTGAGCAGGATCAGTGCGCTAGGATTACGCACGCCACGTTCAATGTCGCTGACGTATGTGGCGTGAAGTTCAGCAAGTTCACCTAGCCCCTCTTGTGTCAGCTTCTTTTTTTCACGTAACGTTCTGACATTTCGCCCAAGGGTGGCAAGCGGTGCTGGGATAACAGGCATACCCCACTAAAGATGCCCACTTCGACGATGAGTCTATAGACGATGCGTCAACTTTGCCGTCGGAACTGGGGATGCGCGGCAGCGATTCCCTTCCGTATCATAAAAGGAAGTGACACGCCGCCCAAATTTCAACGGCCAGTTTGGTTATCCCACACCTTGTAGAATTGACGGTATCTCCGCTCTTCGAGTTCCAGTTCCTCCCGCTTATGGCGTGCCCACCACACGGCAAAGGGTTCCTCACCCATTTTGCCTTTCAGGCTGCCACGCGCACGTTTGATCGTGGCAAGCACTTCGGCTTTGGTGGGTTTCGGCATGGAGGAATAATATACCTAAATCCGGGAATGAGAACCACGAATAGACACC
>JAYVNE010000194.1:0-10515 GCA_043758615.1 Akkermansiaceae bacterium
GATCTCACGGAAGTGAAGTTCGACGCTCCAGCGCTGGAGGTATAGCTCGCCGAGTTGCTGCAATGGATAGGCGACCGGATCTAGCAAAGTGGTGACCAAGGTGATGGTCTGGGTGCGGAGCAGGCGGCAGAGATGCTCCAAGCCATCGAGAACCACAAGCGGGTGGAAGAAATTGTGAGGGAAATGAGGGAAATCAACCAGACCTTGATCCTCGAAACGGTTCCAGGAATCCGGCGGCGAAAGCCACTCTCAGCGATCCCAAAAGCACGTTGAGTTAGCGCCATTCTCGTCAGGGGGTAATTTCTATACTGCCGCGCATGAAGTTTTGTGGAATCCCTGCGAGGCGGATGCGGCTGTGGAGAATGGGTTTGAAACCCCTTCTCCTTATTACTCCAACACCCACAAATCTTTATGCGCGTCAGTATAGTTTTTACCCGAGGGGGCGTTCTTGTCTTTACCGGAACACCGATCGACAAGGCGGATGCGAACACGCAGGCTGTCTTCGGCGGGTATGTCTCGGGGTATGACATTGAGGGCTTCTTTGTTAGGTTCCCGATCCTGCATCTTCGATTGTCGCTGGATTTCAGAGGGAGAAGAGGAACCTCCGGCGGGAGAAGGGGAAGTGTGACGCTCATAGAGGCGCCGCTACAATGGATCTGCGGCGAGACGCTACAGCCACTTTGCTGGAGAGGTGCGCTCACGCGGGTGCTGAAGCAGGCGGAGGAATTGGCGGATGTGTGGACGGGGGCTTGAACATCGAACATCGAACGCTCAGCATCCGTCTTTGCCAAGGCTTCGCGGGACAAGTCGAACATCGAATGGAAATGAATTTAGAGATGCCGGAGATCGTTGCCATGATTGCCAAGGGAATCGGGGCTGCATTTCGTGGATGGTGCCGCCCGCTCAGGGCTTGGAATCCTGTGGGCGAGGGAACCCAGGGCGCTGCCTTGGGCTATCAGATGATGCCCCGTTGGGGCGGAAGAAAGGGACTAAAGCCATGAGCAAAGAAAAACCTACTCCCGGTGGTCGCGCAAAAAAGAAGACCCAAGTCTCGCTGGTTCGCTCTTCGGCGGCGGAATACCTGACCTTTGTGGCGGCCAGCGGCCAGGGTGGCGTCGAGGCCGTCTATGCCGATGAAAACGTCTGGCTCAGCCAGAAGATGATGGGGCTGCTCTATGATGTGGATGTCAGGACCATCAGCTACCACCTCAAAAACGTCTTCGCCGACCACGAACTGGAGGAGGATTCAGTTATCCAATTTTTTCGGATAACTGCCGCCGACGGCAAATCCTACGACACCGGGCACTACAACCTTTCCGCCATCATCGCCGTCGGCTACAAGGTGAACTCCGAGCGCGCCGTCCAGTTCCGCAAATGGGCCACCGGCATCATCGAGTCTTTCACGATCAAGGGCTTTGCCATGGATGATGAGCGGCTGAAGAACGACGGCTCCATCCTCGGCAAAAAATATTTCGAGGAACAGCTCCAGCGCATCCGGGAAATCCGCCTGAGCGAGCGCAAGTTCTACCAGAAAATCACCGACATTTACGCCACCGCGCTGGATTACGACCCGTCCGCAATAGCGACGCAGCGCTTCTTTTCAGCGGTTCAAAACAAGATGCACTACGCCGTGCATGGCCAAACGGCGGCAGAAGTGATCGTGGACCGGGCAAACCACGAAAAACAGAACATGGGCCTCACCAGTTGGGAAGGTGCCCCCACCGGGAAAATCCACCGCTACGACGTTTCCATCGCCAAGAACTACCTCGTGGACTTCGAGTTGGGGCAAATGCAGCGAATTGTCTCCGCATATCTCGACATGGCTGAAATGCAGGCGATGCGGAAAATCCCGATGACCATGGAAGACTGGGAAAAGCGCTTGAGCGGATTCCTTCAGCTCTGGGATCGGGACATTTTGCAGGATGCGGGCAAGGTAACGGCGGAGCTGGCAAAAGCCCACGCCGAGAGTGAGTTTGAGAAATATCGCATCGTGCAGGATCGGCTGTTTGAGTCGGACTTTGACCGGCTGGTTAAGGAGCTACCGGAGAAAGTGGAACCTCCGGCGGGAGAAGGGGAAGTGTGACGCTCATAGAGGCGCCGCTGCAATGGATCTGCGGCGAGACGCCACAGCCACTTGATGATGGGTTTCATCGTTTCGCTTTGGGCATTTTTAAAAACGCCGCTACTTCTGCGAGCGGGCGGGTGTTGAATACGTCCTGTTTGCGCAGCCAGCCTTTTCTAGCAAGTCGGATGCCGAGGCCAAGGTGATGCAGGCCCATGGTCGAGTGGGCGTCCGGGTTGATAGAACAAAGCACGCCCTTGTCGCGCGCGCGCTTCCACCAGCGCCAGTCCATATCCAGACGCATGGGGCTACAGTTCAGCTCGATGATCGTCCGGGTTTCCGCCGCGCAGTCGATGATCATGGCGTGGTTCACGGAGTAGGGCTCGCGTTTTAAAAGGAGTCGACCGGTAACGTGGCCTAACATGGTGACGTGTTCGTTTTCCATCGCGCGACAGATCCGGCGCGTCATTTCCACTTCGGATAGAGTGAACGATGCATGCACGGAGGCGACACAGTAATCTAACTGCGCTAGCATCTCATCGGAAAAATCCAGCGAGCCGTCCTTGTGGATGTCCACTTCGGTGCCGGAGAAGATTTGGAAATTTTCATAGCTCGAGTTGAGTTTCGCGATGGCTTCGATTTGCTCTAACAGCCGCGTTTCATCCAGCCCGTTTGCTTGGAAGGACGCTTTCGAGTGATCCGCGATGCCGAGGTATTGCAGGCCTAACTCCATCGCTTCATCCGCCATGGCTTCCAGCGTATTGTGTCCGTCCGAGGCGGTGGTGTGATTGTGGAATGTGCCGCGCAGTTGGTCTAACTCTATCAATCTCGGCAGAGTGTGATCGGCGGCCGCTTCGATTTCGCCACGGTTTTCGCGCAGTTCAGGTTCGATGAAATCCAGCCCTAATGCCTGATAGATATCGCGTTCTTCGTTCACCTCAGGGCTAACCGCCGTGTCATGGGTGGGAGTGAAACCATATTCATTGAGTGAAAGTCCCTGTTTGAGAGCCAGCCCGCGAATGGCGACGTTGTGTTCTTTCGAACCGGTGAAGTATTGAAGCGCAAAGGGAAATTGTGCGTTAGAAACCGCGCGGAGGTCGCATTGCAGGCCGTTTTTCAAACGTACTGAGGCTTTCGTTTCACCACAAACGATGATCGATTCCACTTGGGGTAGGGTGGTGAAGTCCTCGCACACCAGCTTTGGCTCCTTGGTCGCAACGAGGAAATCTAGATCATGCACCGTCTCTTTCGCCCGGCGGAACGAACCTGCTACCGTGCACCTCGAAACCTCTGGGTGCATCCGCAGCAGTTCCAGAATTTCTTCTACCAGCGGACTGATCCCGCCTAGCAGAAATGAATCGGCGAAGGTTTCTTTGAGTGCGATGGCTTCGAGAATCTTGACCTGCGTCTTCGCACCAAAGCCCGGCAAACCCGCCACTTTTCCGGCCTCGCAGGCGGCTTTCAGATCCGCGATGGAGGAGACTCCCAGCGCTTCGTAGAGGGATTTTACTTTTTTAGGCCCGAGTCCTTGGACGTCGAACAGTTCAAATAGCCCCGGTGGGAACTCAGCCCGCAGTTTTTCATAAAACTCTAAGCGCCCGGTGCTGGCGAGTTCGTGCAGCTTGTCACGGAGCGCTTCGCCGATGCCTTTGATGTTATTCAGTTCGTTCTTTTCCGCCAGCTCGACAATCTCCCCATCAAAGTTTCTAACGGTTTCCGCGCCTTGCCGGTAGGCTCGGATTTTGAAAGGATTTTCGTCCTTGAGCTCTAACAACAAGGCGATTTCATCGAGCACTTCCGCCAAATTCTCACGCGTCATGCGTGAAACTTCTCTCGACCGGCACGCGGGGTCAACTTTGGAGAATCGTGAGTCAAAGCGGCGGTCAATTGCCGGTCACGCTCATGGGCGTTCGGTGGAATCGCCCGTGACGTAGAGGGGGGGCTGTGCCTGCGAGGAATTGGCAAGCCCTGGGATCACGCGGCGGACGAGTTTCTTCAGCCCGGAATCCGCAGCGTCGAGTTCCGCTTCGCCTTGGCGCAGGGCTTTTTCCCACGCTGACGCAAATCCCGGTGCTTGTTCGCGCATCGTGCGGATGGCGATTTCGTGGATTTGTAAAAGTTTCTGCTCGGCACGACCGGGTTTCTGTTGGAGAGCAGCGTTGTTGACTCGAAGGGTTTCGTTTTGCCTGCGCAGAGCTTCGAGGTCGATTTGGAGTGACTCGTTTCCGCTGGCGTTAATTTTGAGCTGGGTATTGAGATGTCCTTGGAGGTTTTTCAGCTCCTCTTCGACCCGTTTCAGATCGCGGGAAACTGCACGACGGGCGGAGAACCCGGATTTCCAGACGAATCCGGTGATGAGGAGCCCGATGAGGAGTCCCCAGATGAATGGGTTTTTGAGCGCTTCTTGGATGTAGTCCATGTTGTATGTTAGGGTTAAGGTTTAGCGGGAGCTTTTTCCACCGGTTTTTCGGCAGGATCGCTGTCCTTGATGGCGGCTTGGACGTTTTCGGTGATGTCCGGTGCTTGCTTACTATAGAGGATAAAAGGGAGGCCGGTGTTTGTATTGCCGGAACTATCGAAAACCGTGACGAAACCTTTTTCTTTCGCGACTTTGTTCGAGATTTTCACAATCCGCTGGAGCGATGCCCGCATCCCAGAGACCATCTTCTTGTTGATGGCTTGTTCTTGCTCGGTTTTGAAGCTCTCGAAATCCTGTTGGAGAGTTTGGGCTTCTTGGCGTCTGATTTCGTAAGTGCGGGCGAGTTTTTTGTTAGTCGCCTCGTCGAGCGGGTTATTTTTATCGGAGAGCTGAGATTGAAGGGTTTGGAGCTCGGCGATGATGGTGCGCAGTTGCTCGGCACGTTCGTTTTTCATGATTTCATCGCGCTCCTTTTTGATTTCCTGTTGGAGAACAAGGGTCGAGGGCAATGCGGCATAAATATCCTTCACCCGCACCATGGCAAACTTGGGGGCCGCACTCGCGCTGATGGCGGTGGCAAGCAGGATGGGGAAAATGGCTTTGAGAGGATTCATGCTCGCCGGAACGTTGAATGGAGCCGACTGGGATGTCCATATCAGATCCTCGGGCGGCCGTGGTGATCCACGAATTTTACGTCATGGCTCACCGATGTCTTCGTTCCAAAGCTCCGGTTTATCGGCGATGAATTGCGTCATCATTTGGATGCATGCCTTGTCGTTGAGGACCTCTAGGCTCACACCCCGGGATGTTAAATGCTCCTCATCGCCCATGAAGGTCACGTTTTCACCGATCACGACTTTAGGAATCCCGTAGAGCAAAATCGCGCCGCTGCACATGGGGCAGGGGGAAAGTGTCGTGTAAATGACGCATTCTCGATAGACCGCCGCACTCTGGCGACCGGCGTTTTCCAGCGCATCCATTTCGCCGTGAAGGGTGCTGCTGCCTTGCTGCACGCGCCGGTTGTGACCGCGGCCGATGATTTTTCCTTGGTGTACGAGAACGCTGCCGATTGGAATGCCACCCTCTGACAAGCCTTTGCGTGCCTCATCAACTGCCGCTTGCATGTATAAATCCATGAGCTTGAATATGCAGATGGCACGCCGCTTCCGCGATAATTTATATCAATCGGCACGGAAATTGCCTAAGCCTGTTCTCACACTTTAATCATCATGCCCAAAGTCCGCCTCGCAGGAACCGTCCGTGGAGAAAAAGATCCTAACCGGGAAATCCGCGCCCGCCTTTTATATAGCCTCTTCAGCAAAGGTTGGGACATCTATAACTCCAACGGCGACCAGCGCATTTCCCTTTCCAATATCGAGCGAAAAATCATCGAGTCGGACGCCTTTGTTTTCACCCCCGGTGCAACTCTTGAGGACATGTTCAAAGCGGTGTCGATCTTTGTTGGCTACCAAACGCTCGATGTAAACTTGGCGGCGAAACCGACGGTCCTGCTGAATTCAGACCACTCGTGGGATCGGCTTTTTTCACTGCTCACTCATCTCAATAAACTTGGCACCGTGAGGCAGAATCACCTCGATTACTTGCTCCTCGCCGAGTCTCCCGAGGAAGTGTTAGGGCTGCTGGAATCGGCGCGCCGTGCTGGAATCCCCAGCGTGGGACGCGAGAAAATCGGCACCAGCACGGTGGAATCCTTCGAGACGCCGCTGCCCGCCGACCACGAGGGCAGCGTTTGCGTGTTTTGCTCAGCCTCGATTGAAGATCCGGCCTATCTGCGCGATGGCTACGAACTGGGCAAACTCCTTGCGGGAAACAAACTCGGCTGTGTCTCCGGGGCGGGAAGTTCCGGTATCATGGGTGAGGTCGTCCGCGGCTCGGTGGATGCCGGCGGATGGACGGCTGGCTCAAATGTCCCCCACATCATCGAGCTCGAAGGGCTGCCCGAGGGAATGTCGAGCTTTTGGCTGAAACCAGACATCTATACCCGCATGGAAGTGATGATCCAGCACTCGGATGCCTTCGTGATTTTCCCCGGTGGCTCTGGAACCGTGCAGGAAATGCTCGCCCTGATGATTTTCAAATTCCAAGGCCATCCCTCGATGGTCGGAAAACCGGTGGTCATTTTCAACCGCGTGGACGCCAATGGCCTGTCATTCTGGACGCCACTCATTGAAATGCTCGGCACTTGGTGCTACGACGGCGAGTTTGTCGTCGTCGATAAACTGGAGCAATTGATCCCCACCGTGAAGGAACTCATCGCCACCCAACGCACGCTCGTCGCCTGATGAAAATCCTTGTTTCCGCCGCTTGCCATCGGGCCGATTGATTCGTTAGGATGTGGTATCGTGAACGTCGGAATCCTCGTCAATCCCCATAAACCTGACTCGCTTCCGACCCTTCACGCACTCCGCGCGGCCCTCGCGAGCCACGGTTGCAGCGCAGTGCTCGATGAGGAAACCGCCGCTCTCGCAGGGGAACTGGGTGGCATTCCCACTGCGGAGTTTTCCCAACATGTCGATATCGCGGCGGTGCTCGGAGGCGATGGCACGATGCTCAACGCGCTTTCACGGCTGGGAAATTTTCAAAAACCCGTCGCCGGCATCAACATCGGCACTCTGGGTTTCCTGACGAGTTGCAAAGACGATGAGCTGGCCCTTTTCGCTGCCGCTGTCGCCACCGGTCACTTCAGCACCAGCATCCGAACCTTGCTCGAAGCGACGGTTCATCGTCCGGGGCAGGTTTCGGGACCGCTCATCGCCCTGAATGAAATCACGCTCGCCCGCGGTGAAACGGGTCGCCTGGTCTCCCTCCGCGCCAGCGTCAATGGTGAACTCCTCAACGACTACCGGGCCGATGGTCTCATCGTCGCCACACCCACCGGTTCCACAGCCTACTCGCTGTCCGCCGGGGGGCCGCTCATCGCGCCCGATGCCGCCGTTTTTGTCATCACCCCGATTTGTCCTCACAGCCTCAGCCAGCGCTCATTGATCCTTTCCGACGATTGCGTGATCGAGCTCTCCGCCGAGGACCGCGATTGTGGCCCTATGCTCTTCACCGTGGATGGCCGGGACACCATCCGCATCGAGGCAGGTGACCGAATCATGGTGAAAAAAGCAGCACGCTCCTTCCATCTCCTCCGTCTTCCCGACCGCTCATTTTACGAAGCGCTTCGCCAAAAACTCCGCTGGCAAGGAGTTTAAACATTCGTTTTAAATTACCGATTCAATCAAATCGGTGCAAGCGCGGAAACCAGGCGTTCGCGCATAGGTATTGCGTTGAGCGCCAATCGCTTCTGTTCATTTTCATAAATTTTCCGGCCACTAGAAGTTTCGACCTTGATGGGCTGCCGCCCCCATGCCGTGAGGTCATAAGGACTCGCTCGCATGTCCAAATCGCGCAATTCAATCGCTTGTTCAAAACAGTCCAATAGCAGCTCGGAGCCCACCCAAGGCATTGCCTTCGCCGCCCATTTGTAGAGATCCATATTCGTGTGGACGCAGCCAGGTTGCTCCATCTCGACACGACTTTCCAAGGTCGGCTGCAAGCGGTTCATCGCTCGCGACTCACTTGCGAAATGCCGAAACGCATCATGATGTGAGCAGCAGATTGCCCGTGATTCGATCAGCGCGTCGATGTCTGCTTGGGGCAAGCGCAAGGGCGTCGTTTTTTCGTGGCGGACGTCGCGTCCTCGATAAACCATCGCCCACTCATGCAAGCCATGGCAGGCGAAATTCGGTGCGCGATCCCGCGTCGCCGTCAGTAAGCTCCGAATCCATCGAAGCCGCCCCCGTTCCTTTTCCGGGATTTTTCCAAGGTCCGCAAAGAGACTGCCGCAGACCACCGAATAGCAACGCTCCGTAAAAGGTGCAGGCAGGGAAGGGGAATCCCATTCCAAGCCGACCCCGATTCCAGGATGCCATTTCTCGAGCAGTGCGAGGGCATAAGGATAATACTCAAACAAAAAATCCTCCACCGGATGAGGCTCCCTGCTGTCGCGCCGCTTCCTCGCCGGCAATGTATGCCTCTCGGCCCGGGTACGATGCGCCTCCGCCCTCGCCCGCCATTCGGTGGTGGATAGGGTGATTGGGGGAGGAACGAAAACCATCGCGCCGCCACAAAAACACAAACTTCCAACAAAGGCAAAATTTCCCTTGTGATTCCGACGCTCCGCCTCTAATCCTTTCGCCCGCGCCGAAAGGTGCATGGTTAAAATCGCGGGATGGAGCAGCCAGGTAGCTCGTCAGGCTCATAACCTGAAGGTCAGAGGTTCAAATCCTCTTCCCGCAACCACTCTCAAAACCCTGTAACTTAAAAGGTTACAGGGTTTTTTGTGGCCATTTTCTGGAGTGGTCAAATACCCCTGAAATGCACGGAAATGCGGGTTTTTACGCGTTCTATTGCGGGGTGTGTTGCGGGGATATTTTCTGTTCCTTCGCTGGAATTTCTCGGGCCTACGTCATATTTTACGCTAAGCAGATCGTTGCAGGGAGAGCGGGAGGGAAACTTAATAAATAATTGCACTAAAATTTTGGTGCTAGAGAGGTTTGCAATGGATTCTTCCCTACGTACTGGGGCTTTTCAGTCGATTTCAATGGATCGCATTTATGCGGCAACCCGCTTGGGCTTGTGCCGCCGACACGGGGATAGCGGAAACTGGATCGCCGCTATCGGCGCAATCTTGCCCGATTTCCGCGCAAGTGGACCATTGGCGAGGCTTTCGCAGTGGGGGTCAATTTGCGTGGTGAAATCAGAGGCACTATCGCACAAAAAAGCGCGGCGGGGAGAGTGCTTCGATCATGAGTTACGTGAGAAACCTTAGCGCAGAGCAGGCACCGCCCGTCGTCTCCCTGTGTCCCCCGTGCGGTGACGATGAAGCGTGGATCAATGGAGAGGATAAAAATCCCATCCTGCGAACCTGTAGTCTTGGAAATTTGCGGCGTTGCAAGATCCCTCAGCCGCCAAACGACCTCAGCTTCATGGACGCAACCACGTTGGCCGGGAATGGGTAGCACCTTGACGCAGTGCAAGTGTATGCGATTCCCTAACTAAGCGTCGGGACCTTATTATATGGCACTGCCGCATTGCTCCTGAGACGCACGAGGCGCGACCAGAAATCGTGCCACCTACAAAAGCGGCTTCCGGGCGGGCGGTTCACCGGATTTCTTTCCCGTGCGCTTCCGGGCTTCCGCCATGACCTTTTCCAGCGACGTGCCAAGAGTATCCGCCCAATCGAGCCAGAAAGCCAAGGAGGGGATGCGGTCGCCTGCTTCCGCACGGTGCAGCGCGGCACGGTCGAGGTAGCTTGCCGCTGCCAGCGAGTTCATGGAGACCTTGGCGGAAAGTCGCCGCTCCCTGAGAACATTCGCCATTTCTGCAACCATCCGATCCGCTTCCTTGCTAGCCATCGCGCAGTGTCGCAGACGCACGGGCGGCGGTGAATGTGCGGAAATGGTGTAGCGGATTCGCTCAAGGCTTGCTGTCCCTCTGCCGATTGGTGAGGATGGAACCGCCATGAAAATTCCCCGTCTCGCTTCTGGTTTGTTCGCGATCATTATTTTTTTGGGCATTCCAAAGGCCTATTCTCAGATTGGCGAACCCCGCCTTGCTTTCGTGGATAAATATGGGCTTCCTGATAGGGAATCGGATTCGGAAGATTATGACAGTTCCTCTGGAATGTCCATTTATCCCTATTTTGAAGATGATACTTCTGGGAGCGCCATCTGCCATAGAATGACAGTATATTTTTCCCAGAGAAATAATTCTGTGAGTAAGCGGAAAGCCGCTGATATAGTGCTTTCAAATAACCTGAAAGGTGGTGAATGGGTGGTGATCAAATGGAATGAAAAAGGAGAACTGGGGGCATCAGCAGAATGGGTCAGCCAAGATCGTAGGTTCCGAGCCTTCTTGAATAGTGGTTATAAGGATCGGTGTGGAAAACTTTCATGTCGGCAGGAGCCAGAGTTCACGCAGGCGGGCTAGGGAATCGCTCCACGGAGCCTGTTGATAAAGTCGCACG
>JAYVNE010000195.1:0-28423 GCA_043758615.1 Akkermansiaceae bacterium
CCGAAAAATGCCCTGCCGGTGAAAGGGGTTTCAAACCCCTTCTCCACAGCCGCATCCGCCTCGCAGGGATTCCACAAAACTTCATGCGCGGCAGTATAAACCGAAGACGCCACGCGCTGCGTCGATCAAGCGACGGAACTTTGTGGTAGCACCGGGAGCGAGCTTCGAAAGTGCGAGCAGGTTTCGCGAAATGACGGCAGGCCCAACCTTCACCGACTTGTCACCGACTTGTCACCGACTGCCCGCTTGCGAGTGCGTAACACTTCCATTTCTGCGATGTGGGAAAGCGCCTCAGAGATCGCCGTGTCTTGATCCTTGGTTTCGAGCGTATCGAAGTCCGCAGGCAGCAGGCGCAGAGCTTGATCCTGTCCTTGCCCGCGCTTCATCTTCTTCTCACCCATGACGCTGTCCACGCTACGGACGAAGCCGAGTGCCTCATCACGGGAGATGGTGCCGGACGCTTGAGCTTTATTCCAGAGTCCGTGCCAGAGCTCGTGAAAAACCGTGGTGACCGATGCGCCGGAAAACAGCCGATTGGTGAAATGCCGCACGGTCCCGCGCAGCTCTTCCTTGTGCTGGCCTCACCCTTGAGGATTGGGCCATCGCGGAATGCAACGCCGCCGCAGACTCGGGAAAAGCGAGCGAGAAGGCTGGTTGATCATCGGCCCGTGGCCGGGGAGTGTTAGCGGGCATGGCTTCCCCGTTTCGTGACGTTGCCCAAAAATACACCAAAAGGCGAATCCGTCGCTTGACTCGTTCGTCTTTTGGTGTATTTCCTTTTCCGTGATCAAGAGTTTCGCAGACACCACGACGGAAAAGCTTTTTCTGGGTGAAGCGCTAGACCGCAAGGAACTCAAAAAACTCGGCAACCTTGACCTCATCAAAGCCTTCACTCGCCTTGTCACGCTCGATGAGGCCGATGAAAAATCCCTCCTTCTCTCTCCCGCACTTCACTACCACCGCCTCAAAGGAAGCGCAAAATACTCCATTGATGCAGACTCCCGGAAATCCCCTTGGCGCATCACCTTCCAATGGGAAAACGAGGAAATGAAAAACGTCGAACTCGTCAAAATCGAAGGCACCCACTGAAACCACCCGGAAATGAAAACGAAACTCACCGCCATCCCCCGCGATCCCCTCAAGGTTCCCAAGCCGCATTCAAACCCCGCCGCCGCACTCATCCGAGACACCTTGGAACATTACGGCGTCACTCAAGCGGACGCCGCCAGCGCCATGAAAATCAGCGCCGCCCAGCTCAGTGATGTCATCCGCCAGCGCAAAGGTGTGAGCGCCACCATCGCCCTGCGCTTTCAAGCGTGCTTCGGCGTGCCCGCCGAATTCCTAGTGCGCCTCCAATCCCAGCACGACTACCGGAAAGCCTATCACGCAAAGAGCGCGAAAATTCTCCGGGAAGTCACCGCCCTCCACGGCTTCACCAAGGCAGACAACCTCGCCGCCCAGAAGTAACTCCCTGCCGTCACGGACTACGCCGACCACATGCAGCGCCACCACGCCCGCCTTGCTATAACTTCCTCCCGAAGCAGTCATTCCAAAAAAACAGGGGCGTCCACCAGGGTGCCTACACCAGGGAACGATATTTTCAAAACTTGCCGATCAAGCGGTTTCACCACCAAAGAGTGAGATAACTGGGCACCGCGAATCATGCGAATCGAGCGAATCTTAAAGAGCAGAGGCCCGGGACTTTGAGTTTTCATGATGATCTTCGATGGATTCGCCAGATTCACCAGATTCGCGGTGCCTATATTTTCATGATTCTCATGTCAGAATCCCTAGTGGAGGAGCCCTGGGGCGTCCACCTATTTTCCCCAACGAAGCATTGAGCATGCCGAACAGTTCTGGGGGCACGCTAAGATTCAGGGTTGAGTCTGACGCTTGTTTCCGCGAAAACAACGGCGGATGAGAATTTTGGTCGTAGGCAAAGGCGGGCGCGAACATGCGTTGGTGAGGGCATTGGCGGAATCGCCGGGGAACCCCGAGTTGTTTTGTTTTCCAGGAAGTGACGCGATTTTCCAACTCGCACAACCCGTGGCTGCCGATGATCTCGAATCGCTGATCGAGTGGATGAAATCGAACGCGATCGACCTCTGCGTGGCGGGCGAGGAAAGTTACCTGGTGAAAGGCGACGGGCTTGCCAATCTTTGTGAAAAAAACGGGATTCCATGCTGGGGGCCGCCGAAGGAATCGGCACAGTTAGAGGCGAGCAAAGAGTTTGCGAAAGAGTTCCTTGTGCGAAATTCCATCCCAACGGCACACGCCACTGCAACCGATACGTTAGAAGAAGCGGTCGCGGCGATCGGTGGAGAATACCCGACAGTTCTAAAGTTCGACGGACTCGCCGCAGGAAAAGGCGTCGCGGTTTGCCCGGATGAAACGTCTGCGTTAGAGTTTCTCGACGAGATCTTCGTCCAACGTCGTTTCGGCTCCGGTCGTGTCTTGGTGGAGCAATGCCTCACCGGCCCCGAGGTCTCCGTTTTTGCAGCGATCATTGATGACCAATATCTAATTTTTACCCCGGCTCGCGACTACAAGCGCGCGGGTGATGGTGACATCGGCCCTAACACGGGGGGCATGGGCGCCGTCGCCAGCCGCCAGCTGGTCTCACAGGAAATCCTCGAAGTGATTGAACAACAAATCGTCCAGCCGACCGTCGCAGGTCTGCGTCGCGAGTCTCTGCCTTATCGTGGATTCCTCTATTTCGGCATCATGCTTACGCCGACAGGTCCGCAGGTGATAGAATATAACTGCCGCTTTGGCGATCCCGAGTGCCAAGCGGTGATGCCGCTTGTCCGGGGCGATCTTGCCGGGTTTTGTCTTGCCGGTGCCAATGGCGTGCTCCGCAAGGATCTCATCAGTTTCGACGATGGTTGGAGCGTCTGCGTGATCCTCGCTTCCGCGGGATACCCAGAAACTTCGCGCAACGGCGACCGCATTTCCGGCATCGATCAAATCACCGATGCCCGCGTCTATCATTCCGGGACAAGACTCACGGACGATGGCCATTGGGAAACTAACGGCGGGCGCGTGCTCGCCGTTGTTTCCGGTGGCGGCACCCGTGAACAAGCGGTGATCAAAGCACACGCCGCAGCGGACTTTATTCAGTTCGATGGGCTGCAACGCCGCCGCGACATTGGCATCCTCAATTTTGACTGACACCCTTATGGAACGCACCCTAACTGCCGAAGACATCGCCGCTGGAGTGGAACGCCTCGCGGCGGCGATTCGCGAGAAGAATCCGGATCAACCCATCGCCCTCGTCGGAATCCGCAGTCGGGGCGATGAGGTGGCGGAGCGCGTGCTCACGCTGCTCTCTTCGGAGGACCGCGAGCTGTCTTTCGGCGTGCTCGATATTTCCCTCTATCGGGATGATTTTGAGCACCTTCGTGAGAACCCGTCGATCCAAGAAAGTGACATCTCTTTTCCCGTGGAGGGTGCCCATATCATCCTTGTCGATGACGTGCTCTTCACCGGCCGGACGATCCGTGCTGCGCTCGACGCACTTTCCGATTATGGACGCCCGGCTAAGGTCGAGCTCGCCGTGCTCATCGACCGCGGACACCGTGAAATGCCGATCCAGCCAGATTATGTCGGTATCATCCTCGACACCTGCCGCCTCGACCATGTATTGGTTTCCCTCGAGGGGACAGATGGAATGGACCAGATCCAGGTCGTTGAGAAAGAAAAACCATGAGCCTTCTGCCGCAGCGCAAGAAATCCGCCGGGGAAATCGCGAAACTCCGCGAAACTCTCGGCATTCCCGGCCAAGCTCCGGTCGTGGAAGATTTGCCTTTGCTTGATGCCTTGGGTGCCAGCCACGCATCCTTCGCAGCGAAAAATTCTACAGAGGCTCCCGTTTCTAAAGCGCCTACTTCTGCGTTCGATACAGGCGCCTTGATGGCTCCACTCCCGATAGCGCCTCAGCATCACGCGCGGCCTGTTCGTTCTTTAAAGCGCTCCGAGCGCATTCCGGTGCTGCCTCTCCACGAGCTAACGGGTGATGAAATCGCTCAGCCCTCATCCCAACCAGCCGCCCCAGTTAGCCACCCTGCGAAAATCGTTCGTTCGCTGCGGAAATCCGAGCAAGTCCCTCTAACTCCATCTGCCATCCACAGCCCACCGGCGGATTCTAACCTACCCGTCCACCGGCACAACGATCAAGAGTTGAACCAATTGCGCAAACAAGCGGCGCTCGCGATGCAAGCTCCCACCGTTCCGTTTGGGGCGGTCACGGCACACCTCGCCCTCCTAATTCCGGGCTATCTTTTCGCCATCGGCGGCGGGGTCTGTTATTATTTTTACGAGCTCCCCATCAGCATGACTTCGGCGTGTGTTGCGGTCGCCCTCATCATCGCGGGTTTCATTTTTTTCAAAAAGCCCTTCTCGCGCCATCATGCGGCATTCATTTCGGTGATCTCCCTGTTTGTGATCGTCTTCAGCGCACTCTATTATTTTCCCCTGCTTTCCTACGGTACCTTTCCGCATCCGTCCGAGGAGAAGTCCGCTACCCACAAAGACCTTTGAAAATGGCACGTAAAGACCTCCTCGACATCGTTTCCCTCTCCCGTGAGGAAATCGAACATCTCCTCGATCAATCCGTCCCGTTCAAGGAACTTTTCACCCGTTCGGTGAAAAAAGTCCCCGCGCTCAAGGGGAAATCCGTACTCACGCTTTTTTATGAACCCAGCACCCGCACCCATTCGTCATTCGAGGTTGCAGCGAAACGCCTATCCGCAGATGTCACGAATTTCGATGTCGCGCAATCGTCTATCACCAAAGGAGAGTCCGTTAGAGAAACGGTAGAGACGCTCCAAGCCATGCGCACAGATTATATTATCGTCCGCCACAGTCGCTCCGGCCTGCCAAGCATGATCGCCCGTCAGACGAAAGCTTCCGTCATCAATGCAGGCGATGGTTCTCATGCGCATCCCACTCAGGCACTGCTAGATGCATTCACCATTAAGGAGAAATTTCCCGATCCTGCTGGCAAGCGGGTTCTCATCATCGGGGATATCCTGCACTCGCGCGTCGCGCGATCTACCAGCACGATCTTGAAAAAAATTGGTGTCGATGTGGCATTCCTCGGTCCAGGATCACTCGTGCCAATGACTGGCCCGGAAAGCATCCGTCGCTTCACGGACTACAAAGAAGCCATGGCGTGGAAACCGGATTTCGTCTATCTCCTACGCGTCCAAATGGAGCGCCAGGACGTGCAGTTTTTTCCAAGCCTGCGCGAATATCACCGACTCTACGGCATCACGGATGCGCGCCTCGCCGACATTCGCGACCGCGGTCTCTATCTGATGCATCCCGGCCCCGTGAACCGCGGAGTGGAACTCTGTGACGCGGTCATGGACTACGAGCGCAGCCTCATTAATGATCAAGTGGAGAACGGGATTGCCGTTAGGATGGCGGTGCTCTACTGGCTCAAGCCGGGCAACGGCGCGGAGTGAGTTCATGAAAATCCGGGTTGCCTTGTGAGGGCGGATCACTTCAAGTCGGGACGTGCGATACGAACCGATCTGCCCAGACTTCTTGATCCGCAATCGTGCCAACCTGCGGGCGATGCTCAAGCCGAATAGCATGGTCATTCTTCATGCGAATGACGTCTATCCGACGAATGCAGACGGCACGATGCCGTTTAAACAAAACAGCGAGCTCTTTTATCTAACGGGAGTCGATCAGGAGGAAACCACGCTCCTCTTGATGCCGGATGCAGTTGACCCCAAAGAACGTGAGATTCTCTTTGTGAAGGAAACGAGCGAATTGATCGCCATTTGGGAGGGTGAAAAACTTACGAAGGAAAAGGCGCGCTATCTAACGGGTATTGAGCGCATCGAGTGGACACATTCGTTTGATACATTCCTTCACCGTATGGCACCGCAGGTAGAAAATATCTATCTAACTACGAATGAGCACCTCCGCGCGAGCGTCGTTGTAGAGACCCGCAACGCACGTTTTATCAAGGACTGCCAAGCCCGCTATCCACTGCATCGTTATGAGCGCCTCGCCCCCTTGCTGCATCGACTGCGGATCATCAAGGACAAGGAGGAGATCAAGATCATGCAACGGGCCTGTGACATCACGGAAGCAGGTTTTCGACGGCTGTTAGGATTTATCAAGCCGGGCGTCGCCGAGTGGGAGATCGAGGCGGAACTGCTGCATGAGTTCGTCCGCCGTGGATCGCGGGGATTCGCCTATCCGCCGATCATTGGTGCCGGAAAAAATGCCTGCGTCCTGCATTACGTGGAGAATGATAAGGTCTGTCAGGACGGCGACCTCGTGCTGATGGACGTCGCCGCCGAATATGCCGGCTGGGCCTCCGATCTCACTCGCACGGTGCCAGTGAACGGGAAATTCACGCAGCGCCAACGCGAAGTTTACGATGCCGTCCTCCGGGTTTTTCGCGGTGCGAATGGGATCCTGCGCCCCGGCAACACGCCGATGGAATATCAGAAACAAGTCATCGAACTGATGGAGCGTGAGCTGGTCGGACTCGGTCTATTCACTGCCAAGGAAGCGAGAGCGCAAGGCCCTGACAAGGCGCTGGTGAAAAAGTATTTCATGCACGGCACTTCCCACCACCTCGGTCTCGACGTGCACGACGTCTCCCCGCCGCACGAACCGTTTGCGGAGGGCATGGTCTTCACCATCGAGCCCGGCATTTATATTCGCGAGGAAGCTATAGGTATTAGAATTGAGAACGACGTTGTCATTTGTAAGGATAGCAATTTCGATCTCATGCGAAATATCCCGATCGAAGCTGACGAAATCGAAGCACTGATGCGGAAATAAGGAGCAGGGACATTCTTGTCCCTTCTTCCTTCTCCTAACCCGCCCGAAGATCGGGACAGTAAGGTCCCGACTCCCTAGATAGTTGTAAACGATCCCGGTCGCCGGATCTTGATAGGTGACCCGCCGCACGGTCACACCGACGCTGGTGGCGACCATTTCATCGGAAATCACTCCTTGGTTGTAATGGGATTGGCCCCGTCAAACGGGTGGATGCCGACGATTTTTAGTTTCATGTTTTCCTTTTCGCGACTCAGGAAATAGATGCCGTTTTCCTTCCACTTGAACCATGGCCGGAAGTCGATTCCGGCTCGGTCCCAAATGTATAGAGCCTTGCGGCCTTTAGCGGCACCCTGGCGCAAGGTAACGATGCCTTGGCGTTTGAGGGCGCGCATGTCGTGCTCTTTGTTGCGCTCGATCTGACAGGGTTCCTTCATTAGGGAGAATCAAAGATTTTCAACCACGGATTTCTTGTCCCCATACGCCGAGGCTTTCACTAATGGATCGATGTCTGAGGGTGCCTGGATTGGAGTTTCTGCACGGCAAGGGATCGATGCTAACAGAGCCGCGACCAGGAAAGGAAATCGGTTCATGCTTTTTTGTCGAAGGTTAATGCAATAAGTGAAATGTTTGATAGACCGTCTGTGAGGGTTTGATTCCTCCACTTTCTTTGAAGAGACCAACCTGATAAGCGCCCACCGTGACCTCAATCGGTTTGGTCATTCCCACGGGAACTTCGGTAGGAATGAATGCGCCGTTCTGAATGATGCCCGGACCTTTCCAAACAAAATAATCCACCTTCAAACCGGCGGAGCTTTTGGCTTTGAATTCGATTTTTGTGGTGGTCGCTGGCGCATCTGGAACGGCAGGAAAATCCACGGTCTGGGCGCTGCCATTTTTGATCGCATCCGAAGGCGACAGTGAGATTTGGCATGTCCGTCCGGCGGCAGCGAATTCAGCATTACCTTCATGGAAGACTCTAACAAAAGACATGTTAAAGCTTTCACTTGGGTCGATGCGATGCCTTATGAGCCGCAGGGTAAAGCGCGTTTCAGTGACGCCACGCTCGTCTTTGAACTCCTCACTGGTTAGATTTTCAAAGGCACCACTGTGTGCATCGAAACGCAATGGGACTAGGCTTACTGGCAGAGTGGTCTGACCGGGAAAGAGCACATTCTCGTAAGTGTGCGGCTGCTCCGGGTGCTTGACATGATCCTTGTCCTTCACCGTGCAAATGTCGGGCGGTGCAGTGAGATGGTGCGTGGTCAGCGTGAAGCGCCCGTCGTCGCGGAGTAGTGCGTTAGGGTTGGGGAGCGGAGCCATCCTGTTGTGAGCCAGATCGATGGGTTTCCCGTCTGCATCCAGAAAGGTGAACATTTCGATTTTTTTTCTTGGCTCGGACATGCCGAGATTAAACTGGGCACGTGCCAATTTTTCATTGGGAAACCAGAGCGCCTCCTTCCGGTGACCTTTGAATTCGAGGTATGGCGCAGGCATTGGGTAATCCTTGGGCAACTCGCCGGTGACAGGAATTTTTGGGTTCATCAACCAGCCATCGCGCAGAACGATGTTTTTCAGTGGGTCGCCCGCTTTCGTTGGTAAACGAGCGGTGGCAATGGCGTCGAGCCAGTCGGCCACAAACTGATAGTTGCGGGGCGACATATCAAAATGACCACTTGTCATTTCCCAGCATGAACTAAAAAGCTCAGCATGTGGCTCATAAGCCGTGCCGGGATTGTCGTCGCGATCACCGTTCCGATAGTTACGTAAATTGGATCCATAAGCAATCGGATACGCACACCAGCTAACGGTTTCCTGACTGGAAGAAGTGACGAACAAAATAGGAACATTGCGTAACGCCATGTCAGGATTCGGGTGCATTGCTTTTCCGCCGGTTCCGAAGAATGCATAGACATCTGGCAGACCTGCTTTGATAGGAATCGTAGCAAGGCATTGCTCTGGTTTGCGAATCGCTGCTTCAAACGGGAAACCGCAGAACGCCGAGTGCCCAAGCGGAATAATAGGCGCATTTACGAGTTCCGGATGCTCCGAAAGATCGGCCAGCTTCTGTAGATAACCGTCATAAACCGCCGTGCTTTCTGGATCAGTTACATCGAAAGTATTTTCCTTCATCATGATGCCGCCAATGTCCTTTGCCCAGGGAGTAAAAAGAATTTGTGCAATCCCGTGCTGGCGGCACACGGCCCGCACCGAAGCGTTTTGGAGGACATTGATCGGAAGTCCATTGTGCATCGCCACCATCACGGCCCGAATTTTAGGTGTGTGAGGAGGAATCCAAAGATAGGCTCCGAGGTTCGGACGTTTCGCATCGGCGCCCTGAACAAAAAACTGATAGATTCGATCCGTTTCGGCATTCGGTTGCGCGGTTTGCCCGGCACAGAGACCAATGACACTACTTAATGATAGAAATAGGACAATTAGTTTTTCCATAGTTACAATGGGGTTAGAAAATTTCATTTTGGATTTCGTGGTTTGCTGCTCGAAGGATTGACATTAACTTTTCCGAACACCGTGAATTCGGCCACGGCTGGTGTGATTCCTTTGGGATGACCGATAATGATCAAACGCGCAGCAACACCCGTTGCCGGAGGGCATTCTCGGTAATCAATTAGAAAATCTTCCGTGCTCGCACTGCGGTCGATGAGTGTCTTCCATTCACCTTCACCACTGCTAATTTCAACGCGATAACGAAACGGCCCCGCAATCACGCCTCGGTGGGTATCTAGGCCGACATCACGCCAAATAATGCGAACCGCTTGGACTTCCGCGGCTCCCACAAACCTGCTGGTAAGCGTTGGCTGTAAATCATCCAAGGCGGGTTGCCACCAAGTTCTCATTTCATCGTCCACCGCAAAGCGCCCAGGCAAATTCGACGCGCAAGTGGAACCGAGCGTCGGCATCCCGGTGTTCAGCGGCAACCAATCTGGAGTCGGCAAGTGATCGACTGACCCGGAGTCCGACACCCATTGCGGAACAGAAGTGGCCGCAGGCACGAACAGTTCGCCGCTTGTATCTAACTGCGCGCGATCCATCCCTATACGTCGTTCAAAGGCGTTTGCCACACCGCCCCGAATCGTGTGAAAAACCCATAACTCATCTTTGGGTCCTGCCACAATGCAGCCGTGTGCCGTTCCGGTGACTAAGCCGCTGGGAGTTCGGAAAATAGGGTTCCGTTTCTGTGCAGTGAATGGACCCAGCGGCGAGCTCGCCGTGTAGCACCCCATTGCATAGGTGCGATTCTCGGTCCCAGCGGCAGAAAAAGTGAGATAATATTTGCCGTTGCGCTTCAGCATCCACGAACCTTCCACCCAGCCAACATTTGGATTTTGATTCCATTCTCCCACGGCTTCCCAAGGTTGTTTTACCGGATCAAACGGCACAACCTCTCGCGGCACACCTAACATTTTCGTCGGCTGATCCGGATCCAATTCCACGGCCCAAATACCACCTGCCCGACTGCAACCCCAGTAGTAAAATAGCCGCCCATCATCGTCGCTGAAAAGCATCGGGTCAACTTGCGACGGCACCCCGGCTGGCAACTCGATGCGACCCATTTCCTTAAACTCACCGAGCGGTGAATCGGCCGCGTAGAGCCCTGAGCCCGAAGCAAGCATCAGAAATTTTCCCTTGTGTTTAACAACCGTGGGCGCGTAACCAATGTCGCTCACGTTCAGTGGATGATGCTGCCAAGTCGCACCTTTGTCCTCACTAACCCAGGCCATGTCCACGGATGGATAGAGATACCATTTCCCTCCCTCCCAGATGGCGGTGGGATCCGCTAGTTCGCGAAACTGCTCCTTATGCTCTAGCAGCCAGCCGCCCGAACTGTCCCATGCTTCTCCGTTAGTGATGTCTCGCGCCGCTCTGCCAATGGGATAATCCGGCAGTGGAAGTGGATTACAATAAGTAGCGGGAGTGACCGCACTGTTGAATCGTAGTTCCGCATCGTCTGATTCCATATCCGTGCGAAATGGCGACGCCGGTAAATCAGCGGCGTTATAAAGATTACCTTCGGCCACACCAGCCCAATTGTAACGCACCGCCATCGGCACCAAAACAGTCGGGCTTCTAACCACGACTGCATCGTCCACAATGACCGCATCGGCAGGTGTGAATTTCTTATCGGCACCGGCGATGACAAAACCCGTCAATGCGCCGCCCTTAGACGTCAATCCCCTGCCGTGGCTAAAATGCACAATCACTTTGCCGTCCTTAAATTCCGATGATTCAAACAATGGCCCGGAAGATTCAATTTTCTCGCCGTAAGCAAGCGCGCGGGCAGCCAGAGCCAAGCGTTCACCCACGGGTTTTTTCCGTGCAGGATGAATGTCGTTGGCGTCGCCTACATCAGTCGTTACAACCATCGCAGTTTGCGGCACGCGCGAGAGGGTGAGCAGTTGCGCCTCGCGAATCATTGGATCACAGGCCCGGTAAGTCGCGAGCTGAACAAAACAAAACGGAAACTCGCCCTGCTGCCACCGATCGCGCCAGTCGTGGATCATCAGCGGAAACAACGTGCGATACTCCTTGCCTTGACCGCCGTTAGATTCTCCCTGATACCAAATGACGCCACGGATTGCATACGGTATCAGTGGAGCGACCATGCCGTTGAACAGGCAACCGGGACGTTTGGCTGACGGATCTCGCGGCGCAGATGGTTTGTTAGGTTCGGGCTTACCCGCGGTGGCTGCTGCGGCGAGGTCTTTGGTGTATTTGCTTAACTGTTCCGATTCTTCTGCTTTGAACTTCGCCAGTTTTTCCGGGAACTCTCGGATGTCTTGATCGCTCTTACGCAATAATTCCGCACCGGTGAGGACGCTTCCCACCGCTTCTGGACTGGTCCAGAGCTCAACTGCCGTTCCGCCGACAGACGTAAAAATCATCCCAATCGGCACTTTTAAATTCGCCTGCAATGCCCGCGCAAAAAAGAATCCAACGGCGCTGAAGTCCTTCGCCGTCTGTGGTGAGCAGACGACCCATTTGCCTCGCGCATCCGTTAGCGGCGTCTGTGACTCGTCGCGATGAACGAAGAACATTCGGATCTGCGGCGAATCGGCGGATGCGGCTTCCTGCTCCCAATTTTCCAGTGGCTTCTGCGGCGGGCGAGGACCGAGCTGCCTCTCCATGTTAGATTGACCACTGCAAACCCATACTTCTCCGACCAACAGATTGGAAACCGTTAGTATATTGTCACCCGTGACCGTCAATGTGAGTGGCCCGCACGCTGATAGAGCGGCGAGTTTCACGCTCCACTTTCCGCCACTGACCGTGGTCGTAGCCAAACGGTCACCAAGCTTCACCGAGATTTTTTCCCCATCCCTTCCCGTGCCCCAAATCGGCAGTGCTTTATTTTGCTGGAGGACGGCGTTGTCGGAAAAGAGGCTGTTCACCTCAACTGCGCACAGACGAGTTAGGGCAAGGCTGAACATGAGCAACAGCGCAGCGACGATATTTTTCATTCTCATAACAGATTTGGGGGGGTGTTTGTGAGTCCTATTCAATAGCGATGGCCACTACCGTCGGTACTAAACCTTCGGCGGCCGCCTTCAACTGCAACGCTCCCCGAGCACCCCGCTTCGTTTGAATAATTACTTGGGCCATTCCATTGAAGAGACTCCGGCAATTGCCCTTTTCCGGCTCGTGGCACAGGGGGGTGCCATTGCCAACGCCGATGATCGTGCCCGGCCCGCTCAACTCAAAGGTCACGAAATTCCCGGCGGTTAGAACGGGACGGCCGTGTTCGTCCACGGCCTGCACGGTAATAGGCTGCGCGTCCCGGCCGTCACCCGTTAGTCGTGCCCGGTCAGCGATCAATCGCAACGCCACCGGAGCGCCTGTGGTTTCGACGACACTGCGCCCGACTTCCTTACCGTCCTTGAGTGCGACCGCTTCCAGCTTCCGAGATTCGTAAGGGACGTCCCACGAAACCATGTTGTACCTATCTACTGGCTTTTCTTCGATCAGTTTTCCATTGAGACTCAAACGGACTTTCTCCGCATTCGACAAAGCCATGACTTTGATCGGCTTGCCTTCACTGCCCGACCAGTTCCAGTGGGGCACGAGCTGAAGTATTGGCTGGTAATTGAAGCCGGCGACGTCAGCGGCTTTTGACGCATTCCACGCCGCATTCAATGCGCCACTTTGAGCAGCGGTGACGGGGCGGGTCTGGTCGAGCTTTTTTACGACGGCGGCCAGTGTGCGCACCATTTCATAACCCTGCCGCGTGCCCTGCATTGGCTCTTCGTTGAACACCGACCAGAGGATCACGCTCGGGTGATTGCGGTCGCGGCGCACAAGCCATTGAAGCTGTCGCCGATACTCTTCCGTAGTGTTAAAATTTCGGTTCTCGTCCATCACTAACATCCCAAGCCGATCACACGCATCGAGGAATTCTGCAGCGGAAGGATTGTGCGAGCAGCGGTAGGCATTCGATCCCATTTCCTTGAGCTTGCGGAGGCGCCACTCCCACATTGAATCCGGCATCGCCGTGCCAACGCCTGCGTGATCTTGGTGATTGCAAGTGCCCTTGAGTTTCAACGGCTGGTCGTTGAGGAAAAATCCCTTATTGGCATCGAATCGGATTGTGCGGAAGCCGCAGTGCGTCGTCACTTCATCCAATATTTCATTGCCTGCTCTAACTATCGTGCGCACAGAATACAGATACGGTTGTTCGACTGACCACAACGTAGGTGAGGCAACGGCAATTTCGTATTTCGCCACCGGATTTTCAAAGGGTGCGATAGTCTGTTTAACGTGCCCGCCGACAATTTGTTTGCCTTCTGCATCGAGTAACGTGGATTCGATCTCAACCTCCGCCGAATTCGTGCCGGAGTTTGCGAGGGTCACTTCGACCGGAATCGTCCAGCGAGCATCCGACAGCCGAATCGGATTGGCGAAGACACCGTCGGTTTCAATGTGGACAGGATTTCGTTTCACCAGCCATGTGTGCCGATAGATACCTGCGCCTTCATACCACCAGCCTTCCTGCGAATCTGCATCGACTCGCACTGCAATAGTGTTAGTTGCATCGCCAAATTTTGCGAACGGCGTGATATCAATATAGAATGAAGTGTAGCCGCACCAATTTCGGTGCGCGATGATGCCATTGACCCACACAGTACAAAATGTCGAGACGCCATCGAATTGAAGCTCGATATTCTTTCCCTCCTCTGCTGCATCGAGCGCGAATGTGCGCCTATACCAACCGATACCGCGCGTGCGAAAACCTTGTGCCAAATTATTTTCCTTACTAACCGGCAATTCAATGGCCCAGTCGTGCGGCAAATCCAACGGTTGCCAAGTAGAATCGTCGAGCTTGATTGCCGCCGCGCCCTCGGCCGTGCCGGCTTTGGCGTGGTTGTACGACGCGCTATGTCCGGTAATGCGCGGGAATGGAATGTCTCCGAGGTGAAACTTCCAGCCATAGTCAAGCGTCGCTCTCTCTCTCGGCATTTCCGCACGCGCCCAGCCACAGGCTTGCAACGACAGGATGATAATCATTACTATTTTCACGAGATTTTGCAGATGATATTATATGAGATATTGATAGTCTCAGTGTAGTTACAGCTCTTGGCCCCTTGCGCCTCCCGATTGCGCTAGCCACTTGAATTCGCGTTCTTAATAATTGTTATATCGTGTTGAGAACGCATTTCGGTTATTTCATCATCCGCTCCAGAGTGGGCTTGACGGCATCGAGCCAGATTTTGTACCCGGCGGCGTTCGGATGCAGAAAATCCGGCATAATTTCCGGAGAGATATCCCCTGCCGCGTCCAAAAATTTATCGGAGATATCGAGATAAGTCACCTGCGGCCCGAATTTCAGCGCGGCCAGCAACTTGTTGGTTTCGATTACTCGCATGCGCATACCGTCATTCGCTTTGGCACTCCGTGGAAAAATCCCTAGCAGCAAAATTTTGGCTTGAGGCTGTTTTTCCTCAACCGTTTCGACAATTTTTTTAACACCTGCGGCAGTCCAATCCGGTTTTTCGTCTTGGAAGTGGCCCAGATTATTTGTGCCGATGAGAATCATTATGGTTTTAGCGTGGTAACCCTCCAATTCTCCGTGGAGGAGACGCCAGAGCACTTGCTCGGTTTGCTCTCCGCTTACTCCCAAGTTCAAAGGTTTCCAGGGCAGGAATTCGGCATAAGTGTCCTTCGCTTTGCCTGGCCAACCATCAGTGATTGAATCGCCAATGAGAACAAAATCAATCGCCCCTTTGGACTCTTGGATCTGATTCATAAAATCAATGTGGCGGCTCTTTTCTATTGGCATGATGGCTGATTCCGGGGTTCTTGGTTCGGCTTCTGCAAGCTCTCTGGAACAGCAGAAAAGCAGGGATAGTAAACAGAGTTTGGTTGGATTCATTGGTATTATTTGTGGGTGATGACGATGCTCCCGATGTATCGAATTGAACTTTGGGTGCGATTCGGCATGTTTCGTGTGAAAGTAAAGCGGTTCGCGTAATTCGGCTGTCTTAGAGTGACAAAAACAAACAGCCAAACTGCGACGGGTGGCCGAAGTGCTCTAACTGCCACTGATATTCCGGCGAACCCTGCGTGTAAAGATCATGGGCGTAGTTGTTAAAAATTCCTGACACCGAGTCAGGCCCCCAATGAGACCAGGTCCCGAACTTGGCATCGCGAAACCACTCGGGACATTCGTAAGGAATCGTTGCAGGAGCATCCTCGGCCCGGAGCGTTGCACCCAGACACCATGCCGTTGCGAGAGCGAAAGAATAAAATGGTGTCATTTGTTAGGTATGTTTATGAGTGTCCTACCTTCAGTGGATTTGCTGATGCCATACACCGTCTGTTGTCCTGCGAGTTCAACCGTCAATTTTGTGTGGCCTTCGTCAAACGCAGTTACGGGCAGTGGCTCCCCGTTTTTGTGAGGGAATAGCAGGATCTGAAAATCTGGAGCCACGGAACGGCTGGCGATCACCAAACGTTTATCCAAGCCGAACGATCGTCCGCCAGATATTTTTCCGGCCTCCATCGCGGGAGTAAGCGTGTCCCGGCGATCAAACATTTCCAAACGCACGGAAGGCCGCGTTTGATAATCGCGCTCCAGCTTGGGTTCGTTCATGTTCAGAATACGAACTAACAACTGGCGATCGCCTTTCTGTGGCTTAGCGAGGCCCTTGTCATCACGCTTCACCGTGGCATCACACAAAATGATATCGTTGTCCTTGAATGACGCTATTTCCGTGTTCTCGCCGGTCTGCATCAGCCATTCGTAGAGGCGTTCCTGATTGTCCTTTTGGAAATCGTCCACGATTAGAAGATAAGGCTGGGGCGCACGCGCAAACACGAGTGTGCGGAAGGCGCGTTGCACTGGATTAAATGGAAAGCGGATTGGCCAAGTGTCTTCATCCCATAAATGAGGGCCACCGCCTTTGTCAAAATACGGCTCCCAAGCTGCACGGATTGAGGGGCGCATATCGCGTTCACCTTTTAGACCGTCCATGCGCTGGCGAAATTTATCCGAGGCGATTGCGTAATCCTTCCATCGCTCAAATTGATAGCGAGGCGAGTCGGACGGATCGGTTTCTGCCTGCTTAGGCCATATCCCGTCGTAGGCTTCTTTCGCATCGCAGGCCGCAATTAGAACGTTGCCTTTATCTTCCAAGCCCAACCATTTCCCAGGTCCGGGCCAGAAGCCCTGACCTTTGCCGTCGACCAAAATACAACTGTGATGCCTGGTTTCGATAGAACGGAAGTTCTCTTTTGACCAGTCTCGACCGAGCGCGGTGAAGGTGAAATGTCCCCGGTCGGAATGCTCATGGCTGGCGCTGAAAGAATCGGTACGGCACTCAAATTGAATGGACGCCGCATCAGTCTTCCAAGACTCACGGGCAATGAGCGAACTGCGAACAGAATCAAACCACGTAACCGGCATTTTCAGCTTCTCTCCCGCCTGATAGTCCACTGGCTGCCCGTTGACCGCCTTGATTCCATCGGAGGCCCAAAGTAATGCCTCAATCATGTGGGGATTACCACTGTAGGGTTTATCTTCGTTAGATTTAAGGAGCGACTGCCAAAGGTAATCGGCTTTTCCGTCGGAAGGCAGGAAGTATTTCCACATGGTGACGGTGCTAACGGAAGGCCCGCCATCGCCACCATCCCCGTGACTGATCCAGCGTCCGCCGGAGGGCACCATGCTCTGGAGATACCAGTCGAGCATGCTTCTAAAATGAGTGTGTGTTAGCAATTTTTCGCCTCGCCGGGTAGCGGCGACGACAAATGGATTGAGCCAGTTGAAACCGAATTGCGTGTAGCCCACCGCCTCAGTCGAAGCGCCGGAGGGCGAAATGGCGTAGGTGAGATAATCACGGGCAATTTCCACGCCCAATTTGTAAACACGCGGGTCATAGCCTTCCTCGCCTTCAATCGCCAGTGCCATCAAAGGCGTTTGCATGCCGATGGCCACCCAGTTCCAGTCACGAAAATGATGCGGCAAGCGGGCACCCATCCAGACTTTGCCCTTGGTTGCCTTAGAGATCAGGCCGCGCACGTTAGCGCGCTGCGGTTCAGTCATGAACGGATAGCCTAAATCATAGGCGTAGCCTAGCAGGTGATACCCGGTGACGTCGCGCCCACCGATGCTATCGCGCCAGTTGTTTTTATCAGGATGGGGCAGACGCATCCTCCAGACATCGTCGTTGAGCGGGGTATTCTCTAACCGGTCGAGATAGGGTTCCATGAACCGCGAATAGGTGTCGATCGCTGTGGCAATTTTCGCACCACCCAACTTGTCTTCTTCAATCAGGCAACGCAGCGCTTCGAAGGTGAGCGCCATCAAGTAGGGCTGGTAATGCCCCACGCTAGGAAACTCACCTTTATGTTGATCGAGCGCAGTGTCGAGGGCATGGAGATCACCTTTGACCAGCAACTGATATAAGTCACTACTCCAACCAGGTTTGATAAGGGTGTCGTTGATCCGTTGTTTCAAAACGGATAGAGCCATCTTGCCGCATTCGGTTTCTTTGAGCCGACGTCGCAACTCAGGCAATTCATCTGGACTGATCAAAATGCGGGGGTGGACACCAGGGGCAGGCGTCTTTCCAACTCGCTTGAAGTCGAGTCCATCGTCATTATTCGTGAACGCGGACACAGGCGAAGGTGGGAACGGATACTCGCCATTCAGGATTTGCTCGGCAGATAGTTCACCCGGCAAATGCGCAGGGACGGACTCGGCAGCCCGAACGAGAGTCAAGCTCAGTGGTAGCAAGAGAAGTAATTTTTTCATTATGTGTTAGAATATAATATATTAAATTAACTGGATCAGGGAAGAGTTACGGATTCAGAACCCTCACGGCGGAGTTCCACACGAGTGCGGCCATCACTGCCTGAGGTGAAGCTGACGGTGTCGGTCTGATCCGGCCATGTGATGCTCAGTTGATCGCGCTTTTCATTCCATTTGGTCACCGGCAAGGACTGGCCATCAGTGTGCGGAAAAAGCAACAGCTTAAAACCAGGGCTCACCGCTTCACTGGTTAGATGAAAGCGGTTGAGCGATACATCCGGCTGCGGCGGGTTGGGCACGGCCACTCGCTCAACCACGACAGGCGCTTCGCCAAGGTGCGCGGCATCGAGCACGCGCACGAGCAAATGGCGGCGTTTGGCCGAGGGAAGCGCGTTCCTGAGGTCAGGCTTCTCGTTTTCAGTTAGTATAATATCAGCCTCTGCAGCATCAGGCAGCAATGAGGTCACACGCACGCTGCCGAGTGCAACATCAGGCGCGAGCGTCATGCCCCAGACATAATTGTGGCGCTTGTTATCAATCTGAATGTCATCAAATATTAGAGAGTAGGGGTGCTTGCCGCGGACTAGGCCGATGGTGCGGAAGGCTTTGCGCACTTCATGCCTGCGATACCAATCACCACGGCTGTTTTCACCGATGCCGAGCTTGGCGCCGTCCGATTTTTCCGAGCTATACCAATCGGGAAGATGGCTGATGGGTAGGTCCATCCACGGCAACGGCGAGCGGCGAAGGCGAAAATCATTATACGAGAGCGTCTTGCCCTGGCGTGGAATTCCTGCGGGAGCCGGTATGAAGCCTGCGGTCTGGAAATTCCATGGATTCGATATGTCGCTGGCGATAAAAGTGGCCAGCGGCGCATCGACCACCGCCACGCAACGGGCCTCTGCAGAGGAAGGCCCCTCGCCATCCGCCATGACCACCGAGCGCATGATCGGGCCATACTGTTCTTTCACTTGGCGCGACGACTGATAGATACTCCAAAATCGGCCATTGCCATAGAGATTGAAGTGCGAGCGGTCAGCGTACTGGTGGCCGCCGGGGATGGCGCGGTTCAGATAGTTCAGGTAAAGCGCGTCCGGCTGCCACCCCGAGCGGGTGATTAGATTGCAGGTATCATCGCTGAAATAACTGAGCGGCCGATCTTTGGTGACGGTGGCGAATTCCTCCTCCCGGGATATCGGGGTGACGTCACTGGCGAAAATCGCACAGCAGAGCGCATCCATGGTGGAAAACGGGTGGTGGGTATTCAAAGCCTTGGCACCAACGTTCGAATAATCCCCTGCGATCTGGTTTCGATAGATCAAATTTCCAGCGACGTCCTTCGGGAATAAGCTGTGGTACATCAGAACATCGGCATTGCGAGCGATCTTACCACCGGAGCGGGCCTGCGAGTCGCAGAATGTGAAGCTGTCGCCCCACGGCGTCATCGAGGCGATGAAGTAATTGTTATATGCGGCGCGAATGCTGGTGTGGCCGAGGATATTAAGTTTTTCGCCGCGCTTGGCGAGAATGACGAGGTGTTCCAGAAACATGAAATTCTTGCCCCAGCCCTCGAAGGCCTCGCCCGTCGGGTAGATGGAGTTGATGAAATTGATTTGGGCGTCGGCGAAGCGGCGGAAGGTGGCGGAGTCGTAACCAGGCTCGCCCTCGATCGCGCAGATGGCGAAGAGCGCGCGGGCACCCCACGAGATCCAGTTGCTAGTGCCGCTGTGCAGGGTGCCGAGCGTTTCACAGCCGATACCGGTCATGTTAGCGGTCACCTCGACGAGCACGCCTCGCACTTTGTCACGCTGGGCCTTGGTCATGAAATTGTAGGCGAAGTCATAATCCAGCCCGAGGGTGAACTCGCGGGACGGCCCTTGGGAGATGATGCGTGCGTCGTTGAGGCCGGCTGCATTGCGCGGATTGGCGCGAGTAGCAGCAATTTCCTTGGTCACAACACTCGAGAAGGTCGTGATGGCCGCTGCGGCGCGCTTACCACCTTCCTCGTCCTTATCCACAAGGCAGCGGAATGATTCATACATCAGGCAGTAGGCGACATTGTTGTCGAGAGGCTCGGGAATTTTTCCTGCCACGAGCGCTTGATATTGCTCGGCCAAAGCCGCTTTGGGCCCCGTGATGGTTTTCAAAAGATGATCGCGAATGCTAGAAATCGCGGCACGGCCAGCCTCGGTGGTTTCGAGACGCTGGCGGATCGCGGGAAGATCGCTCGCATTGAAGATCACACGAGGATGCACGCCCGGCTTTGCCACAGGTGTTAGGAGACTGCGATTCAGTCCAGTTTCATCGAGCACTATCTTCTTGGGCACGCTGAAGTATTTCCGAATTTCGTCCTCTGTGTAGCCGAAGTTGTCGCGGCGCTTGAGCATTTCTGGATCAAGTTTGCGCTCGACGATGCGCACGTCGCGGCCGAGGTGATCAGCCACGCTAGGAAGCAAACTTCCATCCGGCCCGCGCAGACCGGGGTAAACATCGGCGGGAAGATCTGCCGCACACAGCGCGACAAAGCACGTGGAGAGTGAAATAACCGGGATGACTAAAGATGGGTGTTTCATGATCGGAAAGTGTTAGTTTTTGGGAATTTCCCATGCCGGCGGAATCGAGGTAGTAAGTGTAGGTTCGCCCTCTAGCCAGCCGAGTGATGCGAGGAAACGATCGCCGGCGCGAATGGCCTCAACCACCACCGACTCGGGATACTTGTAGCCCGCGAGCACGAACGCGTGCCCAATGTCGTTTTCGTAAATCACCAAATCACAGCGGTTTCCCGCAGTGCGGGCCGCTTCTGCGAAACGCTCTGCCTGACTTAAGGGCACCACGTGATCGGTACGGCCATGAAGAAGGATCGCTGGAGCCTGTCCCGCCCTAACATTAAATATCGGCGAGAGCGAGCGTGCGAGCGCCACTTCCTCAGGTGCGGTTGGACGCGGGGATTTCTTGTTAGAAAGCGCCTCGCCACCGACCGCATAGCGAATCCAGTCGCCCTCGGTCATGTCAACGATGGGGTTGTAGAGCAACATTGCATCGGCGCGGGAGGAAACAACGGTCTCCGCGTCCGGCAGCGTACCGAGCGCCGCGGCAAGATGGCCGCCTGCCGAGTCGCCCGCCACGGCGATGCGTGCGGGATCGATGCCCAGCTCGGCCGCATGCGTTCGCAGATAGCGCATCGCCGCGCGGCAATCCTCGAGACAATCTGCTACCGTGACCTTGCCCGGACTCGCAAGGCGGTAGGCAACATTCGCTGCGAACATTCCACGGCTGGCGAAATAGCGCGCATGGGGCGTGGTCGCGTCGGTGGTCCCAGCCACCCAGCCGCCGCCGTGAATCCAAAGGATAGCGGGGCGTGGCTCGTTTGATAGAACACTGGCGGGCCGGAAAAATTCGATCTTCACGTCTTGGTCGCCGGTGTTCTTGATGACTACCGTCTGTGGAGCAGACGCAGTTGGCCCCATGAATTCGGAGAGAGGCCTGGCCTGCACGATAGTGGATAAGCCAAGTAGGGTAGTGATCAGTCGAAGAAATTTCATTTTCTATCAAGGGATTGGCTTGCTGTTTTCATCGAGCAGATCCCCTAACAAAAGAATCTGTCCGACTGATAGGGTATTGTTTTTGTATTTCTCAGGATGGTCGCGGAAATCCTGATCAGTCTTTTTCACACTGAGCATCTTCTCTTTAGGCGGAGTTTCATCGAGCAGCGTCCAGGTTACGGTGTGGTCTCCCATCGGCACTGCGGGCAGCGGCGAGCCGACATAGACCCATGCGTTTGCATAGACCGTGAAAAGCGTTTGCTTGAAAGATGGCGTGTGATCCATCGCCACGCTGACGATGCCTGAATCCGGGCCTTCCATACCCTTGATGCCCACGTGGGTGCCGCGGAATCTCACCGTAACAGAAGCACCTGGAAGGCCGGTGCGATAAAGGTGTGGAAACCAAGTGTAGAAGGTCTTCCCGAAACGGCGGCAGGCGGGGCCATTGGCAGCGGTTAGTTGTTCCCAATCGCCCTTAAATTCGGCATGGCCTTCCGCAGCGATGGTCTTTGCCTTTTCCCAGGGCACAGTTGATAGAGCGGATGGCAGTGCGTGAGGAGCGGCGCGGGTGATGACGCGCAGTTTCTCCAATCCGCGTATGGCCGCCGCACCGTTGAGTGCGTGGCCTATTTCAGACGGATGAGTGCCGTCGTTAGAAAAAATGATGCGCCCCTGCGGGTCCTTGCCGTCTGGTGTTTTCGGGCCAGTGAAGACAAGTTTGCCCTCGGCTGCTGTTTTCGAAGCTTCGACGCCAAGATGAATTCCAGGGATTTTGTAATGTTCCGCAATGGACTCATGCAGCGAGACCGATGCGCTGAATTTCCCCTGATTGAGCAAGTCAACTGCGCCGGAATGTAGAGTGTAGGCAAAGCAGATATCGGTTTCCGGATTGCACTTCAAGAGCTTGCGCACGATGCCCTCGACAGCACCCGCAACTTCATCGGGACGGTCTCGGACATCGCCCACATCATTGAGCGAGAATTCGATGAACACAGCATCCGGCTTTTTCGCGACCAGATCATGGTCCGCGCGAAATACTCCTACTAGGGAGCCGGAACCACCCACGCAGGCGTTCACTTCAGTAATGTTAGATTTTGGAAACTGCTTTTTGAACCAGTCCATTGTGATCGTACGCCAGCCGGGGCCAGCGGTGATACTACCACCGTAGTAGGCAATCGTCACCGGATCGCCTTTTTCGAGTTTAGCAAATAAGTTAGGCATCCCATCGCGCACGCTGAGTTCAGCTGCGGGCCGTAGTGGGATTTTCGATGATTTTTCGGCTTCAGCGTTGATTTTCGCGTAATCATTCTCGATGCCGATGCGTTCGTTAGATGGCTCTGCGGCATACAGGGTTGTGCAAAGCAACATCGGGGTGATAGAAAGGACGAGTTTCATGATTGGCTTTGGCTTGAGTATGAGATCAGGGAGGTGGAAGTTTAAATGGCGGCTGGACAACAACATCAACACGGCGTGAGGCCGGAGTAACGTTTAGAGATACCAATTCGCCATTTGCGACACGACCCTCAATCGTGGTATTGAGCGGCGCATGGAGTTTGAAATCGACGTTCCAATCCTTCGGCCATGCAGGGAGCAGCAGGATCTTAGTGCCGTCGCACTGCATGATCATTTTTTGCATGACCTGCTCGCCATTGCCGCCGTTATCCTGATCCGGTTCGTAATCATGCCCCTTGTTCCAGAATGCGGGGAAGTGCAGGCGTTTATCGTATTGCGTGAAGTTGGTAATAGCTCCTTGTTTCGCATCGTTAGTTAAACCGAGGAAGGCAGCCTGCATCGGATCTTGGCCCCAGCAGTGGTGCGCTTTGTGGATGCGGGATTCGTAAGCTGCCATGGCCAGCCCGATGTCAGGCTTGCCCAAACCGTAAAGGCGAAACGGATAGACAGCGTAGAGTTCAGGGTTCTCGAAATTGCGAGCCTTAGCCTCCTGTCCCTCCTCATAGGGTAAGAGCATCTTCACGCCGTTTTTCATGCCCGCCGGCACCGGAGGAAGCTCTGCTAGGTATTGTTTCCAGCCGTCGCGCGTTGCAGAGTCCACTGCCCCATTAGGCAGTTCCAAGAGGCGTGTGAGCACCCATTGGAGACCGGCGATGTCTGGCAGCGGATTACGCACAGCCCAATACATCTCGATTGCATTGTCCGGCTCTAACCGCAGTCGGCCCATGTTGTCGCGTGGGAAGTGGTTTTTGAAAAAGGTGAGGCCCGCCTGAGCCGTGGGTAGCAGAGTTTCAGTAAGGAACGCTTTGTCACCCGTGTAGTCGTAGTAATCGAGCATCATCGCGCTAAGCTCTAACACTGGAGTAAAATAATGTTTAGTATAATTTCCAGCTTCGCCGGCCTTAATGTTAGCGATGCCGCCGTAGAAGCGCGCCGTCTCCGCTATGTAGGAACCATCGTGACCGTAGAACTCCTTTACTTGTGAGGCATTGTTTTTCAACACCTGCGCATACATGCGGAACAAGGGGCGCATCATATCGAAGTCACCGGCAGCGAGCCGTGGCCAGTACATCGCACGGGTGTTTTGAAACCAGTATTGCCCGCCCCACTCGCGGTGATCCGCCGTCACAGGCAGATTGATTTGTTGGCCGGTGACCTTGTCTTTACCCCTATTGAGCGCGGGGTTGTCCACCACGAAAATCGAGCCGTTAAACTTAATCGGATAGGCACCGCGTCCCGCGCAGGCAGTGATGTAGCGCTGGAGTGCGTAGCCGCGAGTCACCGTGTCCGCATCTTTGCCGCCGCTAACAGAGATCCAACTACGGTGCCAGAATGAGTCCCACCATGCCTTGTGCTCCTTGAGCGCCTTCCCCGCCGCGACGGCGTCCGAGGTTGCCGCTTGTTTGCGGAGCTCCACTAACCAGTCCTCTGGCTTCGCCGCTTGTGTAGTTAGAACATGGACTGCGAGGGCACACTCTTTGGCCGCTCCGGCCGATTTCAACGTGGTGTCGTTTTCGCGAACCATGCCTTTACCCTCAATCATCGCGCCGAAGGTCAGGTTTTCTGCCTGCGGGGCTTTCTTGTTCAGATTGCGGTAATACCAGATGACGTGGTTGTCTGGGTTTGGCACCAATGTGTCAGCGTTGAGATCCTTCGCAGGTTCCAAGCGGTAGGACTCAAGGGCGACGCGCATTTTGAGGGGTTTTTCGCCGACTGCCTCGACACGCACCACCGGCAAATTCGCATCGACGCGCACATGCAGCGTCACCTCTGATCCGGCTGATCCGCCCTTGATAATCACCTCACCATCGCGCAGCACAAGTGTCTGTCGAAAGTTGCCGGATGCGAAGGGATTCGGCGAGAGGCTAACGCGGACTTTACCCACCTTCGCAAGGCCCTCACCACCGGCGTCGTTGTCCGTCCAAGCGTCGGACTTGCCAATATAAAAAAGCAAATCACCGTTCGCCTCGGTCCAAACGTTAAGGCCGATGTCTCCGTTGCCGAGCGGCATGGAATCCTGCGAACCGACACCTGGCTTGTCCCACGAGACGTCGCAGTGGTCGAGCTGGGTGAGCGGGTCTGCCGCTGAGGCCGCAGCTATAAGAAAAGCCGCGAATGGTAAAATTAAGGCTGAGGTTTTCATGATTAATGACTGGAAGTGTTCAAATTTGGTGGCGGGGTTCTTCATTGTGAATTGCGGAAATGGATGACTTCAATGTGAGGATGGACTCTTCGCGGACGATGTGGCGAATGAGACGCGGGTGCGGTGGTCTGGGTTTGTTTCGTCGAAGGAGATGGTGTGCATGGTGCCGTCCCGCAGGTCGATTCTGAGGGTTTTCCCATCAAGATCCCATGTGGTCAGCGGCGGTTTTTCGCCAGTGCGGAAGGGGAAGAGCAACATGCGATACTTAGGTTCGACAACGTTGTTGCGGTCAACAAAAACTCGGTTAGACAGGATCCCGTCGTCACGTGCCACTAACTTGATGGCGGGGTGGAGGCCTTGCGCTAGGGGGGACACATCGCGCATCAAGAGGCGGGGTAGTCCGGGGCGGTCACCTTGGTCTATCAAATGGAAAAGGATGGCTTCTCCGGTTGTGGCCCCAGGCGCGATTTGCAGGGATGAATTGACCGCTTTACCATCGGTGCCAGCGAAGGTGCCAGAGGGCGGGCCGAATGCGTTGATGCAGTTCATCGTCCAGCGATAGTTGCGCTGCGTCCCATCCTTTCGGATGTCATCGATGATCAGCGCGTAGGGTCTCTGGCCACGCACGAAGAGGATCGTGCGGAAGGCATATTGGACGGGGTTGTAGTCCTTGTTGAGCTTCTCGGTGCGCAGGACGTTCTCCTTGAGGTCCGGAATACGGGCGGTCATTTCAGCGAGAAGCCCAGGATACATATGATCCACGCGGGGTTTTTCCATGTCCGCGAGCGGTTTGTCGCCACCGAAGCTGAAGTCATAGGCGGTCTTCGCATCGCCCGCCATCAGGGAAAACGATTTGTCTGGCGCTTCGATCACTTCCAACAGCCTGCCCGGTGGGGTTGGAAAACATTTCGCGTAGGACGATCCTGCGGGGATCTCGCTGGGACTCTGGCCGACGTATCCCTCGGTTTTCGGATCGCTCGCGAACGCAGGATCCTGAATCATCACGCCGCTCTGATAGTTAGCCGGCACGATGTGGTATCCCGGCGCGATCGCCCACGCGCGGCCAAGCGCGAAGAACGAGAACGAGTTTTTTTCAGCGTGCATGTGGCCGGTGGGGATCCAACCATCGTCGAAATAGAGCTCCATATCGTCTTCCTGCCAACCGCTGCGCGCAACCACGGTGCCCTGTTGCGGGTCCACCTTGGTAAGGGGCGGTGATTTCGCAGCGGCCATTTCCGGTAAGGACACGGGCCTGCCCTTGATTCCCGGGTCCATGCCAAAGATCGACATGAAAAACGGAATGTAAGGGCTGGACTCGAAGGCCGGTGCGTCTGCCGAATAGATGTAATCCACGAGAGGGTCGTCTGGATACATGTATTTCAGGATCAGCACGTGGTTCTGGCGGTAGTCGCCGCCGCCGTCGTGATGGTCATACAGATACACATTACTCTGATAGTGATCGGATTTGCGGGTGATCTGGCCAACGTATGAACAATACAACAGATGGATCGCCGTCTGATAGAAATAACCGGTGACGAACTGGTTTTCCCCTCCGCGGATGGCGTGGGCGACCGCTGCGGGCCACAGTCCGAGCGTGCTGAAGCCGTAGTATGCCTCCTTGTTCAGCGTGAATCCCCAGGGCGAGACATACCAGTCATCGTTCCACCAGATGGCGCGTTGGAGGTTGTCCACAGCGGCCTTGCGCGCGTGCGGCCATGATGCGGCGACGGAATACGGCCTAGCACCCTGCTGTTTGCGCCCGCCATCGTGATCCCAAAAATGAACCCAGTCGCAGGGATGGAAATCCTCGGATTTCTCATAATCGTCCGGTCTGGCGATGTTAGTGAAGAAGCCGACGACCTTGTCCGACATTCCGCTTTCCTCGCCCTCCACGGCGAGCGAGCACAGCACGCGCGCTTCGTCGATGTTCATGAAATCGCCGTTCTGCTCCCAACCGCGGAGGAGACGCTTGTGAACGCCGGAGGAGAAATCGACCGTCCTCGCGCCGGTGGTCCTACCAGCGCCAACGGCGAAGAGGAAATCGCGGGTTTCGCGAAGTTCACCAGGTGTCATCCACGACGCTACGAAGTCGTATGCAAGCGCAAGATTAGGAAAATTTCCGAGTTCCCAGCCGAGTTGGTCGAGTCCGCGAATGTAGAGCGGGGCCTCCTTGTTGAAGACACCTGTTTCCATATTCCAGCAGTGGCGAAGATGTTCGTGGGCCAGCACGGCGACGATCCCGGCGAGCTTGCGGAACCTTGCTTTCGTTTCTTCTGGAACCTTCGCGTGAGGAACCGACGGATCTTGGGACACCCAAGCTGCGAAACAAGCATCGCGCAGCTTTTCCTGATAGGACAATAAGTTGCGCATCGCCTTCGAACCGTCGGGTTTTCCATTTGAGGTTTCCATAGCAATGCCCATGGTTAAATCTGGTGGAGTGCCTTTGAGACCGGAATTGGCGTAGGCATCGAGCGTCTCCGAGAATTTGCCGAAATCATGGCTCCCAGAGTCGAAGGTTGCCAGCAACTCGCGCTGAAGCTTTCTGAATGCGTTGCCGGGGATATTGCCCTCGTAGCAGCGCTTGTGAATGTCTGGCCAAGCGGCGTCCGTGCAGAGCAGGCGCGGATGGCGAAAGGGTCCGGGGTCAGGGGCCAGCGACCTCACAGATACAGGCGGTAGTATCCCGGGAGCGGCGCAAAGCGGATCGGCCCTACCATCGGTCATGACGTGGGATTTCGCGTCCCATACATTCACCCATGTATTTCGGCTGGCGGACAAGTGGTTTTGCGGATCCGTGACGGTGATGCGGATTTCATAAACGCCCCAATCCGGAAAAGTCGCCGTGGTCACGCGCGCATTTGTGGCGCTGAAGGTGATGGATTTGCCGGCGTCCATCCGCGCCGCAACTGGACTCAGGACGTCCTGCACCTGCTCCCAGCGGTATTGCAGGTTTGATCCGGCCGGAAAGCCAACGGGCGTGACGGCCATGCGCGTCGATGGAGGGTCCACATTCTTGAGCAGGATCGGATGTTCCACTTGGATGGGCAGCATGGGTTCGGGCGCGGTTTCCGCAGACCCTCCAGAGGCGGCAGCAAGCGCGAAGCAGACGGCGGAAATAAATGTTAGAAAACCGGACGATTGTTGAATCATGGATGATGATGGATAATGGAATTTATCTGGAAGTTCAGAGACATGATAACTCTATCTAATTTT
>JAYVNE010000196.1:0-3387 GCA_043758615.1 Akkermansiaceae bacterium
GCGGCGGGTAGTCGCGCCATCTTGGGCACTGGCCCAGATGTCGTAATTCAGCCAGAGATCGTCGGACGTATCGGGAGCTGCTCCTGCCACGCTGTGGCCTGCAGGATCCTTGAGCGGATAGGTGACAAAAAAGTATTGCACCACGGTTTGCCCCGGAGCGATCGAGGGAATGATTCGAACGGCATCTGGTGCTCCACCGGACATTTGAAGCGAGAAAGTGCCGGAATATGCCTTGGCTCCAGTCACTGTCACCGAGCGTGCGGCAAAAACACCCGGAGTTCCTGAGCTGGTGAGCGGGTCAACCAACTTGCCGATATTAATGGCCACATTGGTAAGCGTGGTGGCTCCCGTGTTGGTGACTTTCACCCCCAAGTGGGCGGCTGAGGGACTGAACGACGACGGCGACTCGACATTTGAATCCACGACGAAATTGTAGGCCGTGATTGGCTCCATGCGCAGGGGGCCGTCTTGCGTCGCCGCAACTCCTGAGCTCATGCCCATAATACCGACGAGTAACCAACGAAAAAATGCGAGTTTCATGGCGAAGGGAAAATTTAGGACAAAATCAAGTTAATCAGATGAATTTTTGAGCGAATCTCAACCATCACGATTGGTTTATAGTTAAGTTTCTTTGATGAATTCAAGATTTTTAAAAAATATTTGAACGTTTTTTAATATGTCAAAAAATCACGGTGAACTCATGGCCGTTCAAATCTTTCAAATTTTGATTGCCGCAATCAGCCTCGAAAAGAAAATAGAACCACAGAGGGACACCGAAAATTGCAGATAATGAATGAGTTACAAAATTTTGAAGTGTTCACCCAATGGGTAAATGCCATACTTTTCATCACTCTCTTTGAATCCGTGTAATTTGATTCGTTGTTGGAGTGGGTCTGCTCATCCATGTCCGCTAAGCTAGCATTGTGGTTTGCATCTTTCACTTTAGGATCACTCAACGGGCCGCCGGATGACGATGTTTTCGCAATTCGCTAAAACTCCTGCCGCATGACCAAGCCACCCGTCCCGCAAAATAATCCACCGCATCTTATTTGAGATGGGGCTCGTAAACCCCGAGCCATCCGCCCGGTCCCGACCTCAAAGTGAGGAATTTTTGATTGGCAACCTTCTCCAAAAATTCAGGGCGTCCAAGGGCGTGGCACCGCATAGCTTGGCAATCCGGTTTTACTACGGACGAATGCACTGCGGTTGCCCGGCATGATCACCTCCGCATCTCGCGAGAGAAGAGTGGCATCCCCTTGTTTTACCCAGCGGTTCATGACCGGTTGCGGGGCGACGCTGTTGAGCAAGTAGTAGGTGGTGTATCCGGCAGCTCCAAAGGTGGTGTCCGCTTTCCAGACGAAGATGGAATCCGCAGTCTTGAAGTCACGGCTGCCGAAGAACCCGGTGGCCAAGCTCATCGCACGGCCTCCGATGCCCGCGGCGGATTGATCGATCGGGTATCCTCCGCCTACCAGATTGGAACCGACGGCAAGCGGGCGAATGAAGCGGTTTTCACGAACTTCTCCATAGGCCAGAATCGATCCTGCAGCCGTGCGGTTATTGAAGAACATGCCTTGCCCCGGCGGAATAACGACATTCCCCTTGTTAGTCATTCCGGCATCCGCCGCATCCACCCAGCGGGCGGTGGCGGGGTTGCCATCGTTTTCATCATAGAGCCAATAAATAGTCCATGCGCCACCGGAGAAGACTTGGATTTGATCGGCGGTGGATTGGCTGCCGGTAGCTCCAAAACCTGAGGGAGGGAACACTTCGGCAAGCGTCCAGTGGCGACGGATCACAATTCGATCACCTACAAGATTCGCAGGCAAGGCCCCGACGAGCGTATTGAATGGCGCGGAAGCAGCATTGAGATCGCCGTCGCTGGTTAGAGTTACGGTGCTACCACTCGCAGAAACAATATCAAAGCGATGGCCCTCGTTATCGCCTGAGGTCACTTCCAGATAGAAGGATCCACCCAAGGCGAGCAGGCCTGCTAGATCCGCACTGCCGGCGCTGGTGGCGAATCCGAGATTCTGACCACTGACCGTGCTCACCGTGCCGGTGAAGGCCGATTCACGAAGGAACGGAATGTTATAGGTGCGGCAGCAGAGTTCGAGCGAAGTTTCCTTCCAACCTTCGACCTCGACGCGAGACGTGTGGTCGACAATCGTATCGTTATTCTCATCAAGTAGGGCAACGATACGGACAAAACCCGTTCCCGCCGTCATTCCCGTGAGCATCTCTAGGTCCGGGATCGTGACTGTTTCCGTGCAGTCACTGTTATTGACTACGGTGATCATGGCCGGGATGATTTCAACGGAGGACCACACCGCTGGGGTCAACAGGCTGTTGGTGTATTCCAACTTATAAACCACGTTCTGGTAGGCGCCTTTCGGACGAACAAAAACTCCTTCGATGGTGCCGGGAGTCAGCGTGGATGGCCGAATGATCCAGGCGGTGCTATCTAACCACGGGCTGCCGGTGCCATTGTCATAAGGCATGGCGAAGGCGAACTCGGCAAAGTTATCATAAGCATCTGCATCTGGATTTCCGCTCGCAGTTTCAGTGGGGTGAAGTTGCTTCCAATCCGCCCATGTGTCCGGACAGCCGTTGATTTCTACGAAATTATTTTCGCTGTTAGTTTGGCCGGCGGTCACGTTAATCGGTCGGATTTCATCCAGATTTCCGCCGTCTTTGTCAGACAGGCTCACATAACCGACAGGCTGGGTTTCCACCACGCCGTAGTTGCCCGGAGGCAGGCTTCCGAAACTGTAAGAACCATTTGCGCCAGATGTGGTAGTGATCGGTTGGCCGCTGCTACTAAGCACAGGACTGCCGGAACCATTCACCAAAGACAGGATCACAGATGGGATCGCAGTGTCACCGATTCCGTCGTTGTTAGTGTCTTCCATGACCGCACCGGTGATGGCACCCAGCGGGATCGGCGTGGTGACGGCGTCATCCGTATTGTTAGTGGACACTGGGTCAGGCTGATCACCGGTGATGGTGGCCACGTTCAAGTAATTTCCACTCGATTTGACGGTAGCGGTAATGGTCAGGGTCGAGGCCGCGTCTTTGGCAAGCGCACCGATGGTCCAGACTCCGGTAGAGCTGTTATAGGCAAGTGATGGACTCGCAGAAACAAAGGTATAACCGCTTGGTAGATTGTCGGTGCCGGTCACTCCTGTTGCACCGCCTGCTCCGTGATTCGTCGCAACGAGGGAGAAGATCACCTGCGAGCCGACCAATGGTGTGGCATTATTGACCGATTTTACGATCTCAAGATCAGCTTGCTGTTCGTCCACAAAGTTTACATCCGTGGTAGTATTCCCCGCGGTCACCGCTACCGGCGTCACCGTGTTAGGTGTCACACTGTTATACCCTGAT
>JAYVNE010000197.1:0-28353 GCA_043758615.1 Akkermansiaceae bacterium
CGGCGCCGATGAGCAGCTCATCACCATCCCCGTCGGCGAAGGCCAAAACACCGGCCACGGCGCCCGCCTCGATACGGTCGTCCACCGCCTCGGCGATCACCCCATCCACGCCGGCCTCCCTCGCGCGTGGAAGACACCCGACATTGAGGTTTACCACTACGCGCGCGGCCCCGCGAAAAATCTCACTATCCTCTCTTACGGTTTCGACCCGCACACAAAGATGAACTGGCCGCTCGAGTGGGTCGTTGCCTACGGCGAGGGCCGCGTTTATACATCGACCTTTGGTCACGTTTGGAAAGGCGACACGCAACCCGAGCGCATGCGCTGCGCTGGCGTGCAGACCATCGTCATCCGCTCACTTCAATGGCTGGCCCGCCGCGATGTCACGTGCCCGGTCCCTGCCGATTTCCCCACCGCCGAAAAAATCTCCGTCCGCGGCGAAATCCCTCTCCCTGCTCCCGCCGCGAAGCAGGCGCCGTTGCAGCCGGCGGCCATCCCGCAGATTTAATTTCCCCGCGATTGCGCCTCGCCCCGGGTGTCCAGCGACAATTATAAATCCTGGGTATGCACTTTACTCCCCTAGGCGCTATCGGTTGTGTTTTCCAAAGACCTGCCGCCGGTTGAACCTGAACCTGAACCTGAACTCGTCGAGATAGTAATCCAGGTGCTGGGGACGAACGGAACCCTGATGAGTGCCCAGCAAGCATCGCTTGAGCAACGAGATGGTCAGGTTGATGCGGGGAAGCAGGTTTTCCCCAAGCTCGCCCGTATGATGGATTATCTCGTGGCCATACCCGAGTTTCCCCAGCCCGCTGTAGCCTTTCCATCCATCGGTTTGGATGGTGGTGCCCGGCTCATACGCCACCCTCGCGTTCTCAGCTTCTGCATTTGCAGGTGCTAGCTATCAGGCTACCGGACCCGTGCTCGAAGTGGCCGATAGCAAAATCGTTATTCAAAGGGATAAGGAAAAATGAGAGATCACCCGCACCGCCGACACCAAGGTCACTGGAGATATCAAGGTCGGCTCCAAGGTCACCATCCAATACACCATGAGTGCTACCACGGTCGAAGCGAAGCCGGACAAGGCTGCGGCGGCAGTCAAAGCAGCGGCACCCGCGACCCCAGCCGCGCCAGCTGTCAAAAAAAGCCGACAAAAAACCTTAAGCCTTTCTCGTGAATGTTGTGACAGCTGCCAGCATTGATGCGGCAGATGTTCTCTTAACCTAAGGGTAAACTTCCAGAATGTGGGATAGAGGGACACCTTGATCGCATGCACGATCAATCCACCGATTCCACGAGGTGAGTGTGGATCCAATCCGCGCTGAGCTGCGCCATGAGTTCCAGCTTCCCCGGTTCCCCAAACAGATGAGAGGCCCCGGGAATTACCTGAATCTCTTTGGTGCAGATTAGATTTGCAAATGCTTCTCGGTTCACTTCGAGTCCCTCCGTGTCGTCTGCACCGACGATCAATAAAGTCGGGCAGCTGACAAGGGCTATTGAGTCTGCGGCGACGGACAAAAGACCACCACGGGAAACCACGGCTTCCACGTTTTTCTGCAATTTTGCCGCACCTATCAAGGCGGCTGCTCCGCCACTGGAAACACCAAAGTACGCCATACGAAGATGCTTGGTCCCGGGATTCTTTGCCGCCCACTTCGTCACGGCGATCAAACGTTTTGTCAACAGTGCGGCATCGTGATTGTGAGTTTCGGTGATTTCGTCTTCGCCTTCTTCCTCCTCGGTCAGTAGATCGCACAACAGAGTACTCAGCCCCCTGGAACGCATCACCCTCGCCACATGCAAGGCCCTTGGGTGATTGCGGCTCCTGCCGCAATCATAAGCAAAAATCACAAGGGTGGAGGATTCTTCGGGCACTTGGAGGTCTGCCATCAAAAATATATCATCCACAGGAATACGAACATATTGATTGATGAGCTCGAGTTGAGGTTGATCGATGGTTTTCATATTAAACGGAGGTTTTCTAACAAAATTGATACGATTGGCATTCATGTTATTTAATGAATTCAGTAATAGTCAACATACTTACATTCCTAAACTGGTCAACAAGGAAAGGCTTGTGAAAGAAAATCCTCGGGCAGGGCACAATGGCATCAAGCAAAGAGAATTCAGGGGCGGGAAGGGCATGACATGTTTGCCGCAAAAAGGGGCAAAGATTCACCAGAATTCAACAGCTTTAGTGAATCATGCCAGAGGTCAAAGAATTGAAAATTCCTAATGCCGTTGTCATGCTGGCTGCGGTGCCGGAGATAATTTCTCGTGCTTGGCGTCGTGCCAAAAAAGCCTAGCTTCTGCGCATGTCTGACTTGCCTATCCTCTATATCAAGCCCGGTTGCCCATGGTGTGACGAAGTCGTTGAATTCCTCGATCGAAAAAACATTTCGGTGAAAACCGTGGTCGTCTCCGGCAATCGAGAGGCGATGCAAAAAATGGTTGATCTATCAGGCCAATCGAAGGCACCCACGATGGACTGGCATGGCGAGGTGCTCGCGGACTTCGGTGTGGATGAACTGGTTCCGTTCCTGAAAAAACACGGGATCAGCTAATCAAAATGTCGTGATCTAACATGGAGCCACTTTCTTGAAGTCTCCGACTGGCGGAGTGGGATAAGCATACGAAAATCAGCCTAAGCGACCCAGTTCTCGTGCGACAATCATCAAGGTTTCCCGCACACCCGGAGCGAATCCGCCATCGGTCTGCACCGCTAACAGAACGGGTCCTTCGCGGATGAATTCCAATGGCACGGCGCCTGCGTAAAGTTTCAGGCCGCCAGTGCCAAACCCAAGATTTGGCAGCAAGCTTTTCAAAGACTCAATGGTTGCCATATCCTGCGCCGCGACCCGCGCGATGTTGCGCATTCCCGGCAGCGCCCGCGAGCGTTGCATGATTTCATCGGGGTTCATCTCGCGGTCCACGCCAAAAATTGCCCGGAGCTCAAGCTGGCGGATAGAAAATGAGTCCGATTGTGAACCATCCGCAGGCGCTTGAACGGCTGCTTGGGGGGCTACACTAAAGGCGGATGGAACCTGCGCGACAGGAGTAAACGCGGTGGGCACAGTTGGCTCAGAGACAGCCGCCGGAGTTGGCGCAGCTTGAGAATCTTGCCAATTGCTGAATGCCGCGATCGCCGCCTGTGTCGATGGAGAAGGGCCACGCTGAGGTTCTGCAGAAAACGGAGAAGCTGCGGGCTGAGGTGCTGCCGAAAACGGCGCCGGTGCCGCTGCGGGTGCTGCAATTTCAAAAGGAGACGCTGCGAATGCGCGCGCAGGTGCCTCAAACCCAAAGCCTTCTGACGGCTCTGCCACTTGAAAAGGAGACTCAGTCCGCCGCCGCTCAGGAAGTCTAACTGGCTGAACCGATTCCACTGGCCGCACCTCACTGGATTCATCCACCAACGTGAATGGCGAATCGTGACGCGCTGCCGCACTAAATGGACTGGCAACCGGCTCATGCACCACCGCAAACGGCGAATTCTGACCTGCACTCGGTTGATTTGGAAAACTTTCGAAAATGCCTCGATTCGTGCTCATTTTGATTTCGGTTTGAACTTACAATACCACAGACGCGTCAACCGCGCTGCCACTTGAAAAATAATGTCAATAAAAGCGGAAAGTCGAGCCTCAGTATCAAAAGTTTCAACTTTCCTCCCTGCCATCCAACAAGCGCTTCAGGCGGTTTCTCATCGAGACCTTCGCCACGGCAGGCAGCCGATCCACAAAAAGCACCCCATTTAAATGATCAATTTCATGCTGAAGCGCACGTGCCAGCAAGCCATCCGTTTCAATCACCCATACCGAGCCATCCAACTGCGGTAGAGTGGCCTTGACGGCTTCCGGCCTACGAACTTCCGAGCGTATGCCGCGGATACTCAAGCAGCCTTCCATGCCGAATTCCTTCTCCTGACCAAAAACCAACTCGGGATTGATAAAAATCAAAGGCATAATGGACACCAGATCGGCGTCCTCACCATTGACTTTAAGGTACGAAACGCATTCTGGATCGTGCGAAACATCGATCACCGCGAGGCGCAGATCTTCCCCCACCTGCGGCGCGGCAAGACCAACGCCATTGGCATCGACCATCGTGTCCAACAGATCCGCCACGAGCTCGATAATCGAGTCATCCACCACCGTCACAGGACGACAGCGTTGACGAAGAACAGGGTGGCCGTATTGGACAATTTCACGAATCATAGGCAGTTGCCGCTGCTTCTAGGCGAGCCCGGGCGAAAGGTCAAACCTCAGAAAATATGCATCAATTTGAACTCTGAATATAAAATCCAAGTGTTGACACTCCGCTCCATCCCCCTTAACCACTCGGCCCCGCGCCATGCGAATGGCGGAGTAGCCAAGTGGTAAGGCAATGGTTTGCAAAACCGTCATTCGAGGGTTCGATTCCCTCCTCCGCCTCCATCAAAAATAGCCGTAAAACCCTTAGAAACAAGGATTTGCGGCTTTTTTATTGCGCTGCCGGCATTCCAGCGAGTTGCGCCAAACTGCCCTCGATTGCGCCCAAAACGGGCAACGAATTTTGATCTAGCAGAAATCTACACGTAATTCGATAAACTCCCCGCCAACCAAAACGGGCAATGATTGAAGTTGCTGCTAGGCACATTACCCAGCATCTTTCTCCCGCCGGAACATGCCTCCACCAAGCGCTTTGCATCCTCGTGACCACTTCGCTCAAAGAGCGGGCGAGCGGGGATTTACTTCGGTTCAGGCGGAATCCTGCGTTCGCACGGGATGGGTGGGGACGATGGGCATCGAAAGTAATGCGTTGCGGCGAGACGCCGCAACCACTTTTAAAGACGCGATGAGTGATATGAATTCCGATAAAATGTTAGAGAGATTTCACACGCAGGGTAAAGGTTTGAGAAACGCGAGTCCGTGAATCGGTGGCGGTCAGGGTATGGGTGCCTAGTGTTAGGTGGATGATCGGCTCGGGAGTGGCGGGCTCGATTCGTAATGTGTCTGAGGACCATAGAGCGATGCCTGGAAGATTGGTCACGGGTCGGAGCTTATCGGATCGGGATGGGATTTCGGGATCTAGCAAGTAGGTGGCGTCATCGGCCGGACTGATGATGCGGAGCGCTTCGAGCGCCGGTAGGCTGGTGCCGAGTATGAGCTCGTTGCGGCGGATATTGTGACGGCTGGAGAACCACCCGCTGAAGGTGGGATCGAGTAGGGCCTTGCCAGATGCATCGTAGTCGGCGGGCATCGCGCCTTGGGGGATTCTATCAGGAGGTGCGAGGTCACGCCGGAGATGAGTGTTCGTTAGATCCTCTGGGATGAGCTTGCCATTTCTGTTATCGATGCAGATGTTAACAAGGTCAGGCGGGCGGATAAACCAACTTGGCGGATTGGACTGGTGGAGACGCACCATCGCACGATGGAAAATGGGGCCTGCCCCGGCAACGCCTGATAGGCCTTTCATGGGCTGTTGTTCAAAGTTTCCCGCCCAAACGCCGATGGTAAATTCTGGGGTGAAGCCGATGCACCAATTGTCGTGGAAATCAGAGGAAGTTCCTGTTTTCACGGCACAGGGAAAGGGAAAGTCGAGTGGACCACCGGGTTGGAAGGACGGGGCGCGGGCGCTTTGATCGGAAAGGATGTCGGCGATGAGGTAGGCGGAACGGGCATCGAACAAGCGCCGGGGAGGCTCGTGATTTCCAATGAAAAGAATGGGTGCAAAATATTGTCCACTACGGGCAAGCGTAGCGTAGGCATTGGTGAGCTCTAGCAAGGTGACCGGAGCGTTTCCCAAGGTGAGACCTAGGCCATAAACCGATGGGTCATCTCCGAGCGTACGAATCCCGAGGCTTGTTAGGAAATCATAAAGCGGCTTCGGACCACCAAGGGCATTGAGTTCGCGAAGAGCGGGAACATTGAGAGAACAGGCGAGCGCGGTACGGAGAGTGACGGGGCCACGATAGGTGCGGTCGTAGTTTTCGGGCAGGTCCAGGCCCTCCAGAGTTCGGAATGGTGTGGAAATATCTGCTAGGATAGAGCTAGGTATCCGGTGGTTCCGCTCCATTGCTAACAGATAAGTAAATGGCTTGAGGGTGGACCCGGGCGAGCGTGGCATGAGCGCACCATTGAACTGGCCGCCTCGGGGGTCGTTCCAATCTGCGGACGAGATGAGGGCAAGAACTTCGCCTGTAGGATTGTGAATGATGACCACTGCGGCGTGGCGGAGATTGGCACTTTTGAGTTTACTGACTTCTTCGTGGACGATCGCTTCGAGATCGTTCTGGAGCGGCAGATCAATAGTTGTTAGAAGTTTGGATTTTAGATTTGAATGATGAAAGGAGTTCAACAACCAGGGTGCTGATTGAGATTCTTGCAGCGGGCGAAGGACTAAAGTCTCGGAGGTGGCGGCGGAAATACGTCGTTTATCGTAGTTTCCCGATGAAGCCAGGCGATTAAGTACCACTTCACGGCGGTCGATTGCGCGATGGTGATGGAGGATGGGGTTTAGGCGCGAGGGAGCTTGCGGCAGGCCAGCTAACAGTGCGCACTCGGCGAGCGAAAGATCGCCCAAAGGTTTTTGAAAATAGAAGCGTGCGGCCTCAACACTGCCCGTGCGTAGATTGCCATAGTCGAGACGATTAAGGTAGCGGATGAGAATCTGATTTTTCGACCATGTCATTTCCAATCGCCGGGCTGCTAGGGCCTCACGGATTTTGGTGAGAGGATTGCGTCGGGCGGGCGGGCAGGAAATTTTAACAAGCTGCTGGGTGATGGTGGAGGCGCCGGAAACGACACGACGATTTGCCAAAAAATCCCATGCCGCGCGAGTGGTGGCTAGCAGGTCGATGCCGCCGTGTTGGTAAAACCGCTTATCCTCTGCGGCAAGGGTGCAGGCGATGAGATCCGGCGGCACGGCGTCCAAGGTGAATCTCACGGCCCGCGACGAATCCGGCAGTGGCAAGTGTAGGATCGGCGTGCCGTGGCGATCGAGTAAGACAGGCGACGCCTCGTTTTCCTTGCCCAGTCCTGACGGTAAGGAAAACGCAAACGGTAGGACAAACCAAGCGAACAACCCTGCCAGCCCGGCAACTAAGCACAGGCGGATGATCCATCGAGGCAATTTCAGATTGTCATTCAACCACCTTAAAATGCTGAAAAGCTGGGAAAAATAAATCAAAAATTTCCGTTTGGAAAAGTTGAGAGATTGGGCTCGTATGATGAGCGTATGAAAAAACAAATGTTTCTATTGAGTTGTGCGCTGGGTCTGTCCGTGGTTTCCGCGAGATCCGCAGAAGAGAAAGATACAACGCCACTGGGCAAACAAATGGAGGCTGTCTCGGATGCCTACAAGGCCTTCCGCAAAGAGACCGATCCCGTGAAGGGCGCGAGCCGGGCGCGAGACGCGCAGCAAGGGGCTCTTAAGGCCGCCATGGAAATTCCGGCAATGGTCAAGGACATGCCGGAAGGACCTGAAAAAATTAAGGCAGCGGTGGAGTATCGCAAGATGATGGGTAAGCTCTTCATTTCACTTTGCGAAGTGGAAGAGGCCTTCAACAACGGGAAGCTCGATGACGTCGCCAAGATCGTCGCCAGTTTGAAGGATATGAAAAAAGAAGGTCACGAGAAGTTTGTTAAAGAAGACAAGTGATTCTGCGGAGCTATATCTGTTATCATGAGAAAGCCCGGACGTAGATGCGTCCGGGCTTTTTAAAATCATAGGAGACGCGGCTTGCTCACTCGATGATCACGCGGGTGCCGACTTTCACTTTCGAATAGACGAGAGGGATGGTGCCGCTCGGTCCACGAACGCATGCGTGCGAGGCAGGGTGGCGCTTCACCGGGCCGATGTGATGGCCCACTCCATCATTGGTGAGGCGCATCCAATAGCGCATCGAGGCACCTTCGAAGCGACCGCCTTCGGGGACAGGATCGATTCCCATATCGGCGTTGCCATTAACCACCTCGCCAGAAGAATCTAACATTTTGCCATACTTGCTAGATTTTTTATCTACCACTTTTTCAAGGATATAGAACGTGCCAGTAGGCGTAGGTCGATCAGGAATGCCGGAGCAGATCGGATAGTCCATAGCGATTTCATCTCCGTTATAGAGATAAGCGCGTTGCAATTCTAAGCTGACCTTGATCGAGGAATTTGCCGGATTGGTGCGGGAAAGCAGCTCGTCGTTTTTCCAAACATCGAAAGTTTTCGGATAGGTGGGCTCCGCCTTGAAATGATCATAGGTGCCAGCCGGGAAGGGATTGACGAATTTGCCCTCCTTGGTGACCGAGGGAGAACCCTTTTGATTGGCGCAGCTCGCTAACAGTATCAGGGTGGCGGCGGCTGCAAATCGGGCGATGTTTTGAACTTGGATCATTGCTGAAAATTTTGGACGCGGCGACTTATGCTGGATTTTTTAAAAATGCAATCCCGATCCGAAATCTCGGTTCCTTATCGTAACGGATGATAAAAGGTTTGTCCGTCGTGTCTATAAAACGAAGGGAATGCCATGGGAAAAGCTCACTGCTGTCATCAACGGCAAGAGCATGCAACCGGGACGGATTGGCAGGGTTTAGAAGGATCAATACGAGTGGCGTAATATGTCTCCTCACTTGTGATAATATCCCGTGGGGCCTTTGGGGGGAGAGTTGTGCTACCGCAGAAAATCACTCATAATTTATAGAAGCACCTTGCTGGACCCCGTGTAATTTTCGAGGAGATTAATGATCGTATAGGCCTTTCTATCCGCTGGGAACTCACCCTCAGCGAGCGTTACGGGCTGGTGCGAACCTGTCATCTGGTAAACTTGGGTATCCAGCGGCGTTACAGGGCTATTCAATGGCTGGACCCACTTATCGCCCGCCAGTAGTGTCGAGCGGCCAGATATAGGAGGGGTAGCGAGGGGTGTTTTTGGAAACATGTCTCCGCCGAGTGCAGGAGCTACTGTGCGCGAAGATCCTGGATGAGTTTTTCGGTCTCCTCTGCTTTCGCTGGAACTTTCGCTTGTTCGTAAGCACGTTTAAGACCGATTAAGGCGTTCATGTCATTGGGACAAGTGGTAAGCGCACGTTGGTAAGCTTCTTCTGCTGCGTTGGCTTTACCCACTGCCAAATAATAATCGCCGATGCGGATGGCCATGGGAGTTAGAAGCATGGGGGGAAACATCATAGGTGCCGGATGTTGGCGATCCGCAGCGGAACTGAACCAGTTATAGGCAGACCCGATTTGTGCTTTTGGGCCGGCCAGAGCAAGGCGCCCGCGAAGATCACTTGCTAGAACTTCAAGTGCACGAAAGGCGCGAGTCCAGGCGGGGCGCTCACCGCTGGCGTTGGCAGCGCTTTGGGTTTTCGCCATGGTTTCGCCGTGATGAGTGAGAGCGGCGGAGACTTGTTTGGCTTCCTCGAGCTCACCGGCATCGATCATGCGCTGGGCTTCGAGGGCAAAACGCAGCCCATCGATCCACCAGTAGGCGAGCGAGCTTTCGTGGGTTTTTTTCAATTCTCCGGGCTTTGGCAGGGACCCCATCGCTTCGCGGGCGTTTCCGTTCAGCCCCCGATGGAGAAGGATGCGGGCGGGCAAGGTTTTAGCATCCCATAACAGAAGCCTAGCACCCGGCGAGGCGGCACGGTCCGCAGGAAAGGGAGTGGCCGCGATCTGGCGGGAGGCTGCATAGGCAGTTTCAAAATCCCCTTTTGAAACCAGCGAAACAATCCGGTAGCACTCGGCTTTCACCCATTCCGGGCAATCGGCGACGGTGGCTTTGTTTTCCTTCATCCAGTTTTCAAAATAAGTTGAAGCCCGCCCGAAAGCCGAGGCTGCCTTGCCATGTTCGCCGCAGCGCCATTCGTAGTGGCCTAGCAGGTGGAAATACGGCGGATAGTCCGGTGCCATCTGGCAGAGTTTGCGGGCGAGCGGCAATGACTTGCTAAGATCCGGTCCCTCGGCGCGGATGGTGAGAAGGGCATTCAGCGGGATCGGGCTTTGCGGGTTTTTTTCGACAAGCTCGAGCATGCTTTTTTCGGCGGCTTCTTGATCGGGAGTGGCGGATCCTAAATCATCGTAGCCAGACCTCCGGAACAGGGCTGCAAAAATGGAAGCCTGTAAATCGTTAGGAAATTTATCCGCCACTTTACGAAACGCGACGGCAGCCGCTGCCGGGCCTTGTTCCATGTATTTGATTAGACCGTAAGCGTAGCCGCGCTCTAGCTCAGTGCCATTTCCCTGATCGACGAGCGTTAGAAGCCGATCCGCGGCGGCATTGCGGGCGGGTCCGGTTTCAGGCGATGGCGAAAGCAGGCACATGACCATACCCCAATGCGCGAGAAGGCACTGCGGGTCCGCCCGCATCGCCGCTGCGAAGTGACGGCAGGCTTCGAATTCCCAACCGCCGTGGAGATGGTTGATGCCCTGGTTGACATGTTCTTGGGCACTTTCCGAAGTGGACGAAACGGCCATGTGGACGCCCTCTGGAAATTTCAACATTGCAGGTTCACCTAACGCTTTCACACAAGCGGGAATCGCAGTCTCGACATCGGGCATTTCCTCGGGAGCACCGGCTTTTTCGATGGGCGGAAATTTCTCGATCGCCGGGGATTTTTGGTCCGCAGCGAAGGTACATGTGATCAGAAATGCCGCAATGTACTGAATTTTCATGTGCAAAGGATGCCCGCACCTCGCTCTGCGTCCAAGCAAAATGACGCTAGCATGCCGCGCCGCAATCCTATTAGTCTCCGGCCATGAAGCTCGGAGTCATTGGTTGCGGGAAAATGGGCACAGCGCTCGTGCAGGGTGCGATTCGTTCCGGCGTTGTCAAATCCGTGGACGTGATCGGTTGCGATCCTTATGCCGGATCGCGCGATACTTTTTCACAGGCCACGGGCGCAAAAGTGACCACCGACGTTGCGGAAACCACTGCTGCCAGCGAGGTGATCCTTCTTTGCACCAAGCCGCAGGAAGCACTGGCTGCACTCGGTGATGTCGCAAAAGCAGCAGGTGGAAAGGGTAAACTCGTTATTTCAATCGCTGCAGGAATCACGCTCTCTGCACTGGAGTCGGCCGTGGAGGGGGATTTTCGGATCATCCGTGCAATGCCTAACACGCCGGCGCTTGTTGGCAAAGGTGCTGCCGGGTTTTGCCTTGGCGCTCATGCGACCGCCGAAGACGCGTTGAGCGCGCAGTCACTTCTCGGTGCCGTGGGCCTCGCGGTGCAGGTCCCAGAAAAGCTGATGGACGCCGTCACTGGGCTATCCGGGAGCGGACCGGCCTACATTTACGTCGTCATTGATGCCCTCGCCGATGGAGGTGTCCGCGCGGGGATACCCCGCGCCGACGCGGTGAAACTTGCCGCGCAAACGGTTTTGGGAGCCGCCGCGATGGTCTTGGAAACAGGCGATCACCCTGCGGTTCTCAAGGACATGGTGACTTCACCGGGCGGCACCACCATTGCGGGTTTAGCCGAGCTTGAACGCCTCGGCCTTCGTTCCGCTTTAATCGAGGCGGTGGGAGCCGCCGTTCGCCGTGCGACCGAACTTGGGAAGTAAATGCGGGTTTCGATTTTGGACTTCCCCACACGGGTTGTCCTCCTATGCTCCACGGCATGACCCACCGGTTAATTGCCATCACGTCGCTATCGGTTACCGCGCTTTTATCCTTCTCATGCAGTTCGGATGACGAACTTCCTGTGATGGCGGGAAATACTCGGGCTGCTGCCGGTGAAGGTGAGGCTTTCTATCAAAAGGCCAAACAGGCCGATGACGCCGGAAACTCGGGTCGCGCAATCAAACTCTACGATCAAACGGCCACAAAATACCCGTTTGCCCCATCCGCTCCTCAAGCCCGCTTCCGCCAAGCCCAACTGCTCGAACAAAAAGGTAATATCCAAGAGGCTTTCACTGCCTACGATCAGTTCCTCACCCGCTTCTACGGTACCGGTCTCTATGCCACCGCTCTTAATCGCCAAGCCGCGATGGCCCAAGCGGCCGCTGAAGGGGACGTGAAAAGCAGTTTTCTTGGCATGAAATCCAAGCTGTCCCTTGAAAAAACAGTCGAGATGCTCGGGAAAGTCCGCGACAATGCGCCGAAATCTCGCACCGCATCGAAGGCGCAGTTTACCATCGGGGAGCTCTATCAGGCGAAAGGAAAAGCCAAGGAATCCATCGCTGCCTTCCGCCAGCTCGTGCGAGATCAACCGGATAGCCCCGAGGCCCCTGAAGCGCTGTTCCGCGTCGGCTTAATTATGATGCAGGAGGCCGATCGCGGAAATCAAAACCAGGCGAACCTCGATCTCTCTCGCGAAGCATTCAACGACTACCTCATTCAATACCCTAACCATTCCCGCAATGCCGAGGCCCGCAAGCTCGTCGCCGGGCTAGGTGGGCGGGATCTCCAACGCTCTTACGACATTGCTGAATTCTATCTGAAAACCGGCAAACCCGAATCCGCGAAAGTGTATTACCGCGATGTGGTGAAACGTACCGGCTCTGGCAAACTTCACGACGGTGCCCGTGCCCGCTTGAAAGAACTCGGTGAGTGATCGAACCCAACCGTATTATGAGATTGCTTACCTTGCTCGCCCCCGTGCTTCTGTTAGCTTCCTGTGCAGGCTATCAGCTTGGCGGTAGCAAGCCCGCTTCCATGAAGCAGGTGAAAATCATCGCCGTGCCGATGTTTTCTAACTCCACCCTACATCCTCGTGCGGAAGCTCTCGCCACTTCTTCGGTGGCCAGCGCCTTCGTGCAGGACGGCACCTACCGCATCGGAGATGTGGACCACGCAGATGCCATCTTGGAGGGGAATCTGCGCTCTATCAAATATTCTGTCATCCGTGGCACCCGTCTCGATACTCTGTTACCTGAAGAACTACGGAATAATGTCGTGATCGGCTGGACACTGCGGGATTCAAGGAACCCCACCAAGGTGCTTGCTTCAGGCACTTCGGAGGGCTCCAGTGAGCTTTTCGCCGGCGGCAATCTCCAGACTGCCCGAAATAACGCCCTGCCTGAAGCGCTTGAACGTGCCGGAGAAGCACTTGTTTCCCGTCTCGCTAACGGGTTTTGATGCGACAAATTTCAAAGGGTCGAGAGATTCTGAAAACAAGTGGCGTGAGTCCCCGTAGCGACTTACCTCATGAAAGTTCCCTACACGCTTCTGATCCCAATCGCCTGCATCCTCGGAGCGGGGACGGTCTGTGCCGAGCCACCGACCATCGCTGCGGATGCGAAGAAAAAAATTGTTTTCGTCGCCGGTCGTCCGAGCCACGGGCCCGGCGCGCACGAACACCGCGCGGGCTGCATGCTGTTGGCGGATCAGCTCAATCACAGCGGTTTACTGATCGAAACGACCGTCGTCACCCATGGCTGGCCCACGGATGAATCCGTTTTTAATGACGCCGCGGCCGTCGTGATCTACGCCGATGGTGGCGCTGCACACCCGGCTAACAGCCATCTCGAAAAGCTGAAGTCGCTTGCCAAAGCAGGTGTGGGAATCGGGTGCATTCACTATGCAGTGGAAATTCCCAAGGGTGAAGCGGGTGACATTTTCCTAGATCTCATCGGTGCTTACTTTGAAACGGATTGGTCCGTGAATCCTCACTGGCATGCCTCTTTCAAACTGCCCAAACACGCGGTGACCCGAGGGATCAGCGATTTCGACACGACGGATGAGTGGTATTATCACATACGTTTTCGCAACAACATGGAAGGTGTTACTCCGATTCTAACGGATCTGCCTCCAGCTGAGAGTTTGGCTCGGAAAGATGGACCGCATGAAGGTAATCCGGAAGCCCGCTCGGCCGTTCTGGAGCGCAAGGAGCCGCAACATGTGATGTGGGTCTATCAGCGGCCGGCCGCATCCGGTGCTGGACGTTCGTTTGGTTTCACGGGTGGCCATTTTCATCAGAATTGGCAGAACGATAGCCAACGCCGACTCATTCTGAATTCCATCGTCTGGATCGCTAACATGGAAGTTCCGGCCAGCGGTGTCACCTCTAAGACTCCAAGCGGCGAGGAAATGCGGGCGAATCTGGATCAAAAGTAATTCTATTCTCCCCACCCTACGTCGGGTTTGGCCCACGCCGGGAAGGCGCAATCCTTAAGGTCTCGTGCTGCGGCCCCGCATTTCCGCTGGCCAGCGAGCTTGGGAAATGTTTTGAAAGCCCCGCGAGCGACCTGCTCGTTACGATGAACGACTCAACTGCTGGCCACTCCGGCCACAATCCCCCGTTGGCAGTGACCACTCTGGCTGCTTTAGGTATCGTTTTTGGCGACATTGGAACCAGTCCGCTTTACGCGTTCCGGGAGTGTTTCTCAGGACATCATGGCGCACCCATCAATCCGGCAAATTTGGTGGGAGCTGCATCGCTGATCGTTTGGTCGCTGCTTCTAGTGGTTTCCTCGAAATATTTGTTTATCATTCTGAAGCTGGATAACCGGGGCGAGGGTGGGATTTTAGCGCTTTCCACGCTGATCCGAGGTGCGGTCAGACGTTTGGGCGGGACGGACCCGCGGAAGGTGCTGATGTTTGGACTGGCGGGTGCAGCGTTGATTTATGCCGATGGAATGCTGACTCCGGCGATTTCCGTGCTGAGCGCAGTGGAGGGCCTGGCAGTGAGCAGTCCTGGGCTTGCGAATTGGACGGTGCCTGCGTCGGTGGTGATTTTGATAGGATTGTTTTCGATTCAGCGCTTCGGCACCGGGCAGGTGGGTAAGCTTTTCGGGCCGGTGGTGCTTTTGTGGTTTGGCGCCTTAGCGTTGCTAGGGGGGCGGCAGTTGTTGATTCATCCAGAAGTAATTTATGCCTTAAGTCCCTTTGAAGGGCTTTCGTTTCTAATCCGGGAATGGAAACATGCATTCCCGCTGTTAGCTGCCGTGTTCCTCGCGGTGACCGGTGGTGAAGCGCTGTATGCGGATTTAGGGCATTTCGGCACCAAGCCGATCCGCGTCGGTTGGTTCTCTGTGGTGTTGCCGGCTCTGGTGCTGAATTACCTGGGCCAAGCGGCCTTGTTGACGGCGGATCCTACGGCGATCCGCAGCCCGTTTTTCCTGCTCGCGCCCCAAGTGCTGCAACTTCCACTTACGATCCTCGCAACGGGAGCGGCGATCATTGCCAGTCAGGCTCTCATTTCAGGCGCGTTTTCTCTAACGACTCAGGCGGTGCAACTCGGCTGTATGTGCCGGATGCGCGTGCTCTACACATCCGAGCACTCAGTGGGGCAGGTCTATGTCCCAGCAGTAAATCACATTCTGGCGGTAGCCTGTATTCTGCTAGTGGTGGTTTTCCAAACGTCGTCCGCTTTGGCGGGAGCGTATGGGATCGCCATCTCGCTCACCATGACGATTACCTCGGTCCTGTTTTTCTCTGCTGCCCGTGCCGTGTGGGGTTGGTCGAAATTCAAGGCTGCTTTGCTGACCGGGATTTTCCTGTTATTTGATGGTGCGTTCCTCGCTGCGAACTCCCTCAAAATTTTTCCATCCGGTTGGTTGCCGCTGTTAGTGGCGGGGGTGGTCATGTCGGTGATGCTGATCTGGATCTGGGGACGTAGGCTTCTCTACGCACGGATTTTGAAGGATTCGTTTCCTATCGATATTTTGCTCAAAGATCTGCATAAGGGTAAAATCCACCGGGTTTCCGGCACGGCCATTTATATGAGTGGAAAAGGTCTGCAAGTCCCCACCGCACTGCTGCACAACCTCAAGCACAATCAAGTCATCCATCAGCAAGTAATCCTGCTCCATGTAGAAACGTTAGACCAACCGCGCGCAGCGGAAAAGGAGGTTCTCGATTGCGTTGACCTTGGCGATGGCGTGCAGCGGGTGACGCTGCGGTTCGGATTTGCCGAAACCCCGGATGTGCCTGCTGCATTGAAGGAACGCATGCCTGCGCAGTTTCGTTTTCAGCCTGGCAAAGCAACTTTTTTCCTCGGTCGGGAAACGTATGGAGTCGGCAAACATGCGACGGTTATCGACAAGGTCCGTCTCTCGCTTTTCGCGATCATGGCTCGCAACGCTTCTCCGGCCACCGCCTACTTCCAGCTTCCTCCGGGGCGCGTCGTCGAGCTGGGCGCGCAACTTACCCTCTAATTTTTGCATTGCAGGAGCCCCCCTGCTTGATACCCCGTGGCTATCCACTCCGCACTTTCCATCACGGGTCTCGGTGCCTTGTCCGCCCTCGGCAGCGATGTTGCGTTGCACCACGAGGCGGTTCTTGCTCAACGGGTGCCATTTCAGAAACTCGGGAAATTGTTAGGCGAGGACAGCCCGCACGCGACTCGTCCCGGCGCATGGATCGAGCCGCGCACGTTGCTGATCCATCGCAAATGGAGCCCAGCCACGATGGCGGCGTTGCATGTCACACGGCAGGCGATCACTGAGGCCGGATGGACGGCGGAAGACCTGAAAGATGCGGCTCTTGTCGTCGGCACCAGTCGTGGAAATGCAGCGGGTTGGCTGGGTCCGTGGCCGGGGCGTCGGCCGTTCAAGCTGATGGCGGCCAGCAACACAATTCACAGTGAACCCGCATCGGCGATCACCATCGAGTTCGGGATCACCGGACCTAATCACGTGCTGGCCAGCGGCTGCGCGGCGGGATTGGATGCCATTGGAGTGGCCATGATGTTAGTGCGCTCGGGCATGGCCACCCGTGCGCTGGCAGTCGCGGTCGATCTGCCCTTGGTTCCAATATTGTTAGACAACTACGCTTTGTCAGGAATTTTGTCGAAGCACTCCAGCCTCGATCCCTATCATCCAAAAACTTCTGGCTTCATCCCTGCAGAAGGTGCCGCGGCGATGGCCATTGAAATGATCGATGGTGACTTCCCAAAACTCCTTCACTACGGCTGCAATTCGGACGCTTGCGATCCGGTGGGCATTCCCGCCGACGGGGGACGCACTCCAGAGCTGCTAGAAAAAGCCACTCGCCTCGTTGGCCCGCCTGCCGCGGTCTGTCCTCACGGGACGGGCACCGCAGTGCAGGCCGTGGCGGATCCTGCCTTGCTCTCACGCGCTTTCACGCGCGATCTCCCCACATTACACCTTCTTAAACCGTTCACAGGCCATACCATCGGAGCGAGCGGATTGTTAGAGAGTGTCATTATTGCGCGTTGTCTCAGGGATGGGAAGCTTCCTCCGAATCTTGCTAGCCTCTATCAGCCTGATGGCTTCACCCTTCCCGCACAGCCGCTCGACGCCACCGGTCCTGTTTACAAACTCTCCCACGGCATGGGAGGTCACAACGCATTGCTCGTTCTCACACGCTCATGAATCTATCACAACATCTCGAAGTTTCCATCGATGACCAAACCCTTAAAGTCATGGAAGGGGATCAATGCGTGCGGGAGTTTAACATATCCACCGCTGCCAAAGGGATGGGTTTTGTGAAAGACACCTATCGCACTCCCACCGGGCGCTTCCGAATTTACGAAAAGATTGGCGAGGGTGAGGCGCTCGGGACTATTTTCAAAATGCGTTTGCCCGCAGGGGAATGGTCCGCAGGAGACGAAATGGACAAGGACCTCATCCTCACCCGAGTGATCCGCTTGGAAGGGCTAGACCTTGAAAATGCAAACACGCTGGAACGGAATATCTATATACACGGAACCAATCGAGTAGAGAGGATCGGTCAGCCCGCCAGCATGGGTTGCATCCGCATGGGCAATGATGAGATGATCGAACTTTTCAATAGAGTAAATGTAGGAACTGAAATAAAAATCCACCCCAGCACTCAGCGGCGCGGGAAACTCTTGTTCATCGATTGTGATTCCACGCTCTCGACGATCGAGGGAATCGATGAGTTAGCGAGGGCCAAGGGAGATGAAGTGTTTGCCCAAGTCGTGGCCCTCACCCATGCGGCGATGAACGGCGAGGTTCCGATCCACGAGGTCTTTTCGCGTCGCATGGACATGATCCGACCTAGCCGTGCGTTATGTGATCAGGTCGCAGCGCTCTATGTGGAAACCATGGTTCCCGGTGCAGATGAATTTATTAGGGATTTAAAAAATGAAGGTTGGCATCCGGTGATCCTCTCGGGGGGATTCGCCCCGCTCATCATGCCTCTGGCACAATTGCTCGGCATTGATCATGTGGAGGCAGTGCCATTGTTCTTTGATAAAAGTGGGAGCTATCTGGATTATGGCAGGGACTATCCGACTACGCGGAACCTCGGTAAAAACGAAGTCATTAGAGAGTGGAAGAAAGCCATGCTGCCCGAGAAGGTAGTAATGATAGGCGATGGTGTTTCCGATTTGGAAACGAAACCTGATGTAGATCAATTCATTGGATTCGGGGGCGTCGTAGTAAGACCCAAGGTTCAGCAGGGTTGTGATTTCTGGCTCGCAGACATGCATGACTGTGGCGGAGTGACGGCGATGATATCCGGGAAAATATAATGGATGTCCGGATCGGATTTTCATCTACAGGGAAGGAATATAATTTAAGCTTGCTAGTAGTATCTGTAAACATACGTTCCGTTTGTCATGAGTACTACTGCTAAGAAAAAATCAGTGAAAGGCGTCCGTTATACCGACGCACAAAAGAAGGAAGTCGTGAACTTCGTAACAACTTTCAATGCTGCCAACGGTCGTGGTGGTCAGAGCAAAGCTGCCGCTAAATTTGGTGTTTCAGCTCTCACCGTGATGGCTTGGCTCAAGGGTGCCGGCGTTTCGAAGCCGGGGAAAAAAATCAAACCCGCGAAGGCACCTAAAGCTCCGAAGTTAGCGAAAGCGCCAAAGGTTTCCACGGCCAAAGCAAAAGCCAAGGGAGGTATAGGCACGCGCTACACCCCTGCTGAAAAGCAAGAGGTGGTAGATTTCGTCACCAGTTATAACTCCGCCAACGGTCGCGGTGGCCAAAGCCATGCTGCTGCCAAGTTCGGTGTGTCACCCCTCACCGTGATGGCATGGCTTAAGAAATCCGGTGCACCGAAGCCTGGTAAAAAAACCAAGGCACCAAAGGCACCAAAGGCACCAAAGGCAGCTAAACCTGCGAAAGCAGAGAAACTAGAGAAAGTAGCGAAGGGTGCTGGCTACGCTTCCAAGCTCAATTCACTCGTCGCTCTCAATGGTCAGATCGAAAAAGCGGAAGCTGAGATCGCCAAGGGCCAAGGGGAACTTGCCGCACTCAAAGCCAAGTTCGATTTATTGGTCGGCTCTCTCTAACTTGTTTGCCGAAAACCCTTCAAATAAACCTAGACAGAAAGATGTAAACCACTGATTTCGCTGATTTAAATGATTATGAAGAGATTAGAAAGAAGCATCTATCCACCCAAAAAGTGAGCGCAATTTCTATCAATTCTTTCAGAGGAATCAGTTAAAATCAAGGTCATCAGTGGTAAAAAATAGTCGGCATCACTGTTGCCATTTTCCTTTCGAGGATAAAAGCCGTCTCCCGAAAGGAAGGCGGCTTTTTGTTACCAAGTGATGTCGGTAATCATCTCCTTCCAAAGCATCCTCTCACCATCGAAGACGAAACGCCCGAGGAAAGGTTGCTCTGCGAGCACATGCGGCAGCCAGTGGCGGTCGTCCTCCCACATACGCTGATAGGGAATTTCATGGAGTGGCGTCCACACAGGAACTGCCTCGTCGGTCTCGGTCGGTGTGCCGGTGAAATCATCAGAGCGATAGACATGGCAGAGGATGTCCGCATAGTCGGTCATCGAAAACTGAAGCTCTCCCAGCTTGCGCGGCGCATGCGGAGTGATACATAGTTCCTCTTGGGTCTCGCGGATGATCGCTTCGAGCGGCGTTTCACCGGGATCAATCTTGCCGCCCGGGCCGTTGATTTTCCCCGCACCCAGTCCGCGCTTTTTTTCGATAAGGAGAATCTGTCCATCTTTGATAATGAACATGAGCGTGGCGAGGACCTCTCCTTGCCAAAAACCCCAGTCGATAGGTGAAGGGACTTGCATGAATGTTAGGCTTCGGCCGCGTAGGCTTCCACGCTGTCGCAGGTGCAGATGAGATTGCGGTCGCCGTGCACGTTGTCGATGCGGCCCACCGACGGCCAGAACTTGTGTTGGCGCAGATAGGGCAGAGGAAATGCCGCTTGCTCGCGAGTATAGGCGTGCGGCCAATCGTTTCCGCAAACCACCTCGCAAGGATGCGGCGCGTGTTTGAGCGGGTTGTCATTCGTATCTAACTCGCCGCTGATCACTGCGGAAATTTCTCCGTGGATGGAAATCATCGCGTCACAGAAGCGGTCGAGCTCACCTTTGGATTCGGACTCAGTCGGTTCGATCATCAGCGTGCCGCCGACGGGCCAGCTCATTGTGGGTGCATGGAATCCGTAGTCCATCAGGCGCTTCGCCACGTCCTCCACGGTGATACCGCTGGCTTCAGATAGAGGGCGGACGTCGATGATGCACTCGTGGGCGACGAGGCCTCCATGTCCGGTGTAGAGAATCGGGAAAAACGGCGAGAGTTTCTTCGCGATGTAGTTCGCATTTAGAATGGCGACTTCGGTGGCTTCGGTTAGGCCGTCAGGCCCCATCATCGCGATATACATCCAGGAAATCGTGTTGATCGAAGCGCTTCCCCACGGTGCGGAACAGACCGCACCCACTTTGGAATCGAGTTCACTGTGACCGGGCAAATAAGGCAGGAGTTGTTTCGCCACACCGATCGGCCCCACACCCGGTCCGCCGCCGCCGTGCGGGATGCAGAAAGTTTTATGTAAATTCAAATGACAGACATCCGCTCCGATCAGGCCGGGGGATGTTAGGCCGACTTGGGCATTCATGTTCGCGCCGTCCATGTAAACCTGACCGCCGGCGCCATGAATGATATCGCAAATCGCGCGAATGGTTTCCTCGAAAACCCCGTGCGTCGAGGGATAGGTGACCATCAGCGCGGCGAGGTTTTCCCGGTGTTCCTCCGCGCGGGCGGTGAGATCAGCGACGTCGATGTTTCCATCTGTATCGCATTTCACGCCGATGACTTTCATCCCGACCATCACGGCCGACGCTGGATTGGTGCCGTGTGCGGAAACAGGAATGAGACAGATATTCCGGTGCGAATCACCCCGCGCAAGGTGGTAGCGGCGGATTGCTAACAGCCCGGCATACTCACCTTGCGAGCCCGCGTTCGGTTGCAGGGAAACTCCCGCGAAGCCGGTGACTTCTGCCAGCCAACCTTCGAGCGTGGCCAGCATTTCACGATAGCCCTGGCTCTGATCGGCAGGCACAAATGGGTGCAGCGAGGAAACTTCCGGCCAACTCAGAGGAATCATTTCCGATGTGGCGTTCAGCTTCATCGTACATGAGCCAAGCGCGATCATGGATTCATTAAGCGCAAGATCCTTCGATTCCAAACGCTTCAGATAGCGCAGCATGTCCGTTTCCGAGTGGTAACTGTTGAAAACTATTTGAGTGAGAAACGGCGAGCCGCGGGAAACTCCGGCAGGCCAGTCCACCGCATCGTCGCGTGAGGCATCGAGATCAGCATCGAAGCATTTTGCGATGCTCAAAACGTCCGCGTCTGTGGTGGTTTCATCGAAGGAAATACCCAGATGATCCGCATCGATTAGGCGGAGATTGATTCCGGCTGCAGCGGCTTTTGATAGAATGCCGCCTGCTTTGCGCGGGACCTTTGCGACGATTGTATCGAAAAACGCGCCGTCTTCGATTTCAACACCGCTCGCGACGAGGATGGCCCTCAAATCACAAGTGAGCGCCCGCGTGCGGTTGGCGATGCGCTCCAATCCCTCTGGCCCATGATAGACCGCATACATCGAGGCCATGACAGCGAGTAAAACCTGCGCGGTGCAGATATTGGAAGTCGCCTTGTCACGGCGGATGTGTTGCTCCCGGGTTTGCAAAGAGAGGCGATAACCGGGCTTGCCGCGTGAATCCACAGACACGCCAATCAGGCGACCGGGCATCTTGCGTTTCAATGCATCGGCGCAAGCCATGAAGCCCGCATGAGGGCCGCCGAAACCGAGCGGCACGCCAAAGCGTTGTGATGAACCCACGCAAATGTCCGCGCCGAATTCGCCAGGGGCTTTTAAAACCGTTAGTGATAGAATATCCGCTGCCACGATGGTCACCGCGCCCGCGGATTTCGCTTTCGTGAAAAATTCCGCGAAATCGTCGATGCGGCCACGCGTGTCCGGATACTGCACCAGCACCGCGAACAATCCCTCGCAGGAAGCTGGCTCGAATTTCGCCCAATCGCCGATCACGACTTCGATTCCTAACGGTTCCGCGCGGGTCACCACCACGTCGATGGTTTGCGGATGGCAGCGGTCGGAAATGAAGATCGCTTTGCCCTTCGGCTTTCCGGCCAGCGCAAGGCTCATCGCTTCCGCCGCAGCGGTGCCTTCATCTAGCAGTGATGCGTTAGAAACATCCAGGCCGGTGAGGTCGGTGATCATCGTTTGGAAATTCAATAGCGCTTCGAGGCGCCCCTGTGCGATTTCCGCCTGATAGGGTGTGTAGGCAGTGTACCAGCCGGGATTTTCCAAAATATTCCGCTGGATCACGCTCGGCGTGTGGGTCCCGGAGTAGCCTTGGCCGATGAACGATTTGAGCACTTTATTTTTCCCCATGATCGACTTCAGCCAAGCGAGCGCCTCATGTTCCGAGCGGGCTTCCGGCAGGCTGAGAGCACCTTCCATGCGAATCCCTGCGGGAACGGCGGTATCGATCAGAGCGCTGAGCGAGGAGAACCCGGTATCACGAAGCATCTCCTCGCGTTCGGAACCAACTGGACCAAGGTGACGGCTGCGGAAGTCAGTGCGGGCGGACATTTTGATAAGAACTGGAAGCAAGGGGAAATTTGAAACCCACGCGGTTTCACGAGACGCACTCTCCAATAGGGGAAAACGCCCACCGCGCAACTCTGGTGAACGATAAAATTCCCTCAAGTGCCGACCGAGAACCCGGGGAGTCCATCGGCTGCGTGCAAGTGTCATTTCACCGATGATGGCAGGCTTCGTCCAATCTGGAAGATTGACCACTCCCACGCAGCGCGGGTTCTGGTGCTAGAAACGAAAAATCCCAAAAAACAGGGCTTTTGAAGGCTTTCAGGGGAGTGGAGCATAGGAGATTCGAACTCCTGACCTCTTCATTGCGAACGAAGCGCTCTACCAACTGAGCTAATGCCCCTTCAATGTTGCGCAAATACCGCTGCCATCCCGCCGAGGCCTCTGCAAGATCGAAGTTTTCGCTCAGTTCTCGGATCGCTAAAAAACCTTCAGTGCGATTAACTATGTTTTGCCAAAATCTGCGGATGCTCCATCATTCGGGCATGAAGCTGCTCCTTTCGCTTTTCGCAGTCTGCTCCCTCTCGATGTTTCTTACCAACTGTAGTACTACTGGAGGCGGGGGCTCGGGCGGCTCCCAGCAAGCGGGCATCGGCCCCTTCGACAGTCAAGGCCGCTACCGGGAGGAATGGGCAGATAATCCCTCGCAATGGCGCAAGCCGGGCAATTCGGCACCCAGCGTATCCAAGAGCGAGAATCTCCCACAAGTTGCCAAAAATGAGCAACCACCGATGAATTCTGTGCCACTTACGTCGTCCACGCCGCAGCCTAAACCAAGCATTGCCTCGACTAAAACGACCACTCAAGCCAAGCCCGAAAGCCAGGCGGTAGTGGTGAAAACACGGCCTATCAAGAAGACTGACTCGGAGCCAGAAGTGGTGAAGGTTAAGCCCAAAACCAAGCCGGAGCCTGAGCGAGAAGTGGTTAGAACTAAGTCGAAATCTAACACGACCGCGAAATCAAAGCCAAAATCCTCCCGCTATGTCGTAAAACAAGGGGATTCCCTCTCGGCGATCGCGAGTCGCAATGGGTGCTCAGTTTCCGCGCTCCAGCGCGAAAATGGCATTTCCGGGGCCATGATTCATCCCGGCCAATCCCTCACGATCCCGCGATAACAAACATCTATCACCGCGATTCAATGGATGCCATCCTCCTCCCCGATTTGGCTAAGCGCGGATCAAAGAGTTTTTTCTGCCAAATCCATCGTGGAAGGGTCGAAAATCTGACGAGCCTTAACGAAACGCTCCGGGAGTACTTCGTGGTATCGGAAAAATTGCCGGCTGAAGGTGGTGACTGATAGAAACCCCAGATCTTGCGCCACGTCCACGGGGGATTTACCACCCTCAAGTTTTCGTCTCGCGACGACCATTCGCTCCATCATCATCCACTGCTTAGGAGGAAAACCAATATCCCTCATAAACGTAGCGTAAAGGTGCCTCTGGCTACAGCCAAGTTCTAGGCACATTTCCGTCACACGATAAGACTTGGACAAGGCCAGCCGCTCTAGGCAGTAATTGACCCCTGAGTCGGATTCCGTGATCCTCCACATGTGATTTGTTCGAATGATTCTCAAAAGATAAGCGGTAAAACAGACAGAACCTAACTAAGTGGCGAAATGCTAAATCGGTCAACGTACCTTTTCAGAACTCCCCCTTGCAGTTAGACGGTTTCTAGGGGGTTTTCCGCGGAAATGACTCCGATTTCTATCGTGTTTCCGGCGAAATTTTCTGAAAATTCCCCCGTGCAAGCCACGCATGCGATTATCATCCGTCTTACCCGTTTGTCGGATACCAGCTTGATCGCGCATTGGTTCACAGCGAGCCACGGCTTGGTGAAAACTGTCGCCAAGGGGGCACGCCGCCCAAAAAGCCCATTCGCCGGGAAGCTTGATCTCTTTTTCGGCGGGGAAATCGTAATCAGCCAAGCCCGCCGCGGCGACCTGCATTCGTTGCGCGAAGTCTGCATCAGCCACTGGCGGGAAAGCTTGCGTCGGAGCTACACCGCGACCTTGCTAGCCGCCTACTTTTGCCAATTACTGGAAGCCGCCGTCGAGCCGGAACACTCGGATCCCGGACTGCACGATTTGCTGGAGCGCGCACTCAACCACATCGATACCTCCCCGCCGAGTTTGCGCGCGCTTCGCCATTTCGAATCGGAACTTGCACGGATTCTCGGAGTTTCACCCTCGCAGGGAGATGCATCAAATTCCCTGCGGGATACGCTCGGCAAACTTCCCCATTCGCGAGACGAACTCATTGAAAGACTTTCCCCGCCGAGTGGTTTCAGCTCGTCAGCGGAGGGAATTCGCGAATAATCACCCCAATCCCTTCAATCTCACTCTTCATGGACTCCCCAACCGCTACCCTCATTTCTATCCTTCAAGACCGCGTGGCAACACTGCGTGCGGCTGGTGACTTAAACGAAGCCCTGCATGCCTCAAGCGCCGCAGTGGAAAAGTCCCACCAAGCGCTGGGGACTAATCTCGATAGTATCGATGCCTTCGCCTCAGCGCTCGAAATTCGCGGTGACATTCACCGTGAGCTCGGGAACTTTGAGTCCGCCCGCGATGATTACCGTCAGGCGATCGACCTGCTGCAAGACCGCCCCGACCTTTTCGACCAATTGGGCAGGCTCCATGCAGGACTCGGAGCTGCTTATGACGGGCTGGGCCGCGCGGAACATGCGGTAAATAACTGGACCCAGGCGATTGATTATTTCGAACGGAACGAGCCGCCGCTGGTGCTTGATATCGCAGCGATGGCGAACAACCTCGGCTTCATCGCCAAGGCCGAGGGAGACCTTGATAACGCAGAATTCCATTTCCTCCGAGCTTTGGAAATTCTCCATTCTCAACTCGGCCAGGAGCATGAACAAACCGCCACCGTTTCCGGCAACCTCGGCTCACTCTATCAGGCTGCGGGCTACCACGAGCAGGCTCGTGAAATGCACATGATTGCCCTAGAAACCCGTCGTAGCGTGCTCGGCGAGGAGCATCCAGATACCGCGCAATCCCATAACAATCTCGCGCTCGCCCTGCTCGCCACCGGCGACCGTACATGGGCGCGCAAGCATTTCGAAAAAGCCCTAACAAGTTTCGAGGCGCTCGGTCCAGAATACGCAGAAGACCTCGAAGCCGTGGCGTCTAACTACTGCGATTTCCTCCGCGAGGAAGGCGAAGTCAACCTCGCCAATATCATCGCCGGTCGCGTTCGTGAAGTGCTTGATGCGCCAGCTTCGAATCAATAGGGAATCGCTGTTTAACACCTAACATTCCCGAAACTGACAGGCTAGCGTAATCTATCTACTTGCGCGACCGCGAGCGCCGCGATTCCTTCCCTGCGGCCGATGAAACCCATGGTCTCATTCGTCGTTGCCTTGATGCCGACGCGCTCCGGAGCAATACCCAAGGCTTCTCCGATATTTTTTCGCATGGCATCGCGATGCGGTAAAACCTTAGGCGCTTCCGCAATCAAGGTGGAATCCACGTTGACGATCGTGAATCCCGATTCGGCCGCGAGCTCACGGCACTTCTCCAAAAGTTTCAACGAGCAAATATCCTTACAAGCTGGATCGCCCGGAGGGAAAAAATAACCAATGTCCGGCTGCCCCATCGCACCTAACACCGCATCCGCAATGGCGTGGCAAAGCACATCCGCATCCGAATGGCCCGCCAATCCGTGGCTGTGCGGAATCGTCACGCCACCAAGGACGAGCGGGCGGTTTTCTGCGAATTGATGAACGTCGTAGCCGATGCCAGTCATTGGGGGATGTTGAGGGTGGGTGGTTGATTGTTGAGAGGGAGACGGACCGCGAAATTCATTTCGGCCTTCATTCATTCATTTTCTTAACTCTAATATTCGATGTCCAAAAAATAGTGGTTAGTGGCTATTAACCCGAAATCAATGGCCGCCCATGAAATTTCTTCCTCTTTCCATTAACACTCAACTTCTTCAAAGTATTTCCTCTATCGGAAGGACCCCATTGCTGGCGACGATCGAGTATGCATCATCATAACCAGGCACGACGGTAAGCTCGACTTTTCCGCCTGCGGTTTCTACCAGAAGCTGACCGGCCGCAATGTCCCAAAGAGAAATCCGTGACTCAATATAGCCATCAAGGCGACCGCAAGCGATATAGGCCATGCCGAGCGCGGCTGAGCCCATCATACGCATTTTGCGGGCCTTGAGTGAGGCGCGGCGAAAACGATCAATGCCGGTTTGCAGCGCGGCCTCATCCTTGCCGCAGCCGACAAAGAGAATCGATTCTGCGAAATTTGCGCGATTGCTGGTCTGGATCGGCTTGCCATCGAGCATCGCGGGACCGCCTTTTTCGACGGTCCAAGTCTCGCCGACCATCGGATCATGGATGACGCCGACAACAATTTCACCCGCCACTCGCAATGCGATAGAAACGCAGAAATGCGGGATGCCGTAGAAGAAATTCACGGTGCCGTCGATCGGGTCAACAATCCATTGACGGTTAGAATCTTGGTTTCCGGCGATACCTTCTTCGCCGTAAAGTGCATCGCCAGTGCGCGCGCCTAGCAGGATGGCGGTGATGAGGTCTTGGGATTCCTTGTCCAACGCAAGTTTGATGTCGTGATGCAGCGCTTCATCCACGACGGCATCGCTGCCGAAATTTGCACGAAGGAGTTTGCCCGCTTCAAGCGCGGCATGAGTGGCGAGTTCGAGGTCGGTCATGGAAGAAAGTTGATAGTGGAGAGTTGATTGTTAATGGAATGAGCAAGAGGTGGAGAAGGGTGAGAATGGGAGTTTTGATTCTTCACCATTAAGTATCAGTCATCAACTTTTTCAAATCCACAATGGCATCGACGAGTTGATGGGCGAGATCGTGTTTCGAGGTGGGCGGGAGAGCATTGCTGTGATCTGGATAGACGAGGAGGACTTCATTTTCATCCGAGTCAAAGCCAATGCCAGGTTTAGAAACATCGTTGGCGATGATGAGGTCGCAGTGCTTGCGGACGAGCTTGCCGCGAGCGTTGGCTTCGAGGTTTTCCGTCTCCGCAGCGAAGCCGACCAGCGTGCCGGTGAATCCTAAGGGCTGGCGCGCGGAGCCGAGAATATCGGCGGTGCGGACGAGCTGGAGAGTTAGAGTCTCGTCGGTCTTCTTGATTTTTTGATCCTCTGCGCGGGCCGGGGTGTAATCCGCCACAGCGGCGGCGAAAACCGCGATGTCCATTTTTCCGAGATAGCGCGCAACCACTTGATACATCTCTGCTGCCGTTTGCACTGGCACGAAATCAACGCCATCTGGGACGTCCAGATTTGTCGGCCCGGAAACGAGCATGACCGAGTGCCCCTCGTGAGCGAAAGCCGCTGCTAGTGCATAGCCCATTTTCCCGGACGAGCGATTCGTCAGAAACCGCACCGGGTCGATCGGCTCGCGGGTAGGGCCAGCGGTGACGAGGACTTTCACGCGCGGAGTCTGCCCGGCGGATACCGGGTGGCAAGCGCATAGCGGCACCTCCATGAACTCGAAACCCGCTCCACTCCCTCAAATTCCAGGGCGGTTGCCCAGAAATCCGCAAGGGATTGCGGTCATTGGTGATTTTCGAAAAAGCTAGACATTGGGCCCCGTTTTGGCAGATTGAGCCTGCCAT
>JAYVNE010000198.1:0-10446 GCA_043758615.1 Akkermansiaceae bacterium
TCTTCACAGGAAGTTTCCGGCAGGAGGGAGCAACCGTGACAGGCGGCGAGATTTGCATTGTCGGCTCCTTGACCAGTGCTTTCAATACAGACCGGATCAGACGAGCACCATGCCGCCCGCTGCAGTGCCCTTATGAGCGTCGATTCGAGGCGTCCCGCTTTACCTTGGCGCACAAGACCGCCCATGGAACCCTCGGAATCCCCTGACGCCGTGTAAATTAGAAAGCCGTGCATTGGCTTCTCTGGATTCGTGAAATCGCAATATAGACGCTCGCGCAGGGACGCACTGCCGTAGCCACAATCAAAACTCAACTGATTCATGAGGGCATGTGCTAATGTGTGCAATAAAAGAAACTTTGCAGTTATATTTCGCTGAGGCTGCCCACGAAGAACGCGGGCCGCGTTGTAGTGCCTTACCAGTGTTGCAATCTCTGGGCGGAGTGCAGCCCTTTCTCGAATCCACTTCTCAAGACAATCTTCAGCGATTTCCAGAAAAATACCTTCGCCGAATACCTTAATCGCAGGCAACCAGTCGATTGCAGCTTCGTCCAATTTCAGCCGTTGGAGCCTGTCACTCGCAAGGCTTCCATCCGGGGGAAGGAGTCGGGTAAAACCAGCAAGGGCTCGTGTTTCTCGCAACTTGTGAACAAGACGAATTCGTGAAAAGAATTTTGCCACTGTTTGATCGTAATCAGACAGTTCGGCCTTTTCTACGAAGAGATCGGTCCGCTCATCACCGCGCCCGTCGCAAAGTGCTTGATATTCTGACCGGCGAAAACTTTCTTCATCAGTAGTGACGCTTGCCTCAAGGCCACTTGCGGCTTTGCCAGCCAACTTGCGTTGTGCCGCAACTAGAAGCTTTTGCGGATCAAGCCGAAGAGGGGCGGCTACCAATTCACACCGCATGGGATCGATGTGCGTTCCATCTAGCAACCCTTGTGAGAGTATATCCCACGTAGGCCCATCTTCCAACGCAACCACGACATCGCGATCTGTCTGCTCAGCCCAAAGCGGTAAGTAAATGGAACTGACCACCTGTGGGAAATAGACGTTTGCGGCCCCACGTTGGACGGCCCGTAAATTTCCCCCGCAATGCGTTTTTGCAGAGTCAGCCTCCCCAAGCCAAGGCCGCAATCCATTGCAAAAGCACTTTACATCATTGCCGCTGAGGGGGCCGCAATTTGCATTCTTGTCGAAATCAAACACGTTGCCGAGCGACTGCTCTTTTCCGCAAGAGCATTCAATCTTGATGCCCGAAAGCCCTGCCGACGAACGACCGGCGCGCATCCTGAGCTTGTGCTCAACGTGATCGAAAGGGACACCACGGTGGACCCACTCCATGAATGGAAAATCCTCAATGTGTCCCTTGCCGCATACTGTGACGAAACGCACAGGAATCAAAAACGGTTTTCGGTATTCTCTCTTTTTTGCGCAGTTTTGCTGTGGATACAGTCTTCCGGCGCAGCGCTGGCGGGTGCCGCTGTATATCGGCAGGAAATCCATACCGCCACAGTGGTGACAATAATGCCAACGTGGAAATCTCACAAACGGAACGTCAACATTCGCCCACCCCACTCCATTGTCCGCGTCACGATGATCGGGTGGAAGCCGGAAGTGTGAGACTCCAAGTCTCCCTTCGAGCCTTTCCTCGCGAACTAGCCAACCCGAGTCGGGTGGACAAGGCTGCTTTGCGGCTGGCCAAGCGTCTAGGCCAGCTGGCATCAGCGATTCGTCTTTAGGAAAATCAACCATCGCCCCGATTCCAAACGGCGAAATTAGTTGAGTGCGACGGATGGGGCGAACTGCTGGCATAATTATGACTCCGGAAATTGCATGATTACATCAGCATCGCAGCCTGCATCAACGTTTCGCATTGAGCTGGGCGTGGCCTTTGAGCGTTCGCCCCACATTGGGCGTGGTTGAGAGCCGCTTGGGTAGAGCAGCGGTGTTTCCTCAGGAGGCGGGCCAAACCCGCCATAAATCGCGGGCTGCACGCGCTTCCAGCGCGCCACAATCTCATCGAACATGGCTTCCGCTGCTGCAGCCTCCTCGCTGTCCACTTCTCGAACTCTTGAAATCAGGACATCACGAATTCGTTTGAACAGATCATCCGGTGGAGGTGGTTGCGGACGGTCCCGAACAGCTTCCGCGCCCCAGTATCGTGCTAGGGTAACAATCTGAGCATGAAGCGCACGTTCTCGCACTGGCACCGCAAACGGTGTGACACTCGTTGGTTCTACCCACCGATAAATGCTCTGATGATAGGATCGGAAGTGCTCAAAGTGTGATCGGTCTCGTGGCTTGCCAGGATTGTAAACCGTGACAACAAGACCAGGCCCTTCGGCAGAGCGACCAACGCGACTCGTTGCTTGAATGTATTCAGAGCTTGTCTTTGGTTGGCCAACGACTGTCATCAAGCCCAAACGAGAAACGTCCAGCCCAACCTGAATCATGTTGGTGGCTAAACACACATCGACAGCACGGTTGAGCGATTTACCGTCTTTGTCCTTTTCGTCTGTATATTTGTAGAACAAGTTCTGTAAAACTTCTGTTATTTGGCTGCTCTGAATGCGGCTGGTGAGTTCCAAGTCGCGGTTAATGAATCGTCGAAGATCGGGCAAGCCTGATCCCTCCTCAGGGCGGCGTATGTTGAGCCGATCCCACACCGCATTTAGATATTCACGAATATCCGCGCGAATCAAAGTGGCGGCATGACCGAGTTCACGAAGGCTGTTGAAGTAGGCCATCAACGTCCAGTAAGGGTCAAGTGCGGAAACTGCACCTGGAACGCACTTCACCGCCTGTAGCAGCGCGGCCATCACCCGTATTTGAGCCGTGATGTGCGAACCGAGAGCGGAGCCGAAAACGCCGACATAGGTTCGTCCCGCAACCCGTGTGTTCTCCTCTGCAAAGAAGGAGTCCCCAGCGCGCAAGCCTTGCGGTGGAAACAGAAATACATCGCGCGCATAAAGTGATTGCACTTGCTCTGGCGCGCGGCAAATCGTGGCAGTTGAGGCAATAATTTTTGCAGGCAATCGCTTTTCCCCGCGTCGCTGGCGACAGAGTGTGTCTATGGTGCCTTCATAGATTCCGACCATTGAACCCAAGGCACCAGAGATGAGGTGCAATTCATCTTGGATGACCAGTTCAGGAGGGGAGAGGCGATCATCGGAATCGAAGCCAAAGAGCCTCCGAGCTTCAGACTTCCATGGCAGGATTGCGAATTTGTCCACTGTGCCAATCAACAATGTGGGACGATGCTCGTAAATCGCTTCATCAACTACATGCATTGGAAGCCCGTCAGAGTGACGAAATTCACAGGCGGCATCCTCACAGCGAAACACTACCCGACCCTTGGCGATTTTGTAGCCAGGGGTTTTATAGGCTGCGCGATAGCGCACTGGCCCCATCTCCGCACCGCACCACGGGCAAGTAAGAACCACAAAGGGGTTATCCTTCCCGAAGCGCATCAACGCATTCAACGCAGTGACAGCTTCTCCGTTTCTATTTGGCGTCACGCTTCCACCAACCCACAAACCAATTGAAATCTGCTCCGCTCCGAGCTTCTGCGTGTTTTCACGCCGTATAATCTCACAAGCACAAATTAGCGAAGCCGCCCGCTGAAATTGCTGTGTCGTAAGCAATCGCAGGGTGTAGCGCATTAATACCGTCGTGCCTCCATTTGAAGCGTCCTCTATCCGTCGCCAGAAAATTGTGAAAGCAGTGAGGCCTAGGTAAGCTTCCGTCTTCCCGCCGCCAGTAGGGAACCAGATCAAGTCAACCACGTTGCGATCCTCGCTGTCACGCTGTGTGATTGCGCGAATATTCATTAGTATGAAAGCGAGTTGAAATGGGCGCCAACGCCCTTTGCTCGGTGGTGGTGCGTCGCTGTTTGGTGCTAAATATTGAGAGGCCAGTTGAATGCCCCCATTTATTTCCTCCCATTCCCGCCGATTATTGGAAGCGAGGTCATAATGTAGCTGCTGTTCAAGCATGGCGCGATTCATCCAGGCGAATGCCTGCAATGTGTCGCCGTCGCTTTTCAGGAGGGAAATTCCGTCCACGATTCTGCGATGGCATTCGCGACACAATTCCAGATGATGTTCCGCTGCATGGCGATGGTTTTCAGGGATTTCATGCGACTTCGACTCAATCCATTTTGCATACTCATCCGCAAGTCGTGTGCAGTCCTCTATGATAGTCACATTGATATAGGAATCTGCAAATCTACGCATCGAAAGTTGAAGGCCGCTTATTTCCTGCGGCATGATTGGCTTAATCTCGTAAGTGGGCAGAGTTTCGGCCCAAATACGGGAGACTGCGCTATGCTCGCCTTCTTCCCATGCACCGGCACAACCATGACCGATGGCAAACGTCCTTCGATGCCGGTAAAGAAGCTGTAACGAAGCATCTTCCTCATCGTCATCCAACGCCGCCCTTTCGGGATATTCGAGAAAACACTTTCCGCCATCCGCATCTTCGATTTCGAGTTCACACTGGAATAGACAGTGCGTGTCACGCGCGCCTTCTGCATCTCCTGATGTTCGGTTTATCAGTGTGAAGGTAAGTATGCGGTCGCGTGTCTTGTTCTCAGCGAAAGCATAACAGCGACTGAAAACGTGAAGCTCCAACCGTAAATCCATGTCACCTGTCTCAATCCAAATCTTGGGTTCCCCAATGTGCGGGCCATTGTTCAAAAACTGCGCACAGTCAATTGTCTGGGTTTCGCAGATCGGCTTGCGCCACCAATGCGCCTGCCATTTTCCCTCGCGCTCCCTGCCTACGCCTTCTTGAATTTTCTTCTCGTATCTGCCAGCGCGAACCGTGAATTTAAGTGCCTTTGGGAGTCGCACGAGAGCAGTTAATCCCATCGCACTTGGTAGGAATTCATTGGCTCGATTCACCTCATGCTCAACCCCCGCGTCTAATTCACCCCCAGCGGCGGATGGAATTACTTCCTCAGGTTCATCCCCATCGGGAGCGGCGGCCTCAGTTGCCTCAACTGCCTCTGCATTGTCTGCGCCGACAATCTCGGCAGTATCGGTGCTGACACGCGCAGGGAAGAGAACTCCCGCGCTATAGCGAAGCCGTGGTGGGTCTTGCGGACGTAAGATTTCCTCACCTCCATTCAAACTTTTATACTCTGGGCGCGGATCAGGCCCAATCAATTCTCGCCGCAGGAATGCAACGATGTTTTCCCTTGTCTGTGCAGCATCAGTCATGAGTTTTTCCACAATTCAATTTTACGCTTGAGGCATTCTCGAATGAACGGTTTTGCCCGTTCGTCTATCAATACGGTTAAATGCGACCGCGCGCGAGACATACCGACATACAATAGTGCCTGCGGCTCAAAATCGCTCACCTCTGTTACATCGCAGAGCACCACAACCGGACTTTCCATGCCCTTGAATGCCTGAATTGTGGCGAAACGCACTTGCGGCGTTCTTGAGCGTTCGGATTTGGGGCCATCCACAAGAGTGAAGGCGGCACTGACTGCCGACGCAATGGGAGAGTTCGTCAGCCGGTTCCTCGATAGCACGACAATATCAGATGCCTTCACACCGTCATGCAAAAGCCGTTCAATCACTTCGCAGAGCGCGGAACGTTCAGCATCAGGCGAAACGTAGTAACGATAGTCAACAGATATGCCTTCCACTTGCCCGACTTTGTAGGGCAACACATCAAAGCCAGAAAGCAACGCCGTCTCCTCTCCGATACTTCGCGTATTGCGGCAGTTCTGCCTTAAACGACCAGTTGCAAAGTGCGGTGCTCGTTCCAGTAGGAGTGCCTTCATCTCAGCACCAGTTGTATTTCCAAATATGGCCTGTCTCTGGAAATCACCAAAAAAGGCCCACTTGCCACCTGCCAATCCACCTTTGAGCCAAGCACCAAAGACATCAAGAATTCCTGTCCGCAGGAGGTCCTGAGCCTCATCAACAACAAGCACATCGTAGGCTTGATTGAGTTCTTCAACTGCAAGACACCCGAAGTCTCCGTAAGTTTTCTCAAAGAAACCTTCAACCTGTGCTGCTTCGCATTCAAGGAACTCCTTGCCTATGGAAGAACGCACAATGACTTCGCGCAGCAACTTGAAATGACTGCCAGCAGTTAGCGTATCATTGAGCGGAGCGGCCTCAGCTTCTCTCTCTAGCCAGTCACCAAGCAAGCGGTTAAAGCAGATAAACAACGTCTTTAGGCCACTTTGCGCGGAACGACGAGCAAACTCAAGTGCGAGCATGGTCTTACCCGTTCCAGCCGCGCCGTCAAAAAGACAACGCAGGTTGTCCGAGAGCAAATCCAAACCCTCGTATTGCTCCTGAGTCAATTGTAGCAGACGCTCCTCAGATTCTTCAATTTGCGTTCCTCTTGTCACCACAATATCGAAATCAGGACGTAGCATCTGAACGAGAGTGCCCACGATAGCTCTAGTGGGATCACCATCCGGGGCGCGGGAGGTTATGAGTTTTCTCTGTTCCGATACGAGCCGCTGAATGGCAACCGAGATTGGTTTCCGCAGCGACTCCTTATCAATCACTTGCCACAATTCCCAATCCGTTGAACGCTCCGTGAATGTCACCTGTGGCATGACAACGGCGTATCCGAAGATGACATGTTGGGGGAACCCGACTGGAGCGCGCTCCAGAACAGCTTTGCGCAGCGCAAACATTCCGTCACTCGCTTGAGCAAATGGACTCCGTTTGAGCGTTGCTATTTCGCCCTCGCGATTTCTTGTTTGCCAGACGCCGGAATGACACGTTACACCGCCACCTTTAACCTCAAGGCAAAACACGCCACCGCTAGGTATGATGACGACAAAGTCAATTTCACCGAAGGGCTTCTTTCCACGTCGTGTCAGTCGTAGGGAGTGGAGAACTGTCCAAGCTGCGGTTCCTGGATCGTGCTTTAGTAGGTCGAACACCTTCCGTTCCGCAGAACTTGCGGTGGACTCATCGAACTCAGATGGAATCATTTTCGCCATAAATTTGCTCAAGTAAGTTCGTTGTCCCAGAGAAGACGATCCACGCGATTGCGTGATTCATCCTCAAACTTGGGGGCAACCAAGTCCACTTGCACAACCCAAGCCGCCCCAAGATTTGGAATTTCAATCCTGGACCCGCTTTCTCCGATGCCCGCGAGAGCATTCTGTAGCTGGGACAAAACCGCGTCGCGTAGCACCGAGCCAGCCGAAATGTGATTGCTCCTCAGAAGCGTCATCTTCTCCCAAATCTCGCCCGCCGCCTTTTCGAGTTCCGTTGATTCCATGACGATTGCGATCAAATCAAGGTCATCACGATCCCCCGGCCCGATTTGCGCCTCATCATAATACCAATTGCGAATAGTCAGCAAATGACGTGAGAATCCAAAATCCTTTGCTCGCGCGTGGAAGGATTCCGGCGTCATGCCGGAGGCTTGCAACACCTCCCGCCAAAGCCGGCACCTTGCGCGCAGCGACGCAGCCTCAGGACCAATGATTCCATCTGCAACTGACGCGATGACAGCCTTGCCGCCTCCTTCAGGAAACACCACCAAATCCCCCGCAGTCAGATCATCGACAAGCCGTTCAGGCAGCGAACTGCCCTTTCCAGGACGAGAGGCAAGCAGGCCGGTTGCAACAGGGACTTTGTGCCAGCGGGTGAGGTGAGCATAGCCATCCCCAACGAAGCTGACGTATTTTGCGGGCACGAAACCTTGTGTGGCGACATCGGCATTCGCTCCCCCTTTGCGCGTTGCTTTCAACCGCTGCTCATAGGTCCACACATCGAAGTCCATTGCTTTCGATTCAGTTGGCTCCGGCTCGCTAACAGTCATGTGCTGGGGCCATTGGATTTTTGTGGCGGTTCCGCCAACAACAGCGGCCTTTTCCTCATTACTCAGGCTGCTGAGCACCGGACGCTGCATGATTCGCCGCTGACATTGTTGCAGCCAGCGGTTCTCGAATGCGTAGCAAAGTGCGACGATGTTTGGAGCAATGAGGCGACCCGCAAGCTTCCTAAAAGCATCACCCCCAAGCCAAGACGTAACAACCAAGAAGTCGAATGTGGCTTCATCGCCGAGGGTGCCGATTGTGTGAACAGAAACGTCCGCGTGCTTGCCACGCAGCCATTGTTCGAGTGATTGCCGTTGGGTTTCTGACCGAACGACGACAGCCGTAGGTTTGCCAAAACGGGTTGTTAATGCCGACCTGAGCGAGTCGCCTTTTGCCGCTCCTAGAGTAGATTTCACGTCATAAAACTCTTGCAGCGCCGCCACCATTTGTCGCAGCTTGGCGAGCGCAGCAGCATCAAGCCACATGGACTGGCTATCGAGTTCTGCTTGCAGGGTTTTCAATTCCAAGGCAATTCGCGCACCTTCGACGGCTGTAGGTGCGCAGCAGAAACCCGATGCCTCGTTCAATAGTCTCCATGAACGATGCACAAGTCTGCCGAGTTTGCCAGTAGGGTTGTGTTCGGCCTCTGCATCAACCGCCTCCCGCAGATCCTCAAGATTGAGGGCGGCAGCTTCTAAGTTTTTATCCGTGCAATGGGACGGTTCAATTCGCAATTTCGTCAGATTTCGCGCGCGTCGAACAACAGATCCGAACGCGCCATTGTTGACTGTCGATTCCAAATCCTCTTCCGCACTGGGAGCAAACTCAACGTCGCCTACCACCCAGAACCGACAGCCGCGCGATTCAATTTCACGCATCCGTTCATCATCGTCGTGATCGGCAAATAGAACAATTCTCTGGCACGAAGCGATCTCATCATAAGCTTGACGATTTGATAGCGAACGCAACCCGTTCACAACGACTACTTTTGTCCATGGTTCTACGGATAAACAATACTCTGCGAGCCGTTCACAGGATGAGGTCACTGCAACGAGCGGTTCAGCAAGCGGATAGCGCGTGCTCCAGTTTTCAAAAACTGGTCCAGTTCCAGTCCTGCTGTTCCGCAACTTACCAAGCGGAAGCAACTCGTTCATGGTTGTTACTTGTTCTTCTCCCTCTCGACCCAAGTAGTGTTCGTCGGCAAATTCGGAGAAACCTGCTTGCTCATCGAGACAGAGAACTCGATTTTTGAAGAGGTTCAAATTACCGTATGTAGGAACACCAATGACATTATCCAATGCAGTTTGTTCCGCATCACGAATTTTAGTGCTTAGCTTTCCTTGTGGTCGAGTCTTAGATGTTTGTGCAAGGCGAAGCACATCTTTAACTGGAAAGGATCTGCTGCCGTTCCCATCAAGTGTGCGGAGGCGAAAATTGTTCGGTAAGTCGGTTCCCCAGAATCCGTCAAATGTGTAAACCTCCCGGCTTGGGAAGACCCGCACTCGTTGGCCCACGGGAAACGATTGCTCAGCATAGGCGCGCGCTAAGGACGGGAATTCCCTACGGAACACGGACAATCCATATATTGTTGATGCCAGCCTTGCCATTTGACCACGGCGCGGCAAAACAAAGCAGCATGGTGACTGTGATACTTGATCCAGTGAACTCAAAAAAAGACCGAAAAACAGCGGCAGGGTCTCGGAGTAGTCGGCACCAAGCGTATAGACGATGGCGCGTTCAAGAAGCGGGTAACGTTCACACAACCGCTGCCAGATACCCTCCATCTCGGATGCCTGCGCTTCCATCATGCGGCAACCGTTTCCCTTCGTGCATCTTCTACTTCTTTTGCCAGTTCCGGGCTTCGATGACACATTCCAGCCATCTGCGCTTCCGAGCAGTAAAACTCATCATCCTTGATGTCGCCGCTTTCATATCGACGCCACGCTTCTTTTGCCATCGGTGCAAGAATCACGGGCCAGCCGCTTTGCTCATAATATGGCCTTGAAAGTCGCAAATCGAAGCGGCTAACTGGGTGATAGTCGGCAGCGACGTTCGAGATGCGTTTCCCATGTTCCAATGCACTATCGGGGTGAAGCCCGGCGTAGAGAAAAGCGATGGAATACCAAGCACGCTTGAAATGTTCATCGGTGACATTGCGCAGTTTTCTTCCGTCAATGTCGAGCAGAGGCAGTAGCCAATGCACGGCCTCGGTTTCATTTTTTGGCAGTGGTGCCAATTCAAAGTTGATGGACTTGGATTTTTTCATGGTCTTTTCGATATATGACTTCACTGCCAGCCCCACAGCTTCACTGACGAGCGGTGGAACCGCATTGCCAATCAGACGGTATTGATGCACCCGGGCGACGGGGAAATCGAACCAGTCCGGAAAGCTTTGAATCCGGGCGGCCTCGCGGGCGGTCAACGAGCGGTTCTGCGTCGGGTGAATAAACATCAGCCCATCCTTGCTCAGATGGGCCACGATGGTCGAGCAGGGCCGGTGACGATGCTGGCGGGTGTAGCGGTCCGAGAACACGGTCTTGTCGTAAGGAAATTCAAACTTAACCCCGCGCCGCATGGCTACGGCGGAGCTTTCGCCTTCCCGAAGCAACAGAAAATCGCGCAGATCGCGCTCGCTGTGCG
>JAYVNE010000199.1:0-64007 GCA_043758615.1 Akkermansiaceae bacterium
AGATCACCGCAGTCGCGTAAGTGACATCGACCAGAGCATTTTTGCCAGAGATGCCAAAGCTATGGCAAAAATGCCAGAGGTGCTCTGTTGATCGCTTACTAAGCATCGCAAAAGCCCGCGGGCTCCTGCTCACCGACCTCCACGTCTGTTATGAAGCCGGTGGCTGCGGCATGTGGATCGCCCGCCAGCTCGCCAAAATCAAAGTCCGCTGCACAGTCGTCGCGCCCTCGCTGATCCCCTCAAAAGCCGGCTGTTAGCCCTGCTCCGCCGCCTCGACCACAACCATGGAGCCAAGACCACCTGGACCCAGGCACACCTGCGATACGTCCGGGATCTCAAGCTCCCGTTCCCCGCCCACGACATCATCCGCGAAGAACTTCTCCAACAGATAGAACAACTCATCGCCCGCATCGCCCGCATCGAAGGCCACATGGAACTCCTCTGCGCCACCTGGTCCCGCCAACCCCTCGTCGCTGCCATCATGGCCCTCAGAGGGTTCAAACTCATCGCCTCCATGTTAGTCGTTTCCGAAATCGGCGACTTCGTTAGATTCACCCATCCCAGCCGCGTTTTGTTCAACAATTTGGTTCGCTAGGTATTCAGGCGCAAGATCGGCTCCATTCGGCCAGGCAACCGTGCCTCCTTCAAGTCCTGCTGTCGCGAATACTTTGGGATCTTGAAGAGGCTGAAAAATTGGTCCATCGAGTTCCGATGAAAGGTCAATCTCCCCTGCGAAACCGTCATTGAACTCAAGATAGAGCCGGTGATCACCTAGGTGTCGGATGGACTGGATTCTCAAAATATTCATGATGTTACTCTAGTGGTTTGATATGATTTAGAGGCTGTTCGAGTCTAGCCAATCGCCAATCAGCAAGTAAGTCGTCATGGTGGATGTCGGCCCACTCCAAGACGGCTCTCAAGGCGCGCTTCGGAAATTTGCCCTCAACCACGCCACTTTCAATCTCGACGGTTATCTCGTAATCACCGTATTCCGCGTGAAAATGAGGCGGCGCATAGTCGCGATAGAACATACGGATAATAATTCCAAGAAAGCGGCTAATTTCAGACATAGTATTTTTCTGTCAAAGTGCATACACCGCTACCTGCGACGGCAAGCGATGAAACGGAGGTAAAACAATGAAACCACGCAAGACTTCGCCGACAGAGGGGCTGGTAGCGGGTGTATGGCACGCCTTGTTAGCCTTCTGATTTTAGCTGGCGTGGAGTGCCTGTAATACCGCCTGTGGCTCTCGATCCACTACTCGGAGTAAAGCCTTCGCAGGCCCTTCAGGCTCACGACGGCCTTGTTCCCAATTCTGGAGAGTGCGGACACTCACACCGATAATTGATGCAAAGCGGGATTGAGAAAGACCTAAGCGCTCCCGAATCGCCTTGGGATTAGGATCCTCAATTACGAATGTTCGCGAAGGCTTACGCACCCCGCGACGAATTTCTCCTGCCTGACGGATGCTCTCACACAGCAAATCAAAATCTTTCTCGTTCATTGTTCTAAATGTTGTTCAACAAGTTCTCTAAGCATCTGTAGGTGGCGCGGACTCAAATCCGATTCCCGATTCTTGGGATACGCGTAAAGCATGAAAATCTCGTCTTAGCAGACCAGGTAATAAATAACCCGTATGCCGCCGCGCTTGCCGCGCCCGCTCGCCATCCATCGGATCTTACGTAACCCTCTCGTCTTTGGGATGAGATCGCCAGCTTCTGGATCGGCGATGAGAACGGCTTGGAGCGTCGAATAGGACTCATCGTCGATAAACTCGACAATTCTGGATGTAAAAACGTCAGTCTCATAAAAAACCATTGGCTTGCGAGGAAGCATACGCCAATGACGCACGGATGCAAAGGGATTTTTCTGTCGAACATCGAAGTGATGGCATCCCCACTAGCGAGAGCCGACTCAGAAACGGGAGGTGAAGGATGAAATCACGCATGACCTTGCCGACAGAGGGGCTAGTGGGGGTTGCCATCCTTGTTAGCCTCTTGGATTACTTTGATGGCGCTTCTTGTAGTTCATTCTGGTAGATAGTAAATGACCTAGTATTGTGTTTAATTTCACCGCCGAGTGATCTTGTATCGATCACTTCTTCTATCGTATATTGACCGGGAGAATCTTTGATAGAAGTGATAATAAGGGTATGACCTCTCGATTTGAAAGTTGCTTTCAAAAATCCAGCCTTCAGTCGAATAACTTCATTATATTCGAGAACTCTAGGCTTTGAATCATCAGTCGAAAAGAGGTAGCGCTGACCCTCATTCTTCATGGTGATTACGAGGTCCTTATCAACTACTTCGGTTGTCTTGGAAATCGTTTGGATAATATCTGCGGTTTTTCTTTCCTCAGCGTATGTCAAAGCCATCGTTGAAATAAACAGTATTGTTGAACAGAAGGTGAGTATATAATTACTAGTTTTCATATTTTTATGGCGTTGGTCCAAATTGATTTTTTGACTGTGAGCCAGGATTGGCCCAGTCTGCGGTTGCATTCACAGTTATTCCCGGCATCAGTTCCTTCTTGCGGCAGCGAATCTCATCATCCCCATATGCAGAATATCCACCACCCATGTTGAAAGTGTCCGCATCTGCTGGATCACTGTTGACTCCATCGAGCGTAGGTTCGTTCGTATCACCAATTCCATCGCCGTCCCCATCACTTCCACCAGCAAGCAATGTATGGAGGGTGAGATGATACAATTCGTGTGCGACCGTTTCGGCAACGCATTGCGTTCCTAGACCTTGTCCAGTTACAGTTAAAGAGCCGTATGTTGCTGCTCCTGTGTAAGTCTCAGGACCAGTGTTAGTAGTTGGCGCATCTGGCCCTAGTCGAAGGATCGTATCAACGCCAGGCTTTGTGTAGCCGAAACTTGCACTTGCATCATATTCAGCACTGGCAGGAATTCCACACACTCCACCTTCACGCCAATAGAAAAACCAGTTCGGTGTAGTCCCAGCTCCAACTCCCGGGTGATTCTTCTCATCTTTAGGGAAGAATACCTCGAAATCTCCCTTCGCCAGCGTGTCCGTGTGACCGTCGCACTCGAACTCGGCCTGTTTCAGGCCGAAGTCGGTGTTGGCTGCGGGCAGGTTCGTGTAGGTCGCCTTTGCGGTTAAATGCTCGCCCGAGGTGGCGGACTTGCCGCCAGTATTGGCGGCATCCCATGCGAAGGTTGAGCCGTTGATGGTCGGCAGCTTGTAAAAGCAACGATCCGAGAACTTCACTCCGTCATGCCCGGTGATACCCGCCGTGCCGGTGGGCTTGACCAAGACCTTCATGTCGATTGTCAGCACGCCTTGGGCTGCGGCACTGTAGGTGAATTCATTCTGACCGTCTCCGGTGTCATCTGGTGCGCTCACTGGGGACGCCTTCGGGGTGATCCACTCGAAGAGCGGCACGCGAAGCGTGGCGTCCTTGCCTTCGGCAAAGAACTCTTCGCTGTCGCCATTGAATGCCGTGATGATGCCATCGGGATCTTCCAGAACAAGGCAGTCGGCACCCGTATCGATCTCTAACTGGTAATCATAATCGGGGCTTGGATCACCATCATATTCAGGATCTGTGGCGATCCACTCGAGTGTGACCTTATACTTGGCTCCCTTGGGCAGTTGGAATGTGTCGGTCTGCGGCTCTCCGTAGTCTCGGTTGGTGCGGAATCGCTCACCATTGCCGCTCGTGTCGCCTTCAAGCGGGGTGAGCTTCACCCGATATTTTTCGGAGTTGCTGCCGCTGGGATCGCCAAAGGTAACGTTCACCGGAACGGTGCCGTTTGGAGGCGGCTGGCTATCGTTCGGATCGTTGGGATTGCTCCCTTGCCCAACCTCGGTGCCATCGTCCACGCCGTCCCCATCGCTATCAGCGTTCTTTGCTTTGGTCTCGTTATCCGCTTCCTGCGAGTTGTTCAGGCCGTCTCCGTCTGGATCAGCAGTCGCATCATTGGTTGCATCGCCATCAGTGCCATTGTGAATGGTAGGATCAAATCCATTGGCAAGTTCCCAGCCATCGGGGAGCGTGTCCATGTCTGTATCTGGCTGGCTCGGATCGGTGTTGTGGGTAGTGAGTTCCGCTAGATTAGCGAGGCCATCCAGTTCCCTGTCTTCCAGCGCGTCGCTGATTCCGTTACTGTTTGAATCCGTAAGCTGCGGATTAAGTCCCAGCTTGAATTCCCACAAATTATTCAGACCGTCGCTGTCTTGGTCGTCGGTGGCGTCAGCCGCATTCAGTGGGTCGAGCGAATGAATTACCTCAAATCCGTCCTTCATACCGTCCCCGTCAGTGTCGGAATCATAGGGTTCTGTGGCAGCGTTGTATTCCGCCAAATTCGTCAGGCCGTCGCCGTCGTAATCATAGCCACCTTCATCGAAATTCAGGTCGAAGTAGTAGGTGACTTCGTAACCATCCGGCATTCCATCGTTGTCCGTATCGGAATCTAGCGGATCGCTATTGTAATAGCTCACCTCGTCGATATTGCTGATGGAATCTCCATCGAAATCGTCGTTGTCAGGATTGGTCGTGGGCTGGTCAGTGTATTTGAGGCGGAAAAAACCCTTGTCCGCCGTGCCGTCCACCTCATAGCTGATGTCTTCATCATTGCCACTCTCGATGATCGGCGCCCATGTCCACCTGTTGAGGTGGTCATTCGGGTCGGAGACCTGAATGAAATAGGTGCGGTCAGCATGACCATACCAACGAAGGAACTTGTCAGGTCCGACAGTTACCAATTCAGAAGCTTGCTCAATGCCACTGCCTTGCGCCGAAAGCTGAGGAATCGCGCTCAACAGCGAGAAAATCAAAATCAGGAAAAATCTCATCGTCCGCCCTCCTGTTTGAGATAGCGGCTGCCGCGATGAGGCTTGAGCCAAAACGTATGGTTCTCCGGTTTGGGAGGGTGGGCGGTGTGCCAGGCGGCAGCAGCCGCCTGATACTCTTCCCTCGCCTTCTGAATCAGGACGAGCCGATCCTTGTGTTTGATGTAGTAGTCGCGAAGCGTGCTGAGAATGCGGATCGCTTCCGCGTCGTTGGTGTCGCCCTTGGTGATCGCAAAAGCGTTCTCATCAAGCTTAGGATGCTCCGGCATCTCCCATTCCCTTCCAAAACGCAAACGCCTGTCTGTATCGATGTTGGACGCGAAGAGGTGAAACGAACTGACGTGCTCGCCGATCTTGATCTCGGGAAACGGTAAAAGGAGCGTCCAGTCCCACGCGCACCACGCCTCGAGGTTCTCCTTGGTTCTCCTTGGTTCGTGGGTCATACCACGTCACATGGCTGAGGCGGTGGTCATAGACAGTCGCACCGAAGGAAAGCAGATAGTGCGGCTCGCCAATCAGACCTTGCACAAAAGGCTTCGGTTCAGGCGGAGAAGGAATATCCGGCAAGGTCGAAGCATCACTGCGAATCACTGTGATCTGATGCGTCGGCAGCTTGCGCGTTGTCGCCGCCTCTACCTTCATCGGCGGCACCTCCTTGGGCGGTGGCGGCGGGATGAAAACCGTGCTTGGAATCGGAAGCTCCTTCTCGATGTCGGGTTCAGGTTGCGGCCGCTCTTGTGCTTGCAAGGGAAGCCCGCAAAGCAAGGAGAACGCTGCGAATGCGGCATGTTTCATTGGCGCGTTAGATACGCCTGAAACGCTCCGCTTACAAGGTGGATGTTGTGTTGATGTCTTCATTTTCTTGGCTAACAGATATTATCGAGGAAGGAGCGCTGGTGGCGGGAAGCTGAAGACGGGGAAAGGGCGGGGTTCCTGGTATTGTTGGAATGGTTTGAGAATTTCCGTTTGCGCTGCGAACTAGCAGCTTGCAGGGAAGCGGCGAGGGCGTTCTGGCGTTCTGAAGTTTTGCGTGAGGGTTGTATCCGGGAAGACTGGCAGTTAGAGCAATGGAAGTCTGCCATTCAGTGGTATTTGAAATGGCTGGCAGCCAGTGCGGAAGTAGGAGCAGATCACCGAAGTCTGGCAGAGCGGGTGCGGGCGGCCGTGTCCTCGGCGGGGAACGGGAGGCGATGCAGGTGGAGACGGCGACGAGGTTTTTGACCTCGGTGGTGGAAGATGAAGACTGTGCCTATTCAACGCAAAAGCAGGCACTGAATGCGGTGGCGTTCTTTTTCAAGTATGTGCGTGGGATCGAGGAGCCGGTATTTCAGGTAAAGTTGCGGAAAACGGGCACGCGAGTGCCAGTGGTGCTCTCGAAGGCGGAGACGCAACGGCTTTTCGAGAAGCTGGAAGCGCCGGGCGGGCGACACAAGCTGGCGGCGATGCTCCAATATGGCGCGGGCTTGCGGCTTACGGAGTTGATGCGGCTGCGGATCAAGGGTGTGGATCTGGAGCGTGGGACAGTCACGGTGCGGGGCGGAAAGGGCGATAAAGATCGCATGACGGTGCTGCCGAAGAGCCTGCGAGAAGAACTGGCAAAACAGGTGGAGCGGGCGCGAGAGCAATGGCAGAGGGATCGCGACGCAGGGCTGGCGGGAGTGTGGCTGCCGGGAGCTTTGGCACGCAAGTTCAGCAGGGCGGCAAAGAATTTCGAGTGGTTTTGGTTGTTTCCGGCACGGCAGGTTTCGGTGGACCCTGAGTGTGGGCTTGCACGGCGTCATCATTTGCACGGCAAGGTTTACAACGAGGCGATCAAGCGCGCTGCGGCAACGGCGGGGATCGAGAAGCGGGCGACGAGTCATGCTCTCAGGCATTCCTTTGCCACGCATTTACTGGAAGGCGGCGCGGACTTGCGGACGATCCAAGAGCTGCTAGGGCACGAAGACATTACCACGACGGAAATCTATCTGCATGTGGCAACGGGGGAGAATGGATTGGGAGTGGTGAGCCCGCTGGATAGGGGTTGAAGAGGGGTTGAAGAGTTGAGAGTTAGAAGTTAGTAGTTGGGAGCTGGAAAGCCTTGCGGCAGTCAGGCTCTGCCGGTGGGGAGGGGGCGAGGGGACTTCGGTTTCCGGTGAGGTTTCATCCGTCCTGTATCGACGCGGTCTTCGGCGAGGGCGCCGAGGACGACACGCGAGGGCGCGTGTGCTCCCCTTTAAAAGACCGCGCCGCGCGGGAATTCACAAACTACGCTGCGCGCGCGTCGGCACCAAAAAACGATTAGATCGTTCAAAATAGCCGTTTACTTGCTTGAGCGTGACGGATCTTTTTAAGGAGCTGTTTTGGGTTGGTTCGGATCGTAGAAAATCCGGATGTCCGCTTTATCCGTGCCCAGAAGTTGTTGAGCACGCTTAAGGGCGGCGCGAGTGGATAGATTCGGGTTCTGGGGATTACTTAGGAAAATATTGCTCTGCCCCTCGCGCCGCATACAGCCCTCTTGCAAGGTGATGAGAACGCCGGATTTTTTGAGGACTCGATAGACTTCTCGCGTCGCCCCCGAGACGATCAAATGAAGGTCCCTGCCCCGCATAAATAGGATCAAATCCTCGAGTGCCATCACACTGGTTGCATCGAGATGCCGCGCGTTTTTTAAACGCAGGATGATCACTTGGATCGCGGGATCGGAAGCGGTGCGCTGGATTTGCGTCCGGAAAAGCTCGGCAGCCCCGAAAAACAAATCGCCCTCCACATGCACGATTGAGATTGCCGGAATCGGGCGCTGGCGTGTTTCACCCATTTCACGAAGTTCACCGGCCTCATTGAAATCATATTCCACCAAATGGGGCCGACTCGCCTTGCGCAAAAACAAAGTGATGGAAATGGCGACGCCAATAAAAATCGCGACATGCAAGGGGGCCAGCAACGTGGCGATGAAGGTGATGATTAGCACCGACGCATCATCGGAAGTGGAACGCAGGCAGATCCGAATGTGGCGTAAGTTAAAAAGCGAAAATGAGAGAGCGATGACCAAAGCTGCTAGGGCGGGCTTCGGCACAAAATCAATCAGTGGCACGCCCCAGCCGACAGAGGCGGCGATCAATATCGCGAATATCATGGTGTAGATCCCGGAAAACAGAGAAGAAAACCGCGTGCGAGCGCCGGACTCGTGATTGAGCATGGAGCGTGTTAGTGAACCAGAAGCAGGCATTCCGCCCGCGATGGCGCTGGCGAAGTTCGCCATGCCCACGGCGAGCATGTCTTGGTTTCCATCGGTCCGGTCGCCGGTTTTGGATGCTAGCGTTTTCGCCATCAGCGAGTTTTCCAGTGAGGCGAGGAACGCAAGAGCGAACGCGATACTTATCAGCGCGGAAATGTCCCCAAAAAAGTCAGCCGTGATCAAATGCGGGAATTTCGGCATCAGCTCTTTCATGCCAAAAGTCGCGAACGTTTTCACCTCCGCAAACGGGCCAATTTTCTCATGGATCAGCACCCCGAAAAGCGCGGAGGAAATCACCAGCACGATCCCAAATGCTGGCCACGTGGGACGCCAGCGACGGAACACGAGGAAAATTAATAACGTCGCCACTCCGACCGAAAGTGAGATCCAACTCGTATGCGGCACCGCCCTCACCAATCCCACCAGCAAGCCCGCCAGCGTCCCGGACTTATCGTCACGCAGATAGGCCTCCACGCCTAACAGTGACTTCAGTTGATTCGCCACGATCAGCACGGCCGCGCCGGAAATATAACCAACTAACACGCTGCGTGAAACATATTGCAGCAGGTCCGCCACGCGGAAAATAGCACCCGCCGTCGCGATCAGCCCGACGAGAAAAACCAGCAGCGGCATCAACTCAGTCGCCCGCTCTGCTAGATTGGGATGCAGCGAGAAAAAACTGAACAGCACCGCCGCCGTCGCATTCGTAGGCCCGAGAATGGTATGCCGCGATCCCGCGAACAAAGGCGCAATGAACGCCGCCACCGCCGTGCAGATGATGCCATAAACGACCGGCAATCCGGCGATCGCCGCGAAGGCGATGCCTTGCGCAATCGCCAGGACGGTTACGTTCGCGGCAGCCCATGCATCGCTGCGGAGTTTAGGGAAACTGTAGCGCTTCAGATCCCTGGTAAATGGAGCCAAAGAAACGTGTTCGGATGCGAAAAAATCCCGCACGTCACGGGTTGCTTTAGTGATCGGACCGAAAAATTTCATCGGATCATTTGCCTCTTACTTGAATCGCGCTCTACGGAAAAGAAATAAACCTAACAACACACAAACAATATTAGGTGTCCACAGCATCATGGTCGCACCAGCGTCTGTTTTAAATTGGTTCGCCAGCAGCGTGATCATAAAATATCCGGTGCCTATCAGCAGGCTGATGATCAAACCACCGGAAGTATCACGGCGGCGCGCGTTTAACCCGAGAGGCACCGCCACAAATGCAAACGCGAGGCAGGCCATCGAAAAAGAATAACGCCGGGTGATTTCCGAGCGAAATAGCACCTTCTTGCTTTTGGAAAGGTTCGGATTTGTTTCAACTTGATAGAGAATCTCTTCATTAGTCATTGCGGACTGCCTCAGTTTTTTCATCTTGGAATCCTTCAAGTCAATCAACAGTGGCTCGGCCTGCGCCGCATAGGCAGTCGAGATCTCGCCCTTTTCATTGCGCGTCTCGAAATAGGCATCTTCAAGTTTGACGCGTAATTGACTCTTCACCGGATCCACGCTCAGAGCTGCGCGCCGTGCATGTACATAAGTCATGTCCGCTTTTTGATCCGGAGTTTTCGATGTTTGATAGAAGTGAAATCCTTTCACCCAATCATCGGATTTCCCTTCGATGAGTACTTTCTGAAGATTGTCATCATCTGCTTTGAAATTCCCTTGGACCACCCCGGGCTTCAACAGTGAATCAGGATCACGCGATGCTTGTTCGTATAACAACTGCACCGAAGATGCCTTGGAGAAAGGCACCACATAAATGTTCAAATATAAACTTGCTAATGAAAGGAGGAAACCGATCACAAATACCGGCGCCGACAACCTTGCCAAGCTCAATCCAGCCACCCGGAAACTCGTGATTTCCTGGTTCGTTGAGAGTTTCCCAAAAACCAATAGCACTGCTGATAGGAAACCCCAAGGCACGGTGTACATCAGCGACAAAGGCAAAACTAACATCACAAAGCGCAGCACGAGGCTCATGGGTGCCTTCTGGTCCACTAAGAGCGGCCGGATCTGCTGGAAAAGATTACCCAACACCAACACGATCCCCAATACCACGACGGCATACAGTGTCCCGAGGAGCACCTGTTTTCCGATGTAGCGGTCTGAAATACGCATGAACTTGCCGCACTCTGGAGAAGCTGCTTCCGGCTGTCCAGAAAAGAGAAAACCGTTGATGTTCCTTGCCGCCGTGACAGATCCACCACAGATTCTTGCATGGAATTTTTTCTGGCTACCGAATGATCACCCCGAGATCCAAAAGCCCGGGGTGGTTTTACGAATTTTGCCGGGTCCTCTGGCGCGGGGTTTTCGGCTGCACCATGCGGATGAAATCCAGCGGGCTCGATCTCGCTGAAACCACCGACGGGATATTGATCGCCGTTAGCCATGTCAGTCATCTCGACCCGATCGTCGTCAGCGCGCTGATTCGGCGGAAAATCAGTTGGATGTCCCGGGTGGAATTCCACAAGCAATGGCTGATGCGGAATGTCCTCTATCACGGCGGGGCATTTCAAGTGGATCGTTCAGGCGCAGCACTGCCAGCTATCCGCGAGGGCTTACGACGCCTAAAACGCGGCGAGGCTGTTGGAATTTTCCCCGAAGGAGAGCTCGTCAAAGGTCCAGACTCCGTGCTGCGGGGAGCCTCTATCAAACGTGGCGTCTGCTTGTTAGCGGCTCGCTCGGGTCGGCCAGTTCTGCCCGTCATTGTTCTGGGCACCGACCAGTTAGGGCGCGTCGGTCCTTGGTTACCCGCGAAACGTGGGCGGCTTTGGGTATCGGTCGGCAAGCCCATGCACGCCACTCCGGAAAGTAACACCCGTGCCGGTAGAGCTGCATTCGCCGCTCGATTGGAAGAGGAATACGTCCGCCTTTACCAAGAAATGAGAATCATGTTTGATCTATCAGACATCGCGCCTTGATCTCTCTATCTGGGTGCCATCCACAAAAACGCCCGTCAACTTTTCAGTCAACGGGCGTCGGTGAATTTTCGCAGGCTTAGTAAAATCAAGCCACTGCCGCTGCGGACATGCGCCGGATCTCCCGCATCATGTTGCGCGTTTCTTCTTGCCAGTGATCGAGCTTTTCCTTGGAAAGCTGGACGCGATCCGACACGGCTTTTTCGAGTTCGTGGTAATTCGCGGACATCTCTTCCACCAGTTCGTGCAGGGTGTCCAAAACGGTGTGTGCATGGGCATTTCCCTGTTCGCGGACTTCCTCAAGATGCTTCTCTGCTTTACGCCGCGCCTCACCCATTTCAGCGAGAAGAATCCGGCTGTCCGGCACTTTCCGCAGCCCATCCGCGAGGCCGAGTTTCGAAAGCGTCCAGATCGCCCACTTACTCGGATCCCACTGCCACGGCTTTACGCCATTGCGGTAGTCGTGTTGGAACTCGTGATGATAATTGTGATAGCCTTCGCCAAACGTGAGGAAAGCCATGACCGCGCTGTCACGGGCACTGTGGGTGGTGGAGTAGGGCTGCGTGCCGACGGTGTGGCAAAGCGAGTTGATGAAAAACGTGCAATGTTGCGCGACCACAATCCGGGCGATCCCTGCAAGCATGAAGGCACCGAGCGCGCCGTCCCATGCATTCATGCCATGGAAGTGATTCCAGAAATAGCCGAGAGACATTGGAATAAAGATTCCGACGACGAGGGCGATCCAATGCACATAATTGTGCTGCCACATCACGAGCTTGTCCTTGCGGAGATCAGCCACGTTATCCATCGGCGGCACGGGATTGAGTTTGAAAAGCAGCCAGCCGATGTGCGCCCAGAAGAAACCTTTGGAAATGTCATAAGGGTCCTCATCGTGATCCACGTGCTTGTGGTGGCGGCGATGGTCGGCTGCCCAGTTCAGACAGGAATTTTCAAACGCACAGGCGCCGAAAATGAGGGTGAAAAATTTAACAGGTAACTTGGCTTTGAAGGAAAGATGCGAGAACAAGCGGTGATATCCTACGGTGATGCTCATCATCGTCGCAGTGACATAGAAGAAAAACATGGCGAACTGAAACCAGTTGATGCCAAATTTCACGAGATAGATGGGAACCCCGATCAGCGCGATCAGGGCGGTGCCAATGAGGAATGAACTGGTGAGCCAGTCCACACGATTGAATGGAATTCGATACATAATGTGTTGGTTTTACAAGCTTCAGCAGCCGGATGTTTAACCGAACGGACGACGCAATTGCGCGCCGATAGCTGAAGGACGTGGTTAGCTACACGAAATGGAGCCCCTAAGCAAGCCCCCCTTTTTTCAAATTCCTGTCGGGTTCTGTCTTGACAAGCCCCAGCCAATCCCCCAATTACCCCGCCCCGACAAAACAGCGGAACCAACCAAACCAAAACAACAATCATCGCATGCGTGGAGTGATCATGAAGAAAGGCGAGCCCGTTGACCGTGCTCTTAAACGCCTCAAGACGAAGCTTGATTCCGAGGGAATCCTCGAAGAAATGCGCCGCCGCCGCGCATTTGAGACCCCCACCGAGCGCAAGCAACGCAAGCTGCGTTCCGCTTCCAAGCGCAACAAAATCCGCTGGCGCTACTCGAACGCTCCGGCAGCCCCGTCTGCTGATTCCGCTGAGTAATCTTTCCGGTTCCGCCATCGGGGAATTGAACGGGTGCCAAATGGCATCCGTTTTTTTTGGCATCCGTTTTTTTTGGCATCCGTTTTTTTGGCATCCGTTTTTTTATGCCCGCGTGGAAATTATGATTTCCACCGCTGGGCTAGCGGATGAAGCTCGCATCAATGATCGAGCGCGTATTTCTCGGGTGGGATGAGCCGTTTCTCAAGCTAGCCGTGGCCTGGCTGCTAGGACAGCGGGATGAACTGCCGCACCTGATCGTCATCGTGCCCACCGCGCAAAGTGGCAGAAGACTCCGCGAATCACTCGCCGAATGTGCGGGTGCTTTACTGGCACCCACAGTGGTGACGCCGGGTTCATTTTTAAAAATCGAGGATGCCGAAATCGCCGCAGATTGGATCGATCACGTGGCTTGGGTGGAGGTGTTAGAAAGCGTGACCGACTGGACGGAATACACCGCTCTATTTTCTGAAAAACCTGGCGATGGCCGCGACTGGGCAGACGGCCTGGCGCGAGAAATGGTCAAACTCCGGCGCTCATTGCAGGAAAACGGCCTCACCCTCGCCGCCGCCGCGCGCAAGCTTAGCGAGAGCGTAGAGACGGAGCGCTGGGCGGCTCTTGGCAGACTGGAGGACCTCGTCGAACAGCAGTTAAAATCCTGGGGCTACAAAAGCCGAAGCCGGGCGCTCGCGGAGGGCGTCAAGATCCCAGCAGAAATCACCCACATCGTACTCGCCGGCGTGGCGGAAATGCCGCCCTTAGTCGAGCGGGCGTGCTTGGCGGGGAGCGTCAAAGTCACCGCTTTGATCGGTGCGCCAGAAAACGAAGCGGGTGCATTCTCACTGATCGGTCGTCCGCTGGCCACTTGGGCGGAGCGCGCATTGCCTTGGCCGGATTCCGCGCAAGTCACCGCTGATCCAAGGCAGCAGGCGGTGGAGGCGTTGAAAATTTTGGCGGAAATAAAAACCGCTTCTAACGATCTTGCCCTCGGCTCGGCGGACGCGGAGGTGGGCGCTGAGCTGGCGCGAGCCTTCACCCGCGAGGGCTGGCCAGCGTTTCATCCGGCAGAAAAAAATGTGAGTTCCGGTCTATCATGCTGGTTCAAGGTCTGGTGCGTATGGCTAGCAGACCCCACGCTCGCAACGATGGGCGACCTGCTATCTATGCCGGAAACCGGAATTCTCGTGAATGGAAAACGTGCCCAAAAAGCCAAGCGCCTCTCCGAATTGCGAAACCGCTGGATGGTGGTGCGCACCGAGGATTTGCAACGACGAGTCACTGCAGAAAATTTTCAAAACGATTGGGAAAAACAATCTGCTGAAGAACTTTGTGCCGCCGCTGATGCACTCGAGCGCTGGCGCAGCAGTTTCCTGCGAGACGATTTCAGCGGCGTGATGCTGCGTTTGTTAGAAATACTCGGCCGCACCGGACCCACCACGGAGGAAGCCTCACTCACCATGACCGAGTGGATGGCAGCAGCAAAGCCGATGATGGCGCGGGTCGAACGTGGCGCGAGATTTTGGATCGAGCTGATGCTCTCTGAACTCCCCACCCCTACCCAGCTGCCGCCGGAGGGACGCGTGATCGACGTGCAAGGCTGGATGGAACTTTTTCATGAGCCCGGTAGCCACCTCGTGCTTTGCGGCATGAATGAAGGCAAGGTCCCCGCAAGGAGCGGCGGTGAGCCGTGGCTGAGCGAGGCAAGTCGCGAGCGCTTAGGTCTAATCATGGATGCCGACCGCGCCGCACGGGACGCATTCCTCTATCAGTCCATGATCCTCGCCCGCCGCCAACACGGTCGCACCGATGTGATCTGTGGAAAATCCGGCGCGGGGGGCGAGTCGCTGCTGCCCTCACGGGTTCTTCTAGCAGCCGAGCGTGCGCACTTACCGGAGCGGGTGAAAACCCTCTTCCGCGAGATCGAGCCGCCTGAAGCAGGCCTGCGCTGGGAGCCGGATTGGAAGTGGAAGCCGCGCAAGGTCGAGCCACCCACGCGCCTCAACGTCACTTCCCTAACCGACTATCTAAACTGCCCGTTTCGTTATTATTTAAAACACGCCGTCCGCATGCAGCGCACGGAAACCGAGCGTGGCGAGTGGAATGCGCGGGACTTCGGAAATGTTGCCCACGAAGTGCTCGAGCGCTGGGGCCGCGATGTTACAGCCCGCATTCTGGATGATGCAAAAACCCTCCACCAGTGGCTATCCGCAGAGCTCGACGGCGTGGTGACGGAGTGGTTTGACAAACGCCCGCCGCTCTCTATCAGAATTCAAACCGAGGCGCTGCGGCAGCGCTTTCTCTGGCTCTCACAGATTCAGGCTCAGCAGCGGAGCGCGGGTTGGGAAATTGTCGATGTCGAGCGCAAGGTGGAAATCCCCGTGGGAAACGCCTTGATCGTCGCCAAAATCGACCGAATCGACCGCCACCGCGAGACCGGCAAGCTGCGGGTGATCGATTACAAAACCGGTGAAGTGAAAGGGGTGGAGCAGGCGCACCGGAAAAAAGTCATCGCCTCCACCGTGCTGCCCGCGCACTACACAATGGAAGATCCGGTGATTTATCTCGGTGAGGAAAAAGGCAAATCCGTGAATTACCGCTGGCATAACCTCCAACTCCCTCTCTACGCCGCTGCCGTAAACGACCGCGAGCAAACGCTGCCAATTCCTTGTTATTTCACCCTCGGCTCCACCGAGTCCGAGGTCGCCGTCCACGAATGGTCGGATTTCGAAACCACCGATCTCGCCGCTGCCCAAGCTTGCGCTCACTGGATTGCGGAAAAAATCGCCGCCGGCATCTTCTGGCCACCTGCGGAAAAAGTAATGCATGACGACTACGCGATCCTAGCAGCAGGGCGGAGCTTACAGGAGATGGTCAACTTTCCAAGCTAGCAGATTCGATTACTAAGCTGATCCCCAGCTATTTGAACTTCGCGTCCTGTTGATTTCCGCCGGAGAGCATGTAGGCGAAAAGATCTAGCAGTTCATCTTTGTTAAGGGCGGTGAGCAAGCCAGGAGGCATTATGGAAATGTTAGATCGCTGGCGGCTCTTCACATTCGCGACATCCACGGTGGTGAGACTATTAGGGGCGAGGGCGCTGGTCATGACGAAAAGCTTGCCATTTTCCTCAACGACGACACGGCCGACGACGATGTTGCCGTCCTTGAAATTGAGCTGCTCACTGGGGTATTGATCGCTGATGACATTGGAGGGATTGACGATGTTTTCCGCCAGGCCCCTAACAGTATATCGCCTGCCGGATTCAGTTAAATCAGGACCACTGTTCCCACCAGCGCCACCGAAGTGATGGCAGTTGATACAAAGCTGTGAGGTGAACATGGCTTTGCCTTGTTCAAAGTTACGTCCTTTGAGTCCGTCTTTGGCGAGGGTAGCGATTTCCTCGGCGGTGTAGTCCTTGCCGGGGCCTTTGGGCATGATAATGTTAGGTGGCGCTGCAATAGGAGCTTTTTTAGAAAGCTGTTCGAGGGCGGTGCGTTCGGTTTCATCGGTGACGCAGTTCTTTAAGGATTCCTTGCGGATGACCTCAAGGAAGCCTCTGAAGCTGTTGCCGCCGTGCCACTTGGCCGTGTGAGGGAACCAGCCAAAGTAGGATTTACGCAGCTCGGGGCTCCAGCCAACCTTGGCCTCGCGGAGGGCGTAGGCGTAGGCAATAGCCTGACGGTTCGGGTGGCTTTCGTGCATGCCCTCGATGGCTTTGGAGTAATGATCGTTACGGGAGAGCACAGCATCGGTGGTAATACTGATGTCAGTGTCCTGGACGGTATCAAGCTGGGGCACGGTTTTGGCGACGATACTGCGGGAGTCCAGATAGACGAGGAGGCTAACAAGCTCGCGGTTCACAAGCGGATTAGTGTTAGGAAAAAGCGGATCGAAGCGAGTGACAAGTTTCTCGCAGATTTCTGGAGCAGGCTTGCCCATGCGGGTAAAAACGAGCTGCCACGCGCGGAGGTAGGGAAGCTGAAGTTCTGCGGGGAGATTGGCGAAATCAAACCTCTCGAGGGAGACGACAAGTTTCGGCTGGAGCGCCTTATCACCCACGCGGGCGAGGGCGATGAGTGCCTCGATGGCGGCTTGAGGATGGGTTTCGGCGAGGGCTTTTTCCGCCCATGCGTCCGAGGGCTGGCGCTCGATGGCTTCGCGGGCGGCATAGCGGAGGAACCGATCCTTGCTCGCAAGGGATGGCCAAGCTTGGGCGGTGGCATCCAGACCGGTGCCGGGTTCCTGTAGTGTTTCCAGATGGTGACGGAGTTTCGACTCAGGAGTGGGCGCGACTTTCGCGGCGGGGGCAGTGCTTTCTGAGCCGATGTAGGTCACCCGATAGAGTGCGGATTGGCTCTTGCGTCCGCCGATGGTGAAATACATGGCGCCGTCCTCACGGCGGATAATGGCATCGGTGAATGGCATGGGTTTGCCGCTGACAAATTCCTCCTTCTCGGCCTTAAAGCTCGCGCCATCAGGATTTAAATGGATCGCCCAGAGCGTCCCGAAGGTCCAATCTAGGGCGAAGAGCGCGCGTTGGTATTTCGCAGGAAACTTCGCGCCGGTGCCAAAAATGGTGCCCGTGGGCGAGCCTGGGCCGATGTCGATCACGGCAGGTAGGGAGTCGGCATAATAGGCGGGCCAACGGCCTGCACCGGAGCGCCAACCATAGTCACCGCCGCTGACGATGTGGTTGATGCGTGTGGGCATATACCAAGGGGTGCCCATGTCCCACTCCATGTCGGAGTCGTCGGTAAACAGCTCGCCATTTGCATCGAAGGCGATGTCATACGAGTTCCGGAATCCACCGGCGAAGAGTTCGACGCGTTTGCCGTCCGGGTCCATTTTACAAACATATCCGCCGGGCGCGAGGATCCCCCTGCCGTGGCCGTTAGGATCCCAAAGACGGGTGATCAAGTGGTCCTCGCCCATCGAGAAAGGGCGGATCACATCAAGATTTTCCGGAGGTTTAGTATGATTTCCATTCACGAAGTAAATCGAGTTTCCATCAGGCCCGAGAACGAGGGCGTGAGTGCCATGCTCGCCGCCGCCGTCGCATTTCCGTAAATACTCGGCCGTGTCGAACTGGTCATCCCCATCATTATCACGCAAGCGCCAGATCCCTTTGCCCTCCATTTCGTTGACCATCACATAGAGACTATTGAAGGCATAAAGCAGACCGTGGGCACCGCCGATAGGCTTACCATTACTGCCGTTAGGGATTTTCAAATGCTCCACTTGCGGTACGTCGTTACTGCCAGTGATAGGTAGGGTGACGCGATAAAGTCCGCCGTATTGGTCGCTAGCGATGAGGCGGCCCTTGTTGTCTTCTGTGAGGGCGACCCATGATCCCTGTTCTCTCGGCACTTCGTAGATGAGCTCTGCGGCGAATCCGGGAGCTAATTGCATTTTTTCGGTTGCAAGTATGTTAGATAACATTGCAAAACCGAGAGTGCAGACGCAAATCAGGGTGCGGTTCATGAGCGCGGAAAATGATGCATGTTTGATAGGACGAATGGTTTAGGTGTTATACGCCAGACCGATCTCATTATTTTCACAATGACAGGAACTTCTTACAAATGCAGGAATTACCTCCCCATGGGCGAGGCTGATCCGTTAGACAAAGAACACGCGCTGGATGACCCAAGCAAAACCGCAGATGGCGACGAAGATGGAGCCATACTTCCGGACTTCATTTTTCCATGGTTGCATCGGCAGGAGAAGGATGAAAGCGGCGATGATCACGGTGATCTGCGCAAGCTCGACGCCGACATTGAAGCCGATGAGCGGCATGATGAGCTTGCTCTGCGGGATGCCACTGAGCTTTTCACGGAGGCCGCTCGCAAAGCCGAGGCCGTGGATGAGACCAAAGGCGAAAACAAGGATGTAGCGCTGCTTGCTGATCGTGCGAATGAGTAAGTTTTCGACACCGATCCATGCGATACTCATCGCAACCATGATGTTCACGAAATTCATCGAGACATTCGCGAACCCATACACGGAGAGCGCGAGCGTGAGAGAATGGGCAAGGGTGAATAACAGCGATTGTTCGAGAAGAGATTTCCATTTCGGGACTAACAGAAACATACCCAAGATGAAAAGAATGTGATCAAAGCCGGTGGGAAGGACGTGGTGAAATCCTGATAGCATCCAGCCGCTGGTCTCAGGTTGTCTAGCAGGCGGAGGGGCTTCGGCGCTCTGAGGGACGTTCAGCAGCAGAACGGTGCCGCCGGGAAGAGTGCTTGTGATTTTCGGATTGTCCCCCTCTTCGATGAGGATGATGAGCTCGGTTTCCTGCTCGCCAGACCAGTGGGCGCGCAGCTCGCCGCCGCCGGGCGCGGGATCGAAAATCAATCGGGTGGTGATCAGTGCCACATCGCCATCTTCGGGTGGCAAGGCGAGCGGCGTTTTTTGGAAATCCGGAAACTCGACACGCCACGGGATGTCCTTTCCGGCGAAGGTGAAACGCAAGAGTTTGCGGAGCGTGTTCTCCGTCTCCTTGCGGATGCGGGCGAATTCCTCGGGTGAGGATTTCATCACAGCGGCACGGCTTAGGGGCGGGCCACCGGGAATATTGCGGGTCTCGGGAAGCATGTAGGCGATGTCCATTTCACCGAGCAAACACCATTGTTTTTCCTCCTGAATGAATTCCAGTTCGACGCTCGGGACCTGATGGGCGTGGAGATGCGGCGACGAGAAAAGAACTCCTATGAAACAGATGACAACACAGTAAAACTTCATAGGCATGCAGGAATGATCGCTAGCGTCGCTGGACCGCCTGCGTTTGCAAGGAAACATCCGGGCCACATCGACGGGGTGAATTGACCGAAAATCACCGCTGAAAAAACCGAAAACTCACTGCTTTACAAGGTCGGAAGTGCCACCCATAGTCCCGCGCCCATGACTTTTGCTGCGATTGACTGGCTTTCCATTAGCATAAACCTCCTGTTGGTGATCTTTGTGATCGTCTGCCTTTTGATGACTTTGCTGATCCTGATGCAACGTCCAAAACAAGAAGGGCTGGGAGCTGCATTCGGCGGAGGTGTGACGGACCAAGTGTTCGGTGCTCGCACGACCAATGTTTTGCAACGCGGCACGGTTTACCTCGGCTCAATGTTTTTCATCCTGAGCCTGACGCTCGCCGTATTGATCGGCCATCAGAACAAGCAGAAGAGCATGTTACTCCCGAAAACAAGCGCAGCCAAAGTGAAGGCAATCCAGCCCGAGCCACCGAAAGCGCCTGCCACGCCGAAATCGCTCGTCGAAGAACTTCCTGCCGATGTGCAGACTCCGCCGCAAACCCCTGCGGAAGTCCCGGCCGATGCGCCCGCAACTGCACCTGCTACCCCTCCGGCCCCTACCTTGGAAACGCCTCCCGCCCCACCGGCTGAGGTCGTTCCACCCGCTGAGCCAGCGCCTGCACCTGCGGGCACTGATGCTCCGAAAGAAAAATAATCTGGGCCTTGGCGCTCTCACCCAGTGATGGCGACGCTTCAAGACAAACCCGACGTCCCCATTTGGGCACGGGACGATGCTTTTCCGGAAGCCCCACGAGGATGGGGTTGGGTGGATGCGAAACGCAAAACTCATCCCTGCGATTCTCGGGAAAAATTAGCCGCTGCGATCCGCGAGGACCGCGATAGCAGCGTGACTCTGGTATGGACTCCAGAAAACCCGCGAATGATTCTGCCAGAAGAACTCACGGGGATGGGCGACGCGCTTCGAACCGCCCGTGCACGCTGGGCGCGGGATGACCTCGATGACGCAAAACACAAGATCCGCTGGTTTGGAACGGTGCTGCTTGGTCTCGGGGCATACACGTTTTACCGGGGATTCATCCATGCCGGGCAGGTCACGGCGGGCACCGGTGACACGCTCGGTTTCGCCCAACGCATCAAATTTGCCACGAGCTACATTTTGGATTCCGGTGAGTCGGGATTGGCGCTGCTGTTATTTCTGATTTTCGCTTTCATCCCGTGGTATCAGGCGCAAAAACGCCTCAAAAAACTTCATCGATGGGATGACGCCGGAATCGCCGCTGCCGTGCCTGCGATGCGATTTGAAACATGGCTGGAACGACAACCGGCACCCCTAACAACGGTCTTGCTCGGCTTGATGGTCTTGGTCGGATTGGCACAATTGTTTTGCCATGTCAAAAGCTCCGGTTGGGGATCGCTGATGGCGGTTTTCCACAACTGGGATGGGATCACCCAGGCCGGACTGATGAAGGATCGCTACGCCCACGGTGAATGGTGGCGGCTATTCACCGCGCCACTTCTTCATGGAAATGTGGTGCATTTCCTGATGAATGCATCGGCCCTCGCTTATCTCGGAAAACGGTTAGAAGTGTTTGCCCGCTGGCCGCATTTGACCATGGTTTTCCTATTTTCCGCATGCGCCGGTGGCGTGGCTTCGGCGCGTTTCGTGGCAGCACCGACGGTGGGAGCATCCGGCGGGCTGATGGGCTGGCTTGGATTTTTGTTAGTATTTGAAACACTCCACAAGTCCTTGGTGCCATTGAGCGCAAGACGCCGCCTCGCAGCCGGGGTATTTCTAACGGCGCTGATCGGACTCGTCGGCTACCGCTATGTGGACAACGCGGCGCACGCCGGCGGCCTGCTGGCGGGCATGCTTTACGCGGTGGTCGTTTTCCCGAAATCCTCCTCCACCCAGCGGCCTAACTCGACCGCTACCGACCGGATCGTGGGCGGAGCCTGCCTGGCCGTGCTGGCAGCGTCGGCCTTCCTAGCAGCCTCGCGGATTATCGGCGGGTGAAATGGCTTTGCGGGCGAGCACGGGTTTCTCAATCAGATGCCAACTTAGGAGACCCAGCACGGCCGTAGTTAGAAAAACGATTGGTATGGCATTGAGCGTTTTAAGATATCCCATTTCGACAAGAGCATTGATGACCAATGAATGATAGATATAAATTCCGTAGGAGATATCCGTGCCGCAGAGCAGGCGGCGCGTTAGCGACTTGGCGCTATAGGCCCCAGAGATCGTTGCAAATCCCAAGAGAATGCGAGCTGGCAGCAGCAGGAGATAGAATAGCACTGAGAATTCAGGGGCAAAGTATCCGATGACCGTTGCCAATAGCAGATAAGCGCCAATATAATAAAAGAATTTACCCTCCAGAAAACTCCGCAGACGCTCAAAATAGCGGTGGATGAAAATCCCCACCATAAACATCCAAAGATGGGGAAATAGGGTATTGTAAAGCAGCTTGAAAGCGAAGGGGGCACCGGTAAATCCTCCCGGACCGTTCACTTTGACATTCATGACGCAGTAGGCGGCGTAGGAGGCGAGAAAGAGGGACGAGAGTAATAACCTTGTTAGTTTCTTCCACGTTCTCGAACGGTAAACCACAGCGTATAGGAGCGGAACAAACAGATAGAATTGCAACTCCACCGTGATCGTCCATAACGCGCCGTTAGCGACTCCGATCCCGAAGCCTCGGAATTGATCTGGATTGAAAAACTGGAGAAAGCTCACCTGCCCTAGCAGCCAGGCCACAAACGTCCCGGATTTCAGAAAAGAAACCGGAAGAAATCCAAAACTCCCGAGGAGCATCAATGTCACCCCCAGACAAACCCAGAGCGCCGGGAAAATCCGCAGCGATCGATTCCGAAAATATCCCGCAAGGTCCCCGCCGCATCGTTCATAAGAGCGAGCGATGAGAAATCCGCTGATCACGAAAAAGATCGGCACACCCGGCAACCACGCCATGAGGCTGAAAACATGCCTCTGCCACTCCGGCAGTGTTTCGCGCAGCCCCGTATGCTCCACCGCATGCAACAGCACCACTTGTGTGGCAGCCACAAGGCGGATGAGATCGAAATTATTACTCCGGTGATCGGAAGGCACGATCTTGTTTAATTTGGTGAAACGGTGGTGCCGTGTGAGGTGAACCCGAAAGTATGGTGGCGAGGTGCTCCAAAGTGATAAAAGATCATGGATTGGGAATCAAGAATGGAGTGGCATGGGACTCGAATTGGGCAGCCGCAGTGGAGTGCGGAGCTTGGAGCGGAGGCTGCTCAAATTCGCCGCGCCCGGGGATGCGGCTTCCGGGGTGGTCACGTAGGGGGGGGCGTTCTGCGGGCTTCGCGGGGTGGCAGTGTATCTAGCAGAAAATTCTATCGAGCTTACGCTAAAAAGACACTCTGCCTGATATTTTTCTCTATCAGAGGGCGGAGTTGCGTGACGGTAGTGTCACCTGAGTTTTTTGGAGAAAAACCGTGCTTGTGCGCGAAGACTCGCTGTAGCGCTTGAATTCTTTCTGCGGATGGTAAAGGTTCTTGCCGCATGAATTCCCCCCAACTGCGACCCGCGCCCGATAGGTTTCAAAAGCTCGACTATGTGGATGCCTTGCGGGGAATCGCCATCTTGCTGGTCATCTTCGTTCACACGGGCGGCAGGACACCCATAGGATCGTTGTTTGAGATCTGTTCGCGATACGGCCAATACGGGGTGCAGCTTTTCTTTGTGATGTCGGCCTTCACTTTGGCACTGTCGCTGGATCGGCTGCCTTCGCTGGGGCGGCGTGAATATGGGGATTTCATGCTGCGGCGGTTTTTTCGGATCGCGCCACTCTACTATCTTGGGATTTTGTTTTATGGCACATTCACGTTCATCTCATTCCGCTTGTTTCACTACACGCCCTTCACGCAGCCAAGCGACTACAGCGCGGTCAAAGTGTTCGCCAATTTTCTTTTCCTCCATGGGCTGATGCCGGAAGGGAATTCCGATGTCGTCCCCGGCGGATGGTCGATCGGGTGCGAGATGTTGTTTTACACAGTGGTGCCATTTCTATTTCTCGCTGCTAGGAAATGGCGCTGGGTGCTCGTGTGGGCGCTGGTTCTGGCCTTTGGGCTTACCTTGGCGCTTCATCATCTCGCCGCGCAGGTGCTCCACTTTCCGACAGGGCTGAACTCTTCTACCTATTTTTCCATCGTGTGCCAATTTCCGACATTTGTCGCCGGCATCTGTTACTTTTTCTATCATGGGAATCCCAATTTCAGGAGGGCCATACTGCTGCTCGGTCTGCCGAGTACCGCGTTGCTCGTACTCGCGCATGATCACCCGTGGGGCTGAATCGTGGCTCCTTATCTAGCAGGTCTGGCATCGGTGGCTCTCGCCTGTGCGTTGGAGCATTGTAGAATCCCCGTGGTTTTGAGAAGGATCGGTCAGATTTCGTTCTCTATGTATCTATGGCATTTTGTGGTGATTTGGATGCTGAACTTCGTGATCAAGAAGTTTCCGCCTCCGCCTTCGGAAATCACTAACTGCCTCCAATATGCCGTAGTCCTGGCCCTAACGGTGGGCGTTTCGATGCTGTCTTACCGCTGGGTGGAAAAGCCCGGAATTAGACTGGGTCATGCCGTGATCGCTCGTCGAGGCTGACCTAACGGAGCGGTTTTCAATTTATGGATGTCGATAGCGGTCGCGAAGTCGCGTGGATCCACGATGACCGCACGATAAAGGCCTGCGGCAAGCCCACCATGAGGCCATAGAGCACTCCAACGAGCCTTTCCTGAAAAGGATTTGAAGTTAGAGTCTCACTCAGTAGGCAGCAGGTCGCGACGAATGGTAGGAAGGCGAGCCACTGGTCCGGCCCGGGGTCCGATGCGTTCATCTTTGCCGCAATCAGGCTCAGGCTGGAGGCGGTTCCGAAAAGCACCAAATAAGAAACCAGCGCGATCACCCCGCCTGATAGAAGGCTATAGGTCCAGATGGAATGACCCGCAAACCACATGCCATCGAAATTGTCATCGTCGCTAGGAATCACGAGATTGATTTCCGATAGGTAGGCGCGGTCCCAGTAGTAGCTGGAACCAATGCCTTTTCCATTGATGAAATGCACGGGGTCTTCGCGGAGAATTTTCATCATCGCGTCTGCCTCTGCCATGCGCGTGAGGTAAGAAATATCCGCGCTGAGATTCTGCGTCGCTGTATTATGAAACAAGCGCTCGCCCCAGCGTTCCAGCACCACTGGCTGGAAGACCGCAACGCCCGCGATGGCCACTACGACTAACATCCCTGCTGCTGCGACGGGGATAAGACGCTTCCAAATACTCGTCCACGCGAACTGCCCCCACCTAACACAAAGCACAAAGCAGATCATCGCAGCAAACCCCGCCATGAGCACTGGGAAGAATAGCGAGCGTGTAATAGTGATTAAGATGCCGGAGAAAATAATCCCGCTTGCCACCAAGATCCCCCAGTGAAATCGCGTTCGTAGCAACATGGCACAAGCGATCCACGCTGCGATCCAGCCATTCGCCGGACTCAACACTTCCAGCCGCGCCGTTTCCAAAGTGACGCCCGTGACGAATAGCCCGTAAAAGATTTTCCAAATGACATTCACACATGCCGCAATGAGCAAGGGCCTAACAATCCGCGTTGGCGATAGCCCTGCACACCCAGCGATGTGCGAATTCATCATGCTGAACAAACAAAGGATCAAAGGTAAAATCACGCGGACCGAGCGGGCTAGCGGCACTCCCTGAAGCGTTGCATTTGCCAGCATGAAGGCGATGAACATGGCCCAAAATCCAATCACCCAAGCTCCAGGTCTCACTAACAGAAATCGACGCCCGATGATCACCATCGCGAAAGTCGAACAGACGCTCAGTATCAGGAAAATCACTTGGTCCAGCCCCGTGCTACCACCGCTCGTTCCGGAAATTTCGTTCCGATGATCCAGCGCGAAGGAAAGCACGAAAACCCACAGCAGACGTTCGATCCAAACGGCGTTTTGCGCCATAGGAATGAATATGTGGTCGGGGGGATCTGGTTTAAAAAAAATCACGGAGTCCGGAAATGCCGGGTAAGTGAGCAGGGAGGTGGAATCGCTTAGGCTTGACGAATATGGCAAAGCACTACCGATTTGATGTTATGCGCCCCCCAAAAACTGTCAATGCCGTCACCACACGTGATCGCGGAGGCGTGTTGCCTCATTGAAGCTCTGGCATTTTTGGCAATACGGGGAAAGACTCGCAAAAAGGATACCGTCGAACTTATTGACCGCACGAATGAGCGTAGCCGCAGCGCAGCCTCTGGTTCTGCCGCAAAATGGAACGTCTCCCTTGAAGCGCAAACTTTCTAATCACCTCCCCCGTAGAAGATTCCTTGATCCCCACAAATAATTCCAGCCGGAGATTACGGTTAGAGCGACCGCAGCCCATAGGAAAATCGGTTGTAGCCAACCCCCTTCCGCATACGGGCGGGCGATGTGTTTTAGGGAATCTACCACGGGAAACATTTCTTTCGCTTTTTCACCCGTCAGCCAAATGAGGCCGGTGATGAGATAGGCGAGTTGAAAGGTGGTTTTCCATTTCCCCAAATTGTCTGCCGCCAGCACATGCCCCGCCTCGATGGCGATGGTGCGCAGACCGGTGACAAGGAATTCCCGCCCGATGATCAAGGCCGTCACCCACACCGGGCAAAGTCCGCGTTCGGTGAAAAAAATGAATGCCGCGCTTACGAGGATTTTGTCCGCCAGCGGATCCATCAATTTTCCCAGCGGTGTGACGAGGCCCATTTTCCGCGCCAAGTAGCCGTCCAGCCAATCGCTCGCCGCCGCGATGATGAAAAGCGTGAGGCCAATACCGTATCCAGGCAGATTGCGCTGAGACACCGCCACCACGAAGGCCGCAGTCATGATTAAACGCGAAAATGTGATGGCATTCGGTAAGTTCACCCCCGCAATGTGCGAAATGCATGGAGAATTGGCAACAAGGGGTTGCACGAATGCACCTTTGCCCGTTACACCACGCTCCTCCCTATTTAGAAACACTACATCATGAGCAATAGCGATTTCGGACTTATTGGTCTGGCCGTCATGGGTCAGAATCTCGTTCTCAACGTGGAATCCCGTGGCTTCCAGGTCTCGGTTTACAACCGCACGACCACCGTCACGGATGAATTCGTCGGTAAACATCCTGACAAAAAAATCGTCGGCGAGCATACGTTAGAAGGCTTCGTCCAGTCCCTCGCCTCCCCGCGCAAGGTCATGATCATGGTCAAAGCCGGTGGCCCCGTGGATGCCGTCATCGAGTCGCTTATCCCGCTGCTAGATAAAGGTGATATCATCATCGACGGCGGAAACTCCCTCTACACCGACACCGAGCGCCGCGACAAATGGCTGGGCGATCTCGGCTTCCGCTTCATCGGCGCTGGCGTGTCCGGCGGTGAAGAAGGCGCCCGCAAAGGCCCATCGATCATGCCTGGTGGCCCGGCCTCCACCTGGGAAGTCATGAAGCCGATTTTTGAATCCATTGCCGCGAAAGTCGATGGCGAGCCCTGCGTTTTCCACATCGGACCCGGCGGCGCTGGCCATTATGTGAAGATGATTCATAACGGCATCGAATACGGCGACATGCAGCTCATTTGCGAAGCCTATAACATCTTCAAAGCTGCGGGCTTCACCCCCGCCGAACTCGCGACCGTTTTCACCGATTGGAACGAAGGCGACCTCGAAAGTTATCTCATCCAAATCACCTCGAAAATTTTCGAACAAATTGATCCTGAAACCGGCAAGCCACTGGTCGATCTCATCCTCGACACCGCTGGCCAAAAAGGCACCGGCAAGTGGACGCTCATCAACGCGGTCGAAAACGCCGTCGTCATTTCCACCATCAACGCCGCCGTCGAAGCCCGCATCCTTTCCTCGATGAAAGACAAACGCGTGGCCGCAAGCAGCGTGCTTCACGGCCCGAAGGCCGAAATCACCGGCGACAAAGCCGCGCTCGTGAAAAAAGTCCACGACGCGCTCTTCGCCTCCAAGATCATTTCCTACGCTCAAGGCCTGGACCTCATCGCCGCCATGGGTGCGGAAAAAGGCTGGGATCTCGATCTCGCGAAGATCGCTGCCATCTGGCGCGGCGGCTGCATCATCCGTGCCCGCTTCCTCAATGACATCACTGAAGCCTATCGCGCCGATGCGAAACTGAGCAACCTGATGCTCGCCCCGTTCTTCACGAATCTGCTCAATGGATTCCAACAAAACTGGCGCGAAGTCATCTCACTCGCCACCCTCGCAGGAATTCCCGTTCCAGCGTTCAGCGCCTCCCTCGGCTATTACGATAGTTACCGTAGCGCCGTTCTCCCCGCAAACCTGCTGCAAGCCCAACGCGACTTCTTCGGTGCCCACACCTATGAGCGCACCGACAAGCCACGCGGCGTGATGTCCCACACCGACTGGCCCGAAGTCATCGGCTGAGCGCTCACAAAGATCATCACGGCCGGTGGAGAAATCCTCCGGCCGTTTTTCATTCGTGGCCGCGCTTTCCAAGCGCAAAGCCCATCTTCCCCAGACTGCCGCGACTCGTCACCGCTAACCAGATCCAAACACTTGAAATTCGGGACTGCCCAACATGTAACTCCCAACAGGATCTTGTCGGACCAAAAACACCCAAAATTCAAGATCCTCACTACTGAGTAGTTTTTTGCTAGCCACCGACAGTAGCAATTAGATATAAATCCATCGCTCATGGAACTAAAACCTGACCACGACAAAATTCTCAAAACACTTGAAGCTGCAATTGCCGCTCAGGCCCAAGGGGATGAGAAATACTCAATTGACATTGCGTCACTCAATCTCCGGGTTCACATCAAAGGGAAAAAATGGAGTGGTCTTGTTGATAAACCCGTGGCGAAATTCATTGTAGATTTTGATGGGAAAGTCAGACAGGAACTAAAAAACGTCGGGATTGATCTGCCCAAAACTGATCACGGTGTAATCGCCCTAGACGTGAGAAATGGCTCCATGGATGGTTGGCTTCAATTAACCAAGGAATTTGTAACACTCTATAAATCAGTGCCACTAGAATCACAAATTGCATTATTGACAGCGATCATCGCTGGTCTTGGCATCTACAAATTGCCAGTAATCATCGCAGCGGTTCAGGCAGCCCGGTTGAAGCGGGCTGAGTCAGAAGGTGACACTGCTTTGGAGAGAGCACGTGGAGAAACGATGGAAAGGATGCTCAAGAGTGTCGAAGGGGTGGTGGCAGCATCGCGAGAATTGCAAGGTCCTCTGAGAACAAATCTCATCGGGAAGATGGGAGACGATGACGTGATCGAGCTTCCGGAATCGCCGAAGCCATTGACGAAGATAGAGGCAGGAAAAAGCCTGTCGAAGTCCTCCAGATCAAAACCTTTGTCCTACTACGTGGACCATGTTTACTTGATTCAATCGGTGAACATGAAACGGTCACCATATGAGGTTTCGTTAGAATATGGAAACGTTTCGTTCAATGCAAAGTTGATTCTCTCGGAGGAGGACTCACAAAAGCTTTGGGAGGAATTTAAGACCGCACACGCTAAGGGCTCTGTTGCAGCTCTCAACCTTCAGGTGACTGCAAGGATCAACCTTAAGAAGGAGGTAATCGACGGGGAAGTCGTTGGTATCGGCAAACCCCGCGAGCAATCAAAAATGCTAAGCGATCTGGTTCAGAGAGCATTACACGAAGAGTAGAGACCGACGCATCCATGAGGCTCTATTGCTTCGGGGTCTGTCTTCGGGGTACCAGTCCAGAATAACAGACATTGACTGGTAACTCGTTAGAGTTAGGCATTGCTCATGGCGAGACCATTGCGATATGAAGCGGCGGGTGCGGTGTATCATGCGGGGTGACGGCGGGAAAAACATGTTTGAGGACGACAAGAATCGCTTTGTTTGGACGGATTTGCTAGAAAGGGCAAACGAGCGCTTTGGTTGGCGGGTGCATTCGTTCAGATGATAGATACCCAATTATACAACCAGCTGTCCGCCCCATTAAAAACCACCAGATGCGGTCAAATGTCTGTTATTTGGGACCGACCCCGCCAAGACCCCGCCAAGACCCCGCCGATGGTCCTGCAAGATCATAACCCGGTGATAGTCCCTCCCCCGGTCGTTCAGCTTACCATTTCCCTGTCTCGGCCCACGTGCGGAAATGGACCAGACGCTCGGGTTTCTTCCAGACGCTTTCGAGAAATCGATCGCCAATTTCAGCGAAGGCGGATTTGGCGAGCACTTGATCATCTCCCATGGTGGCAAGCCGGGCGATCTGGCTGGGAAATTCCAAGGACGCTGGAAATTTTGTCTTGAGGATGGCCAGTCCGGTTTTGGTCTTCGGCCAGGATGCTTTGGATTCCCGGAACGTGTTTCCATAATGTGAGTTCATGCTCATCACGATGCGGGCATAAGCTTCATCGCCAAGTCCGCCGCTTTGCTGTGAAGCCTTCTCGGCATACGCTTCCCACTCTCCCTCCTCGCCATACCATCTGGGAAGGAGCGAGTAACACCGCATGGGATGGATATGCCAGAAGGTGGGATCGAGGGCGGTCGCCTCCGTGAGAAGGGCGTCAAACCTAGCTTTCGACCAGCCTTGTCCGAGGGCGATCGTCATGGCGGCGAGTTGGCAGCAAGGATCTTTTTCCGGCAGGTCACGGGTCTCAGCGAAGACTTTTGCCGCCATTTCAAGGCGCACCTGGAATAACCGGTGGTTCTCCTCAGTGACATCTCTTGCGTACCCGCTGCCTCGCGCATACCATGCGTAAGCGGTTAGGAGCTTGATAGAACCGATTCTCCGCGCCAGGGAGTGAGGGTAGGACTTTTCCCATGCCTCATAAGTCTTGATATCAGTTAGCCAAAAATCCTGTCCTTGGTTAAAGCGTTCCTCAAGCGCATCGTAGAAAATCTTGAGCTTCCACGATCCTTCGCCGAACAGGGCTTTTGACTGGCGCAGCTCGGCGGCTGTTTTTTCCAACAGGTCGAATTTCCTTTCATCGAATGCGCCGCGGATTTCCGCCTTGAAGATTCGGATGTCATTCTGGACCGGATCCAGGGTTGGGACCAGTTTGGCGGCTGCGACTCGTTCGGCAGCGTCGATGTGTTCGACTGGCCCGGGATCTCCGGAGGTGGCGGGATCTTGAGTGCCCTTAGAAGCGTTTTTTTCGCATGAAACGGCAAGCAGGACAAATGTGATGGAGGCCAGGTGTGCGGAGATGCGTCGAAAATAGTAATTCATTGTTAAACCCGGTTTAGGGACGTTTGAGCAGTTCGGAAGTGGAGTCTTCCATAACAACAGAATCTCGTCTATCATCATTCTTTCCGAATCGGTATTAGAAATTCGTGGCGGAAGAGATCCCGGATGAATTTAAAGCTCGCTGCGGAATTTTTCCTTCGACCTGGACTTGCCCTCGGCAAAAAGCCCGGACGTGCGGAAGGCCAGCGACGGTCACAGACCACTTCTGTTTCTCCTTTTCGAATGCGGGTTGTTAGTTAATGTGACGAAACTGTCACTTGTACTTTTCCCGGCAATAGGTTGAATGCCCTTGTGCCCAAGCCAACCTCCGTCAAATCCTCGGCATCGTCACCAATCGAGACACCCAGTGCCGTTGATTTCAACCTTATCGACAGGGCCAGAATCCTCTTCGAAGCAGCGTTTCCCACCGCCGAGATCCCGGCAACATGGAGTCATGGCAATCGGACCTTCTCGATTCAGGACTATCTCGGATTCATGCTGTTAGGCCTTTATGTCCCCACCTGCGACTCGTTGCGCGGCCTTTGCCGTGCCTCCGAAATCGAAGAGTTCAGGCAGCGCTACCGCTGCTTCGCGATGGATCTCGCCAGTGTTTCAAAGGCACAGGCCCATGTGCCCGAGGAAATGTTACTGCCCATCATCGCGCAACTCAGCGGCGAAGCTCGCGCGCAGGTCCGGCAGGCCGCTCGACAAGCGGGTGACTTCGATTCTCAAGCCCCATGTCCCGATGCCGCCCAACTCGGCAAGTTCGCCCTGAGAGTGGTGGACAGCAGCGTATTCGCCGCCTTGCCGAGAATGACCTGGGCCCTTTTCGGTGCCGGCATGGCTAGAAAAGATGGCAGGAAAACCGCCTCCGTGCGCTTCCATGTCAGCTTCGATCCCATCGCCCTATGTCCACTCGCGTGTGCGGTCACCTCCGCGAGGGTCGATGAAAAGAAGAAGTGGCAAGACCTCCGTGCCAACTCATCTGCGGCGGAGAATGGAGGTGCCCCGAGCGTCGAAGTCGGTGATAGAAACTTCGGTAGCAATCACAAAAACCTCCACGATCTCACCGAAGAAGGTGTGAATTTCGTCGTTCGCATCAAGCAGGCCACCCACCTGGAGATCCTTGAGGAAATCGCCGTGAGCGAGGAAGAGAAAGCGTTAGGGATCCAGCGCCACGCGTGGGTGCGCATGGGCAAGTCAAAGAAAACCCGCGACCATCACCGGGTCCGGATCATCTGGCTGGAGCGACCTGACAAGGTGATCCTACTCGCCACCAATCTCGACGTTGAGGATGCGGATGCACACGTCGTCGCTGAAATGTATCGCCAGCGCTGGCAGATCGAGCTGTTTTTCTGGTGGTTGAAAAAGATCGTGAAAGCGGGTCACTGGTTCGCGGAAAGCGAGAAGGGCGTGAGGATCCAGCTCTATCTGGTCATGATCCTAGTGCTGCTATTGCAGCTTTAGACCGGTCGGCGTCCGAGCAAGCGCATGATCGAGCTTCTTCATTTTTACGCGCAGGGAATGGTTAGCGAAACGGAACTCATCATCGGCCTCAAGGCACGGGCGCGTGAAGCAGACCTGGCGCGTGAGAGCTCGCGTAAACGCTACTTGGCCAACAAGCAGGCCACCGGAAAATAGAGTCAAGGCAGGCAAAGCCACCCATTGTCCTCAAGACAGCGGGACATTTTGCGTGCCCGGATGCAAAGGACCCCGAGAGACGTCATTGGGCAAAATACTGAGCAAAAGCCCAATAGCCCTCCCCACAAGCGCTCTACCCAAATGAATGGCTTGATTGCTAGAAAAGGAGAAACAGAAGTGGTCGCAGACCGCCGCTACAGTTTGGAAATGACTTCTGCCAAACGGTCTAGCTCACGCCTGATTTAACGACTGATAGACCATGAGCGCTGCATAAGCATCATTCGCAGCATATACTAATTGTCCGTCTGATAGCTTGTGGCTGGCCCAGTTCGAGGTGGTCACGCTCTTCGACTTCATCAACCGCCGCTGGAACAGCATCGCGACCGCAGACTTCGCTCCGACCGCATTGCGATAGCCTAGCTTTCGAAACGAGCGATCCAGATCAACAATCCCGCCGGGTCGGATTCCGAATCGCCTCCAAATATGAGTTAGATCCCCTCGTAAATCGAATCCGATCTTCTGAATCTCTTCGGACTCTAATAGCCTAACAATCACCGCCCGTGACTCGGTGATATGGGATTGAAAAATATAAGCCCGCTCGGAAGTCGCGAATTGCAGCACATGCGGTCCCTCGGATTGCTGCCCTTTGAGGAAAGTTGGCTTGGATTCTGTATCAAACCCGACATCCCTTGCCTGCGCAAGATCGCGAAACGCCGCTTCCGCTTCATCTTCCGTCGAGACCAGCACAATGCGCTCCATTCCGAGGCCTGCAAAAGGCTCAAGTTCTGCGATCACGGATTTGGTAGGCACAATTTTTGGATCAAACATTTCGCTGGGATTTTCTCTTTGCCCTCAAGTTTCACTTCTCTATCCGCCGAAATCAAGATCGGGTTAGCGAAAATCAGGGGCGCCCATTGCCTCACAAAAAAAGACGCCATGGAGCCAATGTCACCGTCAGGTTGCATGTAAGTAGCCGGACAAACGCGGAATTTCCCCCACGCGAATGGAATTTCGGCAGGAAGATTGTCCCCACGTTCCCCTAACCGCTAGCCTCCGGGGAACGCCACGAAATCTCAGTGACCGTGGTAACAATGACTTTGTTGGTAGTATTCCTCCTCTTCGGCTTGGCGGGCATGCCGGCGAGCCTCGGCAGCGTGGCGGGCCGCCTCATCCGCACGCCTCGCGTCAGCGGCTGCGTGGGCATAGTCGATAGCGGCATGGTAGTAATCACCATGCCTTGCTACGTAATCGGCATGGGCGTGGGCAGCATCCGCATGGCGGGCCGCGTCATACGCTTCGTCACTATCATGATCGGAGTGGTTTCGGTCGGCTTCTGCGTGGTCATGTGCAAAGGCGGAAGCTGCGAAGACAAATGAAGCAAGGGCAAGTATCGTTTTCATAGGTTGAATAATTCAGTAACTCCGACGCAGCGATGTCGGTGCTTATTCGGTGATCCTCGGATATTTTTTTGGCTAGGCGAGTTTTTCTGAGTCCAAAAACGACCGCTCCAAGTGCAGGAAGTGCTGTTTACTCTTGGGAAGCGGCACGAGGCAGATAACATCGGCGAATGAACTCGCCGACGCCTTCTCCGGCTTTCCCCGGTGCCGTCTGGCCGGCGATACCACAAGCGCCCGCCGCTGCATTGCTCGCTGTCCTCGGGCAGCTTGCGGAAAGCCAATTTATGATTGATGAGCAACTGGCCATGGCACGGCGTCCACAGGCTGAGGCACTCATGGACCACGCAGGTGCGCAATTGCCCTTCTGGCGCGATCGACTGCGAGCCGCGGGCCTCGATCCGGAGACACGGAATCAAGCACCGCTCTCCATGCCGGAATGGAACGAACGTTGGGCCACGCTACCCATTCTATCACGTGCCGAGGTTCAATCACTGGGGGACCAGCTGCGCGTAACCGATCTTCCTAACGGACATGGGGTCGTGGGGGAAAGTGTCACTTCCGGCTCTTCTGGACGCCCCGTGCGTATCGCCCGCAGCACCCTCGATTATTTCTATTGGCAGGCATTTCAATTGCGCGAGCATGTCTGGCGTGGTCGCGATCTATCAGGAAAATTTCTATCAATCCTGCGGGATGATCGCCGAGAGCTGATAGATGAGAACATTCACCTGCGCTCCATGGCGGATTGGGGACCTCCCGCCTCAGTGATCTGGCCTACAGGACCGAGTTTCCTGTTGGATTACCGCTCGCCTATCCGGGCACTGATCGCGACCATTTGCGAGCTCAAGCCCGACTACCTCTGCACGTTTCCATCGCTACTGCTAGAAATCCTCCGTCACGCGCGCGGCGAAGGGATCACACTGCCGCCTCTGATAGAAGCCATCGGTGTGGGCGAGGCGAGCCCACCGGAACTCGCGGGGCTTTGTCGTGAAGTTTGGGGTGCCCCGCTGGCAAGCACCTATACCGCTGCGGAAACGGGAGCGATGGCCTATCAGTGCCTCGAAGGTGGCCGCTGGCATCTCCAGTCCGAAAAATCGATCATCGAGGTGCTGGATTCGGACGGACATCCCTGCGCTGCGGGCGAGACAGGCAGAGTCATCGTGACACCACTCCACAATTTTGCCATGCCCCTGCTCCGTTATGAAATCGGGGATCTCGCCACCGTGGGAGAAGGCCCCTGCCCTTGTGGTCGCAGCTTGCCCATCCTCGAAGCGATTCCAGGGCGTGCGCGCGATCTTCTCATGCTTCCATCCGGAGACCTGCGCCCACCGTACTATGGTCACGCTGCGGTCATGAAAGTCCGCTCCATCCGCCAGCATCAGGTCATCCAGACCTCGCGGAATCATGTGTGCTTCCGACTGGTAGTCGCCCAACCGCTGACCTGTGAAGAGGTGGACCATGTCATCAAGAGCGCAACCGACGCGCTTGGCGGCGCTTTCGGTGTCAGCATCGAATATGTGGAAGAAATCTTCCGTAGCCCTAACGGAAAATTCGCCGAGTTCGAACGACGCTTTGATTTCTCCAATGACTGAGTTTCGCGGCCAAACGTATTATCAGATCGGCTTGCAAATCTATCAGATTTGTGACTGTTCGATTAGAACAATGTTATCCACGCGAACTCAAGCGATCTTCCTGCGGTGGCGGACCGCCAGAAAAATCAATCCCAGTAGCATCATGATGGCGGCTGCAGGCTCGGGCACGACAGCAAACGTGAGCACGGTCAAAGCGGGAAAGGCGAACGTTCCCAGTGCAGCAGATCCGGTTGACGTGAACCGCAAGCCTTTAACCGACTGCGGAGTGGCGAAAGGAGAAAACACATTTCCTGTGATCGTGCTGAGTGAAACATTTTGAAACGGACTTGAGACTTTTGAAAACAACTGCACTAGCGAGTCATCAGAAAGAATTCCGCTGATGCTCATCGTCGCGCCCTCACCTGTATTCACGGAGCCGTCACTAATTGAAACAAGCTGCTCGACAGTCGTAAGAGGAGTGGAAAAAAGAAGATCAAAGTTACTGGCGGCAGCATGCGGCCCAACGGTAGTCTGCACGGTCGTAGATCCTTGGCCCACGTTGGCGCATGCAGTTAGGATCAATCCGGCTGAAGCAGCGGCGCGATAATTGGCTTTCATGAGATTTTTCCATTAAGAATTGAGCCGTCTTGGAATCTTCACGGCAAAGTCCAAAAGCACTTTGGTTCTTAATCGTTGTGAGGCGCAAGACAAGTAAATTCAAGGAAACGGTGCGAAGCGCCATTGCCAACTCCCCATCGCATTTCTCAGACTCCGCCGACATCACTTGAACAATGGAAAAACTCCCATCAGGAGCGCATGGCCGCCTTCTCAAAATAAAAGCCGAACGCGTTTTCAGTGCGTCCGGCTTTCTAAGCTATCGTGAAACAGTGGAGCGACTACTTCTTCTCGGTCGTTTCCGTCTTTTCGGTGGTGGTGCCATCTGGCGTGGTGGTCGATTTGGTTTCCGTCTTCTTCTCGGTCTTAGAAGCAGCTGCGGGCACCACAATGGTTGTTTCTTTCGTTTCCCCCGGTGGGTTGATTGTCACTTCCTTCCGCTCACAAGAGAAACTGAGCAATGCCACTGTTGTGGTAATTAAGTAGATTTTCATGGTATATTTCGGATTAGACTAACACACTGCTGGGAAAATTGTTTTCCAAGCGTTAATGATCTATAACGCAGATCGGGAAACATGTCCAATAGCTTTTTGCCTTCAAAAAATCAAGGGTCGTGGGCGCACCGCCTCAGCCCACAAATTAGGCTGATCGCGAGGGCCCGAACCGTGAGTTCGATAGTTTGCGGGGAAATGCAGTTTGCTACAAAAATCATATCGATTTTATTTCGTAGAAGCGAAATCTGAACAAGACTCTTTGACTAACAGCCCGCATCACTCGTGTCCACGATCTTTCGCTTGGCCGTGCGCTTATGGATCCACACCTAGCCGAAAGAATCGCTTCGTGAAGCCGGGCGACCCGATGGTTTGCTAAATGTCTGCGAACCCTGATGAGGTAAATAGAGCAGGGGTGGAAAATGCCTGTAAAGGAGTCCAGTCGACTAGATTGCTGCTGCTCGTCAGTTGCACGATTTGAGTGAGACGGCCGGGAGCCTTCGGATACTGCAAAGTCACGACGCCTCCCTCATATTTCAAAATCAGCGGGTTGGCCGTTAGAGACTAACGGATCGGTGCCGTCATCCAGCGCGAGGCGAGTGTCGCGTAAAATTCAAAGTGACGGACAGGTTGGCATAACGTGGATGCGGCGTCTCGCCGCAACGGAATCACCCTTGAAGACGGAACACCGACCAACGCATCGACCCGTTGCTGCGAGACGCAGCAACCACGACCATCACTCCACCCGGCATATTGAATTTTAAGCGACACTAGAATGCCAAATCGAGCCCGTGTTCACACACATAAGTCACAGTTCTCTCATCCGTCAAATCACGCAATCATCCGTGAGGAAATGGCGCGCTTCGTGTGCTCCACGGTTTCCGCCTCCTCCTCGTCCATCGAGGAGAGAATGCCCACCAGATCGGTCGCGATTTCTTTACGCATGTGGGAGACGAATTCTACACCCTTCGGAGTGATGCGCACCATGATCTTCCGCCGATCTTCCGAAGCATGGACACGTTCCACGTAACCTAACTTCTCAATGCGATCCACTAGGCCGGTTGCCGCTGCCGTCGAGTGACCCATTTTCCCGGCGATGTCCGTCATGGTTAGATATTCTTCGCTGGAAAGATAAGTCAGCAGAAAGAATTGTGGATACGACAAGTTGCCGCGATTCAACTCTTTCGAGAGGTTCAGGATGCAGCCGCGCTGAGTGAACAGGACGAAGTCTGCGAGACGGCCGGCATCGGCCTTGACCGAAGCACTCGGGGTGCTTGATAAGCTCATTTTCATGGGGGGATGTTTGGGGGGTAAGCCCTCCTCGGGGTGAGGAGGGGAAAGCAAATTGCTTGCTGACGGTCAGACTCTGCCAGAATTCCGGACTCAGCGATATTACGTAATCGCGTGGCATTTCAAATTCCTGCTCCATTGCAAATTTCAAGCGCTAACAGTGAAACTATCGCACACGGCTTAGTCGTTAGATTGATCCCGATAATTCACATTCTCATGCTCTCAAGAATGCGAGAATGATGGTTCCACCAAATTAAAAAAGCCTCCCGTTTTCACGAGAGGCTTTTTTAAATGAGACTTGCGGAATGAATTCCGCGCTCCCGGTGTTAGCGCACAGCGCGGTCTTCGGTGCCTTTTTGAGCCCGCTTGCGGACGTTAGCGTCGAGGATGCGTTTGCGTAAACGGATGTTGAGCGGGGTGGCTTCGACGAGTTCGTCAGCATCGATGTATTCGATCGCACGCTCTAACGAGAACCGCAGGGCCGGAGTGAGCTTGGAGGTTTTGTCCTTACCCGACGAACGCATGTTATCGAGGTGTTTCTCTTTCACTGGGTTCACAGGAAGATCGCCGACGCGTGGGTTTTCACCTACTAACATGCCGCCGTAAACCGCATCGCCAGGAGCGACGAAGAGGATGCCGCGGTCTTCGAGTGTTTGCAGGGAGAACGGGGTGGCGGTGCCGGAATCCATGGAAACGAGCGTGCCCGTGGTGCGGTTTTGGATTTCACCGGCGTGCAGACCGTATTCCTTGAAGAGGTGGGACATGATGCCGTGACCGGATGTTAGATTGACCAACTCGGTTTCGAAGCCGATCAGGCCGCGAGTCGGGATGGTCGCTTGAATGAAGACGCGGCCGGATGCCTCGGTGTCCATGTGTTCCATCAGGCCCTTGCGGTTCATGAGGATTTTCAGGATGCCTTGGGTGTAGTCGCCAGGAGCTTCGACATAGAGTGTCTCGAAAGGCTCTAGCAGCTTGCCGTTGTCGTCGCGGCGATAGATCACGACCGGGCGGGAAACGAGGACTTCGAAGCCTTCGCGGCGCATTTGCTCTACGAGCACGGCGATCTGCATGGCTCCACGGGCGGAAACGTTGAAGACACCCGACATATCGGTGTCCTCGACGGTGATAGAGATATTCGTTTTCAATTCGCGCATCAAGCGCTCGCGGATGGCGCGGGAGGTGACGTGTTTGCCTTCCTTGCCGGCGAGCGGGCCGTCATTGATAGAAAACTGCATCGACACGGTTGGCGGGTCGATGGCGACGAATGGAAGCGGTTCTTGTTCAGCGCTACCGGCGATGGTTTCGCCGATGTCGATGTTTTCAATACCAGCGGCGATGCCGACGATGCCGCCCGCGCCGCAACCATCGGAGTCGGCGGTGGCGAGGCCCGAGTAGGTGAAGGTTTTGAGGACCTTGGATTGCACCTTGGTGCCGTCTTGGCGAAGGAGGAAAATGGTGTCGCCCTTTTTCACGCTGCCGCCGAGGACTTTTCCGACGGCCACACGACCGACGTATTCATCCCACTCGATGTTAGAAACGAGCATTAGGAACGGTGCCTCAGGGTCAGCAATCGGCTCTGGGATGAACTCGATGATTTTCTTGAGAAGAGGAATACAATCTTTCCGCTCATCATCGGGATGGTCCATGAAATAGCCGTCGCGGGCGGAACCATAGACGAAAGGCGCGTTGAATTGCTCGTCATCGGCGTCGAGGTCGAGGAAGAGTTCGAGCACTTGATCGTGAACCTTGAGCGGAGTGGCGAGCGGGCGGTCGATTTTGTTGATGACGACGATCGGCTTGAGGCCTTCCTGCATCGCTTTACGCAAAACGAAGCGGGTTTGCGCTTGTGGGCCACCGGAAGCATCGACAACGAGGAGCACCCCATCGACCATTTTCATCACGCGTTCCACTTCGGCACCGAAGTCGGCGTGGCCTGGAGTATCGACGATGTTGATCGTGTAGCCTTCCCAGAGAATGGCGGTGTTTTTCGCCTTGATGGTGATGCCTTTTTCACGTTCGAGATCCATGGAATCCATTGCCCGCTCGGTGGTGGCTTGGTTTTCACGGTAAGTGCCGCCGGCTTGAAGAAGCTGGTCAACGAGGGTGGTTTTCCCATGGTCAACGTGGGCGATAATGGCGAGATTTCGAATTTTCAAGGACATGGGAACAAGTGGATAAGATACGACCTCTGTGAGAAGGGGGGCGGGCTATGGACGGTTTTGGCGGTGATGGCAAGGCGGGATTCGGGATAAAAACAAATCGATGGATGAATCATGAAAAAAGTGGATCATTTACTGACCTTGTGTTCTCAGAAGTCGCACATTTCAGTCGGCGATTGATGATTCAAAAGATCATAAGGCTTGAAATTCCGCATTGATTGAGCATAAACGCATTCGCGAGCCACTATCGCCCGCAATTTCACCCCTCATGAGCGATTTGCACGCATCTGCCGGCTTTCTGGCACCTGACCCTGCCGAGCTGAACGAGCTCTTCCCGGGCTATGAAATCGAGAGCTTGATCGCCACCGGCGGAATGGGTGCCGTGTATTGCGCCGTTCAAAAATCGCTTGATCGCACGGTCGCTCTTAAAATTTTGCCAAAGGAATTCAGCAAGGACGCCGCATTCTGTGAGGCCTTTGAGGCTGAAGCAAAGGCAATGGCGCGTCTCAATCACCCGAATCTGGTTGGCGTTTACGATTTTGGCGAAGTGAATGACATGCTCTTCATCATCATGGAGTATGTGCCTGGAAAATCGATTTACCACTCCGCCCACGGCCAAGCAATCGACCCAGGAGAAGTCAATCGGCTTGTCACGGATATCTGTAACGGCCTTGCCCATGCCCACGAGAACGGAATCATCCATCGCGATATCAAGCCGTCGAATATTCTGCTAGATTTAAATGCCCGGCCGAAAATTGGAGACTTCGGCCTCGCACGTCCGATAGAACGCAAAGTACAGGAAGGTGAGGAAATTTTCGGAACTCCACACTACACCGCTCCGGAGGTCGTGAATGACCCGCAATCCGTGGACTACCGCTCGGATATTTATTCCGTCGGAGTCCTCTTGCACGAGCTTCTCACAGGAAAGCTGCCTGCTGACGATCCGCGTCCTCCATCGGTGATTTCCCGATGTGATCCGCGTTATGATGTGATTGTCCGGCGAGCGACTCATGTCGCCCCGGCAGGGCGCTATTCCAGCGCGGCTGAGATGGCAAAAGACCTCGCAATCATTGCCGCAGTATCAGGATCGCGAGGTGTCCACCCAGGAGTCGCCGCGAGCCATGGCCCAGGCGGTCCGCGCGTTGCAGGACCGATTCAAGCGCGGCGTCCGGTGAAAATTAAAAAATCATCGCACGCCCCGATGATTGTTAGGGTCCTGCTTTTGTTAGCGATTGGAGTCGGGGCCTACGTTTACCTCACCAAGCAGCAAGCCCCTGTGGTCGATGCTCCTGCGAAGCCCCAAAGCGCTGCCCCCGTGGAGCCAAGCGAGACAATCAAACCGCCGGTCGCTCCCGAACCCGCACCCGAAACGCAACTCGAAGCACCGCCACAAAAAGTCGAACCCAGCCCGACTACCGAATGCACCATCGAGCCACTACGGCCAGAGCCCGAAGTCCCTGAGAAAGCAAGCACCCAGGCACTCCCTAAATTCGACGTCACTGGTTTTTTTGCAAAAGCTCGGAAAATCATGCAGGACCGCGCGAAACCTTACCTCACAGCGCATGAAACCGATCTGAAAACTAATTTTTCGTCGTTTGAAAGAACCCTCAAACGCCAGGTTCGCAAACTTAAAGATGGGCGAGTCACAATGGAGTATAAGCTCGATATTGAAATCGCAAGTTGGGAGAAAAATGGTCCTACAATACCCCAAAAACTTGATGCCCTTCTCGCGAACATTCCTGACGCTGAGGAGGAATTGACCAAGCACCTTGAGAAAGAATCCGCCATCGAAGAAGCGTTCCAAAAATCGCTGATACCGCTCTCATCGACCTACAATTTAGGCCTCGAAAAGCAGATCGAACGGCTGAAGCTTGAAAACGACACTGCTGCTATCGTGCTCATCGAAGGGGAAATCCAGATGAACAAGCAATCTCCTGAACATTTCGCCGAGCTTATGATGGAGCTCCAGCCGAAAGTCCGTAATACATCCCGCAAAGCTCCGTAACTCGCTTTTTTTAGCCATCGAGGCCATACTTCCACTGGCGCACCGACTATTTCCATCTATCCTCGGGCGTGCCCCGAGTGAATAAGAACAACACCTCCCCTCCCACACCATCTGCCATTGTTTTACGAGGATGCCGCCAGCATAACCTGCAAAATCTCGACCTCGATATCCCTCTCGGGAAACTCACCGTAGTCACCGGCCCCTCAGGCTCCGGCAAATCCTCACTCGCCTTCCACACGCTCTATGCAGAGGGCCAAAGGCGTTATGTCGAAACATTCTCACCCTATGTCCGGCAGTTTTTCGACCGCATGGACAAACCTGCCGTCGATCACATCGATGGCATCCCCCCGGCAATTGCCATTGAGCAAAAAAATCACGTCCGCACGACGCGATCGACAGTGGGAACGCTAACGGAAATTAACGATTATCTCAAACTTCTCTTCGCCCGTCTCGCCACCGGCCACGATCCTAACACGGGTGAAATCATCCGGCCTGATTCGCCCGAATCCGCATCCATCTGGGCACGAGAAAATCTAGCAAAACAGGCGGTCCTCATCACTTTCCCGATCCCCGTTCCTGCCGATGCCAAACGCTCGGAACTCTTCCCATTCTTGAACTCTCAGGGCTACCTGCGTGTGCTTATCGCCGGAAAAATCCTGCGCACCGATGATGCAGCGGGATCAGAATTTATCCCGCCCGTCATTCAAGTCATCCAAGATCGGCTCGTCATCGCTCCTGAAAACGACTCCCGTTTACTCGAAGCATTCGAAGCTGCATTTCTCCTCGGTAAAGGCCACGCCACGATCTCGACCAGCGAACCCGCAGCGACTTCCCGCACCTTCAGCAGCACTTGGAGCAATCCGAAAACCGGCTTCACGCTGCGTCCGCCTACACCCGGACTCTTCTCATTTAATAGTCCGTTAGGCGCTTGTCCAAAATGCCGTGGCTTCGGCCGTGTGATCGGCATCGATCTTGAAAAAGCCGTTCCAGACCCATCTCTATCCATCGCCAAAGGAGCCATCAAACCCTTCCTCGGTGAGCGCGGCGGCGAGTGCCAACAAGACCTCATCCGAAACTGCAGGGAACGTGGAATCGACACCAAAACGGCGTGGGAAGACCTATCCGAAGATGAGCGAGATTGGATTTACTACGGAGACCGTAGTACCGAAAACCTCTCTCCCGAAGCGCTTGAAGAACTATGGCACTCAGGTGAATGGTATGGGGTGAAAGGCTTTTTCGACTGGATGGAAACCAAAGCTTATAAGATGCACGTCCGCGTCTTTCTCAGCCGTTATCGTTCCTACACCACCTGCGGTGCCTGCCGTGGCAAACGCCTGCAACCCGAGTCCCTCTGCTTCAAAGTCAGCGGCCGGTCCCTCCCTGATCTATGGGCTCTATCCATCACCGATCTCCTTCCTCTCATTTCCCTCCTCAAAGGTGAAATTGCGAATCGCCCGGTGGATGCCACGTTAGATCTTGTCGTGACCGAAATTGAATCAAGACTAGGATACCTCGATCAAGTCGGACTCGGCTATCTAACACTTGACCGCGCGACCCGCACCCTTTCCGGCGGCGAGGTGGAGCGGGTCAATCTAACCACCTGCCTCGGTGCCGCACTCACTGGCACACTCTTTGTTCTGGATGAGCCAACCGTTGGCCTCCACCCGCGCGATATTGATCGCTTGGTTGGAATCATGCATGACTTGCGCGACAAAGGGAATACCTTAGTCGTCGTCGAGCATGAGCAAACCGTGATGCTCGCAGCAGATCACCTGGTAGACCTCGGTCCCGGCGCAGGTTCGTTCGGTGGCAACCTCATCTATCAAGGCTCTCCCACGCATAAAGAATCTCAAATCTCAAATCTCAAATCTCAAATTCAAGCTGGCACCCTCCCGTGGCTTAACGGCACCAAATCTATCGCCACCCCCGCAAAGCGCCGCAAACCCGGAAAACAAACCCTTACCATCAAAGGTGCGACACGGCATAACCTGAAAAAACTCAATGTCGAAATCCCTCTCGGCCTTTTCGTCTGTCTCACGGGCGTTTCCGGTTCAGGCAAATCAACACTCGCCCATGATGTTCTCTATCTCAACCTTGCCCGCAAACTCGCGCAGCAAGTCGATGGTGATCCCGCATCGATTAAGGATCTGCTAGGTTCACAACATTTGCACGGTGTAGAACTCGTCGATCAAACTGCCGTCGCACGCACTCCGCGTTCCACTCCTGCGGTTTTCCTCGGCGCTTTTGATCCGATCCGCCAACTTTTTGCGGTCACTCCAGAGGCCAAGGCCCGGGATCTAACCGCTGGATTCTTCTCATTCAACTCGGGCGATGGCCGCTGCGACCGCTGCGCCGGTAACGGCTTTGAAAAAGTAGAAATGCAGTTTCTATCCGACCTCTACGTCACTTGTCCAGACTGCAGCGGACGCCGCTATAAATCCTCCACACTCGATTTACTCTATCTCGGCAAATCCGTTGCCGACATCCTTGATCTCACCGTGGTGGAGTCCATCACCTTTTACACCGCGACGACAGGCTTACCTCCGGCTCACACAAAGCGCCATCAGCAAATCATTAGATTGCTCTCACCGCTCGTCGAAGTCGGTCTCGGTTATCTCAAACTCGGCCAACCCCTCAACACTCTCTCCGGTGGCGAATCCCAACGCCTCAAACTCTGCCAGCTTCTCTCTTCAGCTGGAACGCAGGATTCATCCCGCCCGAAGCTCCTCATCCTAGACGAGCCCACCACTGGACTCCATTTCTCGGACATCGAAAACCTGTTAGCCGTCTTCCAAAAGCTCGTCGATTCTGGCCACTCGCTTCTCGTAATCGAGCACAACCTCGATGTTATTAAATCCGCAGATTGGATTCTCGACCTCGGTCCCGAAGCGGGACAACACGGAGGACAACTCGTCGCCCAAGGCCCACCAGAAATCGTGGCGAACGCAAAAACCCCCACCGCCCAATTCCTCAAAAAAGCACTCTCCGGGACCGCGTGTCTTCAGACTCGCTCTTCCTCTTCTCCATCAACTCTCAACTCTCCACTTTCCTCTAACTCCATCACCCTCCGCGGCGCACGCCACCATAACCTGAAAAATATTTCGCTAGATATTCCGCGTGATCAACTTGTCGTCATCTCCGGTCTATCAGGATCAGGCAAATCCACACTCGCATTCGATATCCTATTCGCCGAGGGCCAGCGCCGCTTCCTCGACTCCATGTCTGCCTACGCCCGCCAATTCGCTGAGCAATTAGAAAAACCTGAAATCGACCAACTCACAGGCCTTCCTCCCACCGTCGCCATCGAGCAACGCGTCTCCCAAGGCGGCGGAAAATCTACCGTGGCGACCGTCACCGAACTGTGGAATTTCATCCGACTGCTGTATTCAAAACTCGGCACACCCTACTGCCCGGATTGTCATGTCCCCGTCGAAAAACAATCGATTTCTGCGATTGAGAACACCATCCGCGGTCAACTGAAAAAAGGCCCGGTCACCCTCCTTGCGCCACTCATCCGCAGCCGCAAAGGCTACCATACTGAAGTCGCCGAATGGGCCCTCAAGCAAGGTTTCACAAGACTCCTGGTAGATAAACAATTCAGGGACGCCGAGGGATTCACTCGTCTCGAACGTTTCAAGGAACACGATATCGACGTGGTTGTGGCAGCGGTTCCTAACCGCCAATCCCCCGATCTTCCTCTCTCCATCGAGCGTGCTCTAACGATCGGTAAAGGACTCATCAAACTCTTCACGGCGGAAAAAAAGTTCGTTCTTCTCTCCACCAAATCAAGCTGCCCGAGTTGTAACAGATCGTTTGAGGAGCTCGACCCACGGCTTTTCTCCTTCAACTCACCTCACGGATGGTGCCTCGAATGCCGTGGCCACGGTCGGGTTCCAAAACGCCGCCGAGCACTCGACGCGGCGCGTTTCGATTCCGTGTTAGAGGCCGAACTGGATGCCGACCGCGCACTTGAACGCATGGACGAGGTCGAACTTATCGTGTGCCCGCAGTGTCAGGGCTCCCGCCTCAATGATATCGCCTCCGCCGTTAGGCTAAGTGGCTGGGGAGTCTCGCCCCAGCCATCCACCGCCATCTCCGAACTAGGCCACCTTTCCATTGACGCCGCATCCGCCCATTTCTCCCAACTCAACTTCACCGAATCCCGCGAAACTCTGATCGCCCGCGACATCATCCCGGAAATCCGCCAGCGACTTTCGTTTCTACAGGAAGTAGGGCTAGGCTATCTACAGTTAGATCGCTCGGGTAACACACTCTCCGGCGGGGAGAGCCAGCGCATCCGGCTTGCTGCACAGCTCGGATCGAACCTGCGCGGTGTGCTCTACGTGCTCGATGAACCAACAATCGGCCTCCACCCACGCGACAACGCGGCTTTGCTCAAAACCCTCATCGCCCTGCGCGACCAAGGGAATTCACTCATCATCGTCGAGCACGACGAGGATACTATCGCCGCCGCGGATCACCTCATCGACCTCGGTCCCGGAGCTGGCAGGCTGGGCGGTGAAATCGTCTATCAGGGCAAGCCGCCCACAAGTAAAAAGCCCGCCGCGAGATTCGCAAACTCCCCCACCTACCGCGCCCTCTCCGCCGTCATTCAACATCCGATCCGCGGTGCCCGCCGTCCCGTAAAAAAGGATCATCCTTTTCTTACTCTATCGGATTGCACGGCGAACAACCTCAAAAATGTGCAGGCGGCATTTCCGCTAGGGCGCTTGACGGTCCTAACTGGGATCTCGGGTTCGGGTAAATCCTCGCTCATGCATTCCTGCGTGGCAGCGCTTTTTAAGAATGAAGCGAAGACAACGCGGATCAAGAAAACACAGCTTCCATTTGGAAAAACCAGCGGGGAAAAGACAATCAAAGCGTGCTATGAAGTGGACCAAAGCCCGATCGGCAAAACCTCCCGTTCCTGCCCTGCAACTTACGTGAAAGTTTTCGATCACATTCGCGCGCTCTTCGCTCAACTACCAGAAGCCCGCATGCGAGGCTTCGACGCCTCAAGGTTTTCCTTCAATACCGATGGCGGGCGCTGCCCAGAGTGCAAGGGCAATGGCCGCGTCAAGTTAGAAATGGATTTCCTCCCGAGCACTTGGGTTCATTGTGAAACCTGCAATGGTCAACGCTACAATCCGGCAACGTTAGAAGTCACCTTTCGCCAGAAAAACATCGGCCAAGTCCTTGCCATGACCATCGACGAAGCCTCCGCCTTTTTCGAATCCCAACCACGCATTGCTCACCCGCTCAAACTGATGGCGGATACCGGCCTCGGTTACCTGCAACTCGGTCAGGCTTCACCTACTCTATCAGGTGGCGAGGCCCAGCGCATCAAGCTCGTCTCCGAGCTCACCAAAGGGCGCGGCACCCGGGCCACGCTGAACAACGCCGCGCTCACCCAGCGCAATCTCTATCTGATCGAAGAACCCACCGTCGGCCTCCATTTGGAAGATGTCCAGCGGCTCATTGATGTGCTGCACCGCCTCGTCGATGAGGGCCACACCGTCATTGTCATTGAGCACCACATGGCCGTCGCCGCCGAAGCGGACTGGATCCTCGATATCGGTCCAGAAGCAGGTGAGGCCGGGGGAAGGATCGTCGCCCAAGGCACACCGGAACAAATCGCAAAATCCCCAAAATCCCGGACCGCGCCCTTTTTGAAAATAGCGCTTGGATGATTGCTGGGCGCGAAGGTGTGCCTAATACAACCAAGTTCGAACAAGTGATAGAATGCTTAGCAGAATGCCGTCAATGATCACCCCAAGGCCATAGGGACGATCCGGCCCGTCATCCACCCAAGGCATCGCTTCGAGGACTTCAATCACCGTATCCCTACCAGCGGCAGTTTCCAATACGGCTACGTTCCCAATTCCACCCTCGGCGGCTACCAAGTCCTTAAAAAGTGGCTCAGCTACCGCGAGTCCGCCCTCCTAAGCTGCCCTCTCACCGCCGACGAAGCCCAACAATTCACCCACCACGTCCGCTGTGACGGGCAGGCGGACATCGTGGAATAGAGAGGCGCGGCTTTTGGGAGGCAAGGTCAGGCAGGAATGCGTGTGTCGCGGGGATTGTGGGAACGAGGGGATGGCGGGGATAGACTGGCGTGATTGGGATCGGACCGATCACGGCCGGAGTGAATTCTCAAAGTGTCCGAAGGAAGAGGAGGCTGGGGGCGAAGAAGTATTCGCCGCCTTTCATGTGGACGAAGCCGTTGAAGTCGAAGGGCGCTGTTGGGCTGGCTGGATTGTCCCATTCCTTGGCGTACGTTTGGCCACCGGGCGCGGAGTGGGGTAGGCCTATGACGCCATCAAGGCCGGTGCCGGCGTTGGGGAAGGTGGGGTTGTTTGCCCACGTGTTCTGGGTGAAGACAAATTGGTCATCGAGCTTGGAGTTGTAGGCCATAAAGAGGAGGCCGATGCCGCCGGTGGGAAGGAGGGGGAGGACTTTTTCGATGAACTCGGCCTGGGTTTTTACATCGGGAAGGTCGTTGGGGTGGACGCGGTCCACCTCGGTGAAAGGAATGCCACGGCGGGGCATGATGTGGGCGCGCTCGCCTTGGTTGAGGGGGACGGCGGGCGGTGGTAATGGGGCTGGATGACGGGGATTGACCTTGCGGATGTGGGCGTGGAAGGGGCAGCGGGAGGCGGCTGCATCGCTGCCTTGGTAGCTGAAGTCGTTCGGGGGTTCTTTGCCTTTGGCCTCGTCTGACATCGTGACAGGGGTGCCGTCTTCAAAGCGGCCAACGACGAGCGCTCCAGCACGCTCACGGTCTTCTCCATGGAGACCCAGAGCGGTGGCGAGCTCTTGTTCGCGGGATTTGAATCCAGCGACGTCTTGCTCAAGCTTGCGGAAGATGAAGAAGCTGCCAAATGCGAGGGGGTGAATCAGGCCGGGATCTGGCACGAGGGCGCTGGCGAGGGGAAAGGCTGGGTCCCAGTGGGCGTTTCCAGCTTCATTGATTTCGTCGTCTATATCTTCGGTGAGGAGGAGTGGTTGGCTGCGGCCATCGACGTAGCCGAAGTGCTCGATCCCTTTACCGACTTTGTTTTTAACTGCTCCGCCGACTTGGATGTGGTGGATGGTGGCATCGGCGGCTTCGAGAAGAGCGCAGATTTCTGATACGATGGTTTCACCGCGTTCCTGATCGGCATCGCCGACGAGGATCATGCCGTCGATTTGCTTGCTGAAGGGGGTTTCCCAATTGGCAATAGGTGGGTCCTGGACGGCGGTGCTGGTTTTCATACCGGTGGTGAAGACGCTATTACCAGCAGGTGTGTTGAAAGGGATGCCAAGGGAAGTGTAGCCAGTCTGGCTGAGGAAGGCGGCGGCGAAGGTGCCGCCGTCGAACTTGGGATCTTTTTTGCTAGCCTTGAATGCCTCGGTCGTGAGGAGCTGCGTGAGGGCGTCCGTGACGTGGTAATTTGCTATTTCCCGTAAGGCGCGCTTTGAAGCGAGGGGGTCTGTGCCGAACTGGAAGAAGATGTTCCAAGTGTGTTCGCGGCCATGGCCTTTGAGGATGTTGCCTTGGAGGTTACGGAGCATTTTTCGCTCGTCTGGTGTGGCATTTTTCCAACTGAGGGATTTCTGAAGGTTGATGGGCATGAGTTGATGAGGTTAATATTGTGTTAGTTTAGGGGTGGTTTCAAAAAATAGATTCAATCGTTGTGGATGAAAAAGCGGAGTCGAAGGGAGCTGGAGGAAGTCAGTGCGGAGAGGGGGGCTGTGAGAGTTGAAGACCAGGCAGGAATGCCTGTATCACGCGTGGAATGCTGGTGTCATTTTGGGGGGAGTTGTTTGGCGAGGGCTTCGAGGACGGTGGTGGTTTTCAGGCCGCCGCTGTCTTTTGGATTGATGGATTTGCCGGTGAGCCAGGTGGTGAATTTTTTCTCGTCGTTGGTAGGGTCCTTGGAGGTGGCTTTGTAGGAAAGTTCCAGGATCTCGCCGCCGGGGTATTTCCATTCTTCGGCGGTGAGGTTGGCGGAATCGGGGAGTTTCCAGCGGCGGGCTTCGATTTTGGGAAAGGTGCGCACTGCGTCCCATGGGATTTGGTCGAGGCGTTCCTTGAGGAAATCTCGTTGGGGAAGGGAGAGCATTCCTCGGATCGAGTGCTGTTCGATGGCGGCCCTAACGGAAGCCATGGAGGGGCTACAGTCGATGGAATAGGCGGGAACTTTTTCTTCGCTGCCGATGGCGACGTCGGTTTCCAGAGTGCCTGGGTATCTATCGGATTCGGGCGGCTGAGTAGTGGGGCGTTCCTTGACGGTGAAGGTCCAAGTCTCGCTTTTTTTACGTAGGCGCAGGATGAGGTGTTGGTCCTTGAGCAGGGTGAGCGACGGGGTGTCAAAAAAGTAGATCTCCATCGTGTCTTGCGGCGGAGTGGCATTGAGAGCGAGGGTGTTCCGAAGCTGCCCGGCGGTGGCGGTGTCCGGCGCTAGGTAGTGGAGCTCGACTTTCTGCCCCGCGGCGAGTGAGGCCGCTGCTAGACTGAGAGAAACAAGGCGCGTTAGTAGGTGTTGTCCTGTTATATTCACGGATGGAGATGGAGGGGGCTGGGAGTGAATGGCGTGAAATACCACAAGGGCTCTTCCACATTTGATGTCTGATAGTGAATTCAAAACAAAAGCTTCGGAGGAACGCAAGGGGAAGAAATCATCAAATTCGGAGGTGTTGTTAGCTTTTGTTAAGTGTTAGTTATAATTGGATGCACCGGCGCGAAATGCGGACTGTGGTGTGACGGAATTGTCACTTTTCCAGCAGAGCCGAAAAAGTTTCCGCAGAATCACGCATTGTCTTGCGGACGCGGGCGGGATTGGTTAGTCGATTGTCGGAGTGAGAATTGTCCGGCCCGAATTGACATGGCGCATCCTGTTTCCCGAACAGAGGGGCTCGGTTTGTTTGCAACAGCTGGCGCTCAGGTGTGGGTATCGCATCAGTGAGCTGTGCAGGGAGCTCGGCTGTTCTGAGGATATCTGCGGGAGGTTTTCGCACGGGACATTGGACTGAGCCCGAAGGAATGGATGCGGCAGGAGCGCATGGTGGTGGCGCGGCGAATGCTGGCGGGCGGGAGAGCTCCGGACGAGGTGGCAGAAAGTTTGGGATTTGCGGTTGCGGATAATTTCCGGCGGGAATTCCGGGAGTTCTATCAGGTGCGGCCGGTGGAGTTCCAGCGGGAGAGGTGGCGGGGGGGATTTGGAGGGTAGGAGAGTTGAGAAGAGTTTACCGTAGTGGCGCAAAGGTCGCGAAGGGACGCAGAGGAAGACGTGGACTGGGGAAGAGGTTGATGGTTGATGCGGGAGGGCCTCGCAGATTTCCCAATGACTGCGATCGAAGGGTCTGGTGCCGCGATGATGGATAACTATTGATCATCATTTTAGGTGAGTGACCGGACGACGCCATCGAATTGGGAAATTAGAGTTTTGTAATATAAATTGGACCGGGCCGCATCATAACTGCACAAGCTTTGAATCGAGGCTGATTAATGAAAACCTGGAGCGTCAGAAATCCTGAACTCGCATCTGGCCACCGGCTTTTTTGTATTTTCGTCAAATTCCACCGTCATCCAACGTGCTCCGTCTTTTGCGACGATCAAAACTCGCCCGTAAGTGCGATGCTCGGCGAGAACTTTGGGTGCCTCTCTGCTTGTCTCGAAACGATCTTTTGGATCAGCCAGCAAGGCTCCGAACTCCGTCTTCCGTCCCTCAATGCCAATTACGAAATCCGGATAAAACCCTCTCCCGTTCTCCATCAGAACATTAACGGACCAAGGCTTGTCTGACGGATTCCGATGCCACCAATTGACGAGGTTGTTAGGATCGCGGTCCAGCATCTGCGCGAAATCCCTCTCCCATCCGTTCATCTGTGGTGGTATGACACCGTAGATGTTCCTTGGCGAGTTAGGCAGGTAGTCAGGCGAAACCAGCTCAGTTGGAAGCTCGGCGGCTTCAATGATCTCAGCCGCTTCTGCCAGAGCCTTCTTCTGTGCTTCCCATAGCAGCTCAGGATGGGTGGCTAGGATCACGTCCAGGAAGTGAGCAACCTTCTCTCTATCATCTGCCTCAGACATGGACTCCTCGCGCATCACCATCTCCATCTTTCTCAGCAGTGACCGGCGTAATTCACGAGGATCCAGAGCCTTGTTCTTCAGTAGAGCCTTCTCGGCGGATAATGCGGCTTGAGTTGGGGATAGATCCGCCGCGAAGTTGAACTCTTGCTGAATCACATGGGTGAAAACGTCCAAAGTGCGCTTCTCCACTGGTATCCTGTTTCTCATCACCTCAAACAATTCCCGGGTCGAAACCATGAAGCGGTTTGCACAGTCCTCCTCTGTCACTTCGTTTTGAGCGGATACGACTTGAGTCTTGAATCCACGCGGCATCCCGGAGCGTAAGGCATAACGTTGAATCCCTGTGGGACCGACCGCGTGTCTCGGAGGCTGATCCGGTGAATCCCCGCTGCCAGTTGCGTTGTCACCTCCGAAAAATTCGCTGAAATCAAAAGATGTAGTCGGTTCAAACTCCGGCGCATTCGGCTCATCGTCTGCTGCATCAAGACTTGGCGCTCCGCCTGTTTCCTGGCTCTCGAGTCCGAAGAGTTCGATTTGTCCGCGTTTGTCCACTCGCCCAACGCCGGACAGGCTTTCGCCAAACCGGAGGACAACCGTCGCAGTGCTGGCTTTGGCATACTCGGTTTGGATCGCATTGATCTTCTGGCCTGCAATGTCCAAGCCTGTCTGGGTTTCAGCGGATGCGAGAAAGACCAATCCATGTGTCAGTTCTTCTGGCAGGTTTTTGGCCTGTGCCCTACCTTGAAGAAGCCGATGCACACGAAGGATTCTGCCGACTAACTGAATGCCGAAGTCGGCGTCTCGACTCGCTCTCATGGAGACCAGTGTGAAAGCCCGTGGAGCGTCAAATCCGAGAGCGACTGCCATTTTGAAAATCAAAACCTCGCGGCGTGGTTCATTCGCCAGTGCCAGCAATCCGCTATCAGGTTCTTCCGCCGTATGAATTGCCACTTGCTCATCGGTGAAACCCATCCGCAATAGCCGTGCCTTCAAACGCTCCACGCTCTTTTCCTGAGAGTCCGCCTGCACCAGAAGCAGGGGCACCAGTGGCACCTTCATTTCCTCCAGCTTCCGCTTGATCCTGCGGTGTGCCGCCACTCCATCCCGGAGAGCGGTGCCTTCCAGATCCACCAGTGCCTTCTTGTCGGCATCCACGAAATAGGCCGCGCATTTCACTCCTGTCTTGATTAAGCCCGCATCCACCGCATCCGGGCGGCTGACTCCGATCCGGTGAAGTTCGGCGATGCCCATGGCCTTCTCAAATGCCTTGATGTCCGAGTCATTCGGCGTGGCCGTGATCAGGATCGTATATTCGGGTTGCAAGACTTCGCGGAAAAACTTCGCTGCCAGCGTAGTCTCGCCGAATCCGAGGTGAGCTTCATCCACCACTACGCCGATGCGCTTACCCTGAGCACGCAGTTGGGTGATGAGAATGTCGATAGATGGGTTGAGATCGCCGCCCTTGCGGATGTTCCGCTTGTCCTTCACGCGCGTTGCTACTGCTCCCCATGTCGTGACAAAGACATCGCCCCTGCGGCTCATGCCGGGTTCACGGTCATCTGCTAGATCCCGCAACCTGAGGCCGCTGAACTCCTCCCGCAAAAACGCCTCCGTTTGGCCGACCACTCCCTTAAATGGTGCGAACCAGAACCAAACGACATCTTCCACATGGCTGAATTTCTCTACCATCGTCCCGGCGATCAACGTTTTTCCAGATCCCGTGGGTGCTTCGATTAACAGATATCCGTTATGATTGATCGCTCTTGCCCGGCTAACCGCATCCTCTCCCGCAGCTTCTAATAGCTCCCGAGTTGCCACGAAAAGATCGAACCCGCTTTCTACCGCAGTCTCCTGAAATCCCTTGAGTGTCTTCTTGCTCATATCGATCAGCCTTTCATTCCGAATCTCCGGGCCAGAACTTCCGGGATGGCTTCATGTTGGACGTTCCCAGCCCGGATGTGCTGGCGCAGCGCCTCCGGCTGCCACGAATAAATCAGCGCCTCGGTGAAATCCTTGACCGCTTTCCTCACGGCGGGAACCAGCTCCTTGGAAAAGCGCGGGACATAAACCAGTGCTGAATCCCCATTTGCCGATATGAGGAAATCTCCATCCCGGTAAGGCTCTAAAACGTCGCGATGAATCAGTTGGAGTGTCGTCCATACTTGCTCATGCTCGATATCTAGCAGTCTTCCTGGTGAAATGCGCTGGCACCTGAGGTAGGCGAAATCTCCATCGAGAGCTTCGACATCCTTGGCTCCTTTGCGAGTCCGCACGCTGTAGCCGTCTATCAATCCTCTGACTCGGCGTGCGCAAACATCGCGACAGACGTTTTTCTCAGGTTCATCTTTGTTAGTTTCTGTGCTGGAAACCAGAATGAAGCGTCGTTCTCCATCATCCTCTTGATTCTGAGCCAAGACAGCTTGAGCAGTCGTTCCAGAGCCTGCAAAGAAATCTAACACCAAATCATCATCACTGGTCGTTTGCCGGATGAAGGCTTGAATCAGCGACAAGGGCTTGGGATAGTCAAAGTCCTTGTTGCCGAGAATTTCCTGCACGAGGGAAGTCCCTTCCGAAGTGCCGCCGACAATTGCGATTTCAATTCCTTCCGTGTCCAATTCTTCTCTCTCATCTTTCTTCAATGATGCGGGCATCAACCATGAGGAAAATGGCTTTTCAGATCGCTTGACCTCGGAAAGGTGCCGCTTGTAGCGCGGCTTGCCGTATCCAATTTTTTTGCCTACCCAAAAATCGAGTTCTTGATTCCAGAATTGTTGCTCCTCCCCTGTATTTCCAAATCGCAGATTCCGCGGAGCCGTTCCTTCTTTGATTGCGGCAATGAGTTCTTCTTTGGTTTGATAGCTGACGACTCTCTCCTCTTTTGGCCACAGCACTTTGTCCGCTTGGATAATTTGCTCCATCGTCAAACTTCTCAATTGTTGGCCGGGCTTAACCCTTTCGTTAGATGAAAATCGCCAGACATTATCCGGGTCACATGCATACCAAGTTTGAGATTTCGCATTAAAAATCGGATAGAAGGTATTCGGGCGTTGCTTGTAGTTTTTATTTTGAACCAAGTTATCATTGTTCCAAGCTCCACGAGGATCATCATCTTCATTCGAGTAGGCTTCTGTAGTCTTTGTCTTCCCAGCGAAAGTGAATTCTGGATTCGCATAGCACAGCACGTATTCGTGATCCACGCTTCGGAAATACTCTTTGGAGTCATTCGCTCCACTTCTTGTTCTCCATACAAAACTTCCCACACGCCGTCCCGGCATCACCTTATCGAGAAGCATTTCTAACTTAGCCCGACTTTGGTCATTGATGCAGACCAGCATGACCCCATCCTCCCGGAGCAAGTCACGGGCGATGACGAGACGTTGATAGAGAAACTCGATCCAGGTGGAGAAGCGCCACGAATCGTTTTCTCCGACGAAGCTGTCGTTATAGACGAAATCCTTTTTCCCAGTGTTGTAGGGCGGATCAATCAGGATGCATTTCACGCGTCCCGCATAGGCCATGCGAAGATAGCGAAGGGCGTCGAAGTTGTCGCCCTCCACGATGAGATTCCTCCATCCGCCGGACGGCGCTTCTTGAGGCACGCACAGGTTCGGGACAAGATCGAGAGCTACGAAGTCGGCATTGATCGCCTTATCGCGGTCGATCTCGTTGGCTTCCCATACCAGACCGAAGCGGGTGCTGTCCCGACCGTCGCGGGTTTCTAAAAGGCGGACAAGCTCGTCCTTGGAGAGGTGATCGTATTTGGACATTCCTGGCAGGGGACGGGTCCTGCCAGGTGGACGGGGAGTGATAAAGTCGAGCTACGCCGACCGCAACGGCCTTTAGCCGTTCCCCGTAGGAGACGACCTGGACATGCGCCGCCGCCTCCCCGGCCTTTCGGTCGAGTTGGCGGCAATGTTGCGGTCATTGCCTACCGCGTAGCTGGAGGTTTATCAGGCCTCGTCCGCCGAGGCGGACACGCCAAGTCAACCGGGACGAGGGGAGGCGAGCAAGGAAAGAATTCCCGGAGGCTGTTTGCAAAAAAAAGGGGACAAGCTTCCAGCCTGTCTCAGAGGGTCGGCATCCAGGCCGGAAGCCCGGATTCCAAAACAGCCAAGAGGGCCAATCTCCAATTTTTAAAAAGCCTCGAAACATCGCCAAACCTTCGTTTAGCTCATTTGAAAGGATTCACCACCCGGACACCGCCGTAATCTTGGCCGCTATTGAGGTCTTCCGAATACAACGTGTGACAACCCAGTTCCTTGGCCGCAGAAATGATGGCTGCGTCCCAGTAGGAGATTTGATAGCGTGTGGCGATCCGGGTGGCTCGGACCACGAGACCGGGAGTGATTGGCAACGTGGTGCGGAGTGCTAGCAATTCCAGATTCTCCATAGCCACCTCCAACGAAATCCCGAGCCGTGCCTTGGTGTAGGCAACACTGAAATACTCCTGCATCACCTGAGCCGAAAAACCCAAGCCGGGCTTGCGTAGCAGATCCAAGGCGATCTTCCGTTTTACTTGATCGTCCGGATGCTGCGACCCCGCGTAAAGCAGCACGTTAGAGTCGATGAAAAATTGGGCGATCATAAATTTCGTGACGATGGACTTTGCCAACGGGGGAATCGGTGTTGCTGCCGCGGGAGAATGCTGCGACAAATGCCTCGGTATCGTCGGCAGGTGCGTCCTCCCGCAAGACAGTCTCTAAACCCTCAATGATGAGATTCTTGATGGTGGTGCGGCGGCGCGCGGCGGCGATTTTCGTCCGCTCCAAAATGCTGTCAGGTAAATCAACGGTAGTTTTCACAAGAGGAATAAATGCGTGAATATAGTTTTATGTCAAATCCTGTGTTGGATTTGTCCAAAGCTGATGCTCTCTGTGACGGCTCGGATGACGATAAGTTTGAAGTCGCCCAAGAGGATGAGTCTTGCGCTCTAGATTGGGGCTTGGAAGTTTTTCCCGTGGCGATTCTTCTTAGGGCGTGGCGGCGAAGAAGAAGGGCGATGAGAAAGGTGCGAAGAGCGACGGTCGCAGACCGACGTTAGAGGGGGACGTGATCCGGATTCGAGGGGCGAGGCAGCATCATTTGAAAAATCTCGATGTGGCAATTCCTCGCGGGAAATTGGTGGTGGTGACGGGGCCGAGTGGATCGGGGAAATCGTCGCTGGCGTTTGACACGTTGTATGCGGAGGGACAGCGGCGGTATGTGGAGTCTCTATCAGTTTATGCGCGGCAGTTTTTGGATCAGTTAGAAAAGCCGGATGTGGATTCAATCGAGGGGCTCAGCCCGGCAATCGCAATCGAGCAGCGGGGCGGGGGACTGAATCCGCGTTCGACGGTGGCGACGGCGACGGAGATTTATGATTACCTGCGGGTGCTGTGGGCGGCGGCGGGGATTCCCCATGATCCGGCGACGGGTGAGCGACTGGAGCGGATGAGTGCGGCGGACATTGTGAATGTGCTGGCGGCGATGGCAGAGGGGACAAAGGTGGTATTGTTAGCGCCGCTGCCGAAGGAAGAGCTGGGGGAGCCGGCGAGGTTGTTAGGAGACTTGCAGCGGCAGGGATACATCCGGGTGCGGGTGGATGGGGAGGTGTTGGAGATCGAAGAAGCGGCGGCGAAATGGCCGGAGTTTCCGGGGGCGGTGGAGATCGTGGTGGATCGGTTTGTGATCCGTGCGGGGGTGGAATCACGTTTGGCGGATTCGGTGGAAACGGCGTTGCGTCTATGCGGCGCGGAAGCACGGGCGGCGGTGCAGGGGCCGGGTGAAGAGGAGTGGCGGGATTTGGTTTTTCAAACGAGCTATCGCAATCCGCAGACGGGGTTCATGGTGGAGGATCTATCGCCGAAACATTTTTCCTTCAACTCGCACATCGGGGCTTGTGAGGCATGTGAGGGGCTGGGGACGGAGATGTTTTGTGATCCCGATTTGCTAGAGGAGGGCGTGGATGCGGAGGGGACTTTAAAGAGATATCGGGAGGCGAAGTCTGAGATTACGCGGCGGAAGTTAGGGAAGTTCATGGCGCATCGGCCTTGTCGGGTTTGTGGAGGGAAGCGGTTGAAGCCGGAGTGGTTGGCGGTGAAGATTGAGGGGAAGAATTTTGATAGTGGATGGTTGATAGTTGATAGAAAAGAGGGGATTATGAGAAACGCGGAGAACCCTTCTTCGCTATCAACTATCAACTCTCAACCATCAACCTCTTGGATGGGTATTCAGGATTTTTGTGCGCTGGGGGTGGCGGATGCGATGCGGTGGATCGAGGGGATCACATTTGAGCCGGGGAAGGCGGAGGTTTGTAGGCGCTTAGCGGACGATGTTTGCAAGCGGCTGGCGTTTCTGGAAGAGGTAGGGTTAGATTATCTAACGTTGGAGCGGACGAGTGGGACTCTATCGGGTGGCGAGGCGCAGCGAATTCGGTTAGCGACGCAGTTGGGTGCGGGGCTTTCGGGCGTGATCTATGTTTTGGATGAGCCGAGTATCGGGCTGCATGCCGCAGACACGGGGCGCTTGATCGGGGCGCTGCTGAGGTTGCGGGATTTGGGAAATACGGTGGTCGTCGTAGAACATGATGAGGAAATCATTCGGGCGGCGGATTGGGTGATCGATCTGGGGCCGGGGGCGGGCGCGGCGGGTGGTTATGTGATGGGGGAGGGGACGCCGTTAGAGATTATTTCACCGACGGGGGAGTGGTTGAGAGGGGGAGTCCAGAGGCAAGAATCTAGAATCAAGAAAGATGGTGGAAGAGGGGAGTTAGTGATCCGGGGGGCGCGGGAGCATAATTTAAAAAATCTGGATGTAGCGATTCCGTTAGGGCAGTTGGTGTGTTTAAGCGGGCCGAGTGGGAGTGGGAAATCGACGCTGGCGGATTCGATTTTGCGGCGGGCATTGGCGCGGCATTTCAATGGGTCAGGTGAAACTCCGGGGAAGTTTGATCGGATCGAGGGACTGGAGCTGATCGAGAAATGCGTGGTGGCAGATCAGTCGGCGATTGGCCGCAGTCCGCGCTCGAATCCGGCGACGTTTACCGGCGTGTTTGACCAAGTGCGCGATCTTTTTACGAAGCTGAAGCTCTCGAAGCAGCGTGGCTACGGGGCGAGCCGTTTCAGTTTCAATGCGGCGGGCGGGCGCTGCGAGCGCTGCCAAGGGAACGGGCGCTTAAAAATAGAGATGCATTTTCTGCCGGACGCGTGGGTGGCTTGTCCCGCGTGTGGCGGGCGGCGCTTTAACCGCGAGACGCTTGAGGTGACGTTCAAGGGGAAGTCGATCGCGGATGTTTTGGAAATGTCCGTGAGTGATGCGGCGGTGTTTTTCCGAGTGATTCCAAAAATTTTCCACATCGTGCACATCCTCGAGGAGCTCGGGCTCGGCTACCTGAAACTTGGCCAAGCCGCGAACACTCTCTCCGGTGGCGAGGCGCAGCGGCTCAAGCTAGCGGTCGAAATGGCGCGACCGCAGGCAGCGCACACGCTCTATCTGTTTGATGAGCCCACGACCGGGCTTCACTTCGGCGATGTCGAGCGTTTGCTGGCCGCATTCGTGAGGCTGCGGGACGCCGGGCATAGCGTGCTCGTGGTGGAGCATCATTTGGACGTGATCGCAGCGGCGGACTGGGTCATTGAGCTTGGACCGGGCGGGGGAGTGCACGGGGGAAACCTTGTCGCAGCAGGGCCGCCGGCGGTGATCCGCAAGAATAAGAAGTCGCCAACCGGGCAGGCGCTCGCGCGGCATGAGCGGAAACTTTGAGGCATTTTTAAAATTCCGGTGGACAATCCGGTGGGCGAAAGGTAACCCATCCGCCTCTCTGCGGGCGGATTACCACCCCGCGATTGGATTTAGGCAGTATAGCTCAGTGGTAGAGTAGGGGACTCATAAGCCCTTGGTCGGTGGTTCGAGCCCACCTACTGCCACTTGTTTTCCTTGTTTGGATCGGGAGTTGACTACCTGCTGTTAGCATAGGCGCCGACGATCGGCTGGCTCTATCTGGCGCGGATCGTGTCCGGGATCACTGCGGCGAATTTTTCTGCGGCCAGTGCCTACATCGCAGACGTGACACCGCCGGAGAAGCGGGCGGCGGGATTCGGCATGATCGGGGCGGCGTTCGGATTGGGCTTCATTGCAGGACCGGCCATGGGTGGTTTGTTAGATCAATACGGCTTGCGCCTTCCATTTCTGGTGGCGGCGGGAATCACGTTGTTGAACTGGCTTTATGGTGCCTTCGTCTTGCCGGAATCCCTCGCTCCGGAAAACCGACGTCCTTTCAAATGGGCGAGCGCGCATCCGATCAAAGCACTGACCGCACTGAGTCGCTGGCCGCTGGTGATGGGGCTGGCGGGCACCCATTTTCTGAGCACTCTTTCTGCTAACATCTATCCATGCCTTTGGGTAATCTATACGGGCAGTCGCTATGGGTGGAATAGCAAACAGGTGGGATTGTCCCTCGCGCTGGTCGGTGTGATGGCGGCGACCGTGCAAGCGGGGTTAGCAAGCCGGTGACTGTTTGAGTGCCGGAAAATTCGGGATTCCCGCGCAGGTTTTTTTCCGATAATTGTTTCTGAATGGGTAAAGGCTATGAACAATATCAGGCGCGCGTGCTGGCCCTGCAGGGGCTCGGTAAGGATTTGGCAAGACGGGCAAAATCCAAGTGCGAACTAACCGGGGCGGCGGGCGTGCCGCTGCGTCCGTATGAAGTGCCGCCCGTGGCGGACGAGCCGGATCTTGAGCGCACCTTGCTGCTGAGTGAGGCGTGCCATGAAGCATTGGAACGGCCGGAAAAACTCGCGGGCCGCAGTTGGCAGTGTTTGGCGGAAGTGGTTTGGAGCGAAATGCCTGCGGTGCAGGTGGTGGCGTGGCGGATGCTCGAGCGTTTAGCGCAACGCGAGGACTGGGCGCGTGAGGTGGTTGACGAGGTTTTTCTCGATCCAGACGTCGAAGAGTGGGCAAAAGCCGAAAAACTCTAATGCACCCGAAATTCCACCGCAACTTCCACCGTTTCATAAGGTTGGAAGCGGCATGTTCAGCGCCGACCTCGCCGCGACACCCTTATTTTTGAACATGGAGGCCGATCAATCGCCCACTATCGACGATGCATGCACGATCGACTACGCGTTGATGCTGCGCGTCGGCGAGGGGGATCATGCGGCATTCCGGCAGTTAGTAGAACGCCATCAGAACGCGGTGATCGGTACGGTCGCAAAAATGTTAGGGAACGCCTCAGAGTCCGAAGACATCGCCCAACAGGTTTTCCTGCGCATCTGGCGCAATGCGAAGCGCTATCGGCCAGACGCGAAATTTACGACCTACCTTTACACGATCACACGCAATCTGGTTTTCAATGAAACCCGCCGGAAGAGCAGGAAAAAGGAAGTTTCCTCTGATGAACGCGAGGAGAATTCTAACCTCATGACGGAAGCCAGCCCGGACCGTCAGCCGGACGCTGAAATTCTCCAAGCGGAGCTTCAACAAAAGGTGGATGAAGCGATTGCCGCTCTTCCGGAAGCCCAACGGATGGCAGTGGTGCTGCGCCGTTATGAGCAGCTATCTTACGAGGAAATCGCCAAGGCGTTAGATCTATCAGTCTTGGCAGTCAAAAGCTTGCTCTTCCGCGCTCGGACCTCCTTGCGCGAGGCGCTGAGTGCCTACCTTAGTGATTGACGGCCTCTTGCTCGCTATCGCGCTCCCGCCGCCTTGAGCTTGGAAATCGCTTCGTTCAAACGCTCGCGGGTGGCGCTTAGATCGGCATTGAGGTGGCGCAGTTCAGCGTCGCGCTCACTGATGGCGGCCTCCCAAGTTTTGATTTGTTGGCGTGCTGCACTGAGTTCTGTTTGAAATTGTTCGGTTTGGCGGGATTGATCTATCAGCACAACGGCAGCTTGCTCGCTGTCCTTACGGTTGAGTTCGATAGACTCCTTTAACGCGGTGATGTCCTTCTCTAACGCGGCGGATTGTTTGGACTCCTCGGCAAGCTTTTGTTGAGAAATTACCAGTTGGGATTGAAGCTTTTGAATGTCACCCAGATGGGAACGCTCCTTTGTCCATTGGGCGACGACTAGCCCGGTGAGGGCGAGGCAGCCAATGGCGTTGAGGATGGGTAGGATGGGGGATTTCACGCTTCAAGGATGGGGGTTTTTCGATTCAAAGCTGACTTTCTCGATTCCGGCCGCACGCACGGCGTTGACGACGGCGAGGACGTGCTTGTGGCGCGAGTTTTCATCGGCGGAAATGAGCACGCGAGATTCCTGCGGCGTGGCCTCGGCGCGGAGGCGGTTAGTGATTTCTGATAGAGTCACAATTTTTTTGTCCCAAGTGGCAAGGCCGCTGGCGTCAATGGCGATCTGGAACGGCGGGATCTTGGAATCCGCAATGCCGGTGGAGGCAGCGGGCAAGGCGAGGGGAACGCGATGGAGTTGGGTCATGCTCAGGCTGACGAGCATGAAGGACGCAAGGAGGAAAAACATGATATCGATCAGCGGGATGATCTCGATCCGCGCTTCATCGCCTTCCTCATCGGAATAAGTAGATTTAAGTTGGATGGGCATGAGGAGAGTTCAGAAATATGAGGGAAGAGGTGTGAATCTTAAGCTGTATCGTGATTCTTGATTCTGGACTCTTGAGTCTTGGAAGCGAAGGCTTCCAAGTCATATCCGTGTTCCTTTGCGGACTTCACCAGTATTTCGGTGTGGTTAATCCAGCGCTCTAACGAGCCGCGGAGGACGGAGACGCGCTTGCGAAAAAAGTTATAGGGCAGCAAGGAGAGGATGGCGATGGCGATGCCGCAAGCGGTGGCGATGAGGGCCTCAGAAATTCCGCCGGAAACTTTCGAGGCTGCGAGTTGGTCCTCACCGATAGAAGAGAACGATCCCATGATGCCGACGACGGTGCCAAACAATCCTAACAATGGAGCAAGTGTGATGAGCGTGCTGATGACCCACATGCGGGCTTCGGCGTTTTCGATGACACGGGTGGCATGAAGCTGCATGGCGGCGAGCATGGAGGTGTGGGTGTGGCTCATACCTTCGGATAGATTTTGGAGAAAGGGATCGGGCGTGTCCTGACCAAGTTTCCAAGCGGTGGCGAAATCCCCAGATCCGATGGCGACGCGAGCTTCTTCTTGTTTGTCCAGCTGAAGGATGGAGCGGTAGCGAAGCCACCAAACGGTGCGATCCAACAGCACGCAGAGGGCAAGAAAAAATACCGCGAGGATCGGCCACATGACCCAGCCGCCTTTGATGAATGTTTCGATGACGATGTTCGCAAGCACGATGGTGTTAGTTTAATTTGAAAGTGATGGAGCGTTCGAGTGTGATAGAGTCTCCCGGGGGGAAACTCCAGCCCAACACCGTGCGAACGGCGGTCTGGTTAAGCAGAGGCCACTGGCAGGACTTTTTGGCAAACGCGGCGGTGACGTGACCGCTGGGATTCACGCTAAACTCGACGACGACGGTGCCTTGTTGACGGTTCCGCCGCGCGAAAGATGGATAAGGCGGGGCAGGCATGTGGCCGGCAGCCAAGCGGTTCGACTTGGACATACCGCTGCCAGAAGTGCCTTTTCCGGGAGTGGTGGCTGAGGTGGGTTTGTCCGAGCTGGAAGACTGCGATTTTCTAGCAGAGGTGGGCTGAGGGGGCTGCCGGGGGGCGGGGGCCGCCGCAGGAGTATGAGCGAGCGGCAGATCGGGTATTTCTGGGAGCGGTGCAGTGCTAGGGATATCTGGAAGGGCCGGTGGTGCGGGAAAAATTTCCTGGGGTGAAGGAGCGGGTTCCTCCAGAGAAATGGCAGGGATGTCTGCGCCGATGATGACGTCTGGTGTGATGGTTAGAGTTTCCAGTTTTTCCGTTTGATCGCGCTTCGTTACGAGTTTCCAGCCGGGCACAATCAACCCCACGGTGCCGAATCCGGCGACGCTCAGCCAGGCGGCGAGCGTGCCGATATTCAGCGCGTGGAAAAGAGGATTCATGTTAGGTTTCCTTGTGAAAAAACACTCGGCGTGATTTTAGATCGGTCACGCCGAGCATACAATTTCAAAAACGCCTTGTTAGCGATACACCACGGCATTTTCTTTTTGAAGGGAATATCCGCATAGGTTCCTGATTTCGAAAAAATCCTAGACAAACCTCCCCGATTCGACTCTGGTGGGGTTGGA
>JAYVNE010000200.1:0-10381 GCA_043758615.1 Akkermansiaceae bacterium
CTTGATCCCCAATCCACGATCTCCTATCACTTTCCCGCACCCCGCCACCATAGCTTAGTTTAGCCTTTCCGTGGCCGAACTTTCGGGTCCGCCTCAGATATTCACTTCCAATACACTGCCAAATGAGTTTTACGATTTCTCTCGACGCCCGCTAGAACGATGCCTAGTTCCATTAGGTGAAATATTTCACTATCAGATATCTCTCGATCTCCCGTCACACGACATCCGTTTTCCCATCGCCTCCTTGCCACAAATTCATTAAAGCCACCCAGCACATCGTCGCAAAAAAATCCTAATGCTCCGTGATACAGGCATTCCTGCCTGCTCTTCGATTCCCCCCCAATCCTTTTCACCCATCCATGCCTAATCCACCTTACGCCCACACCCTTCCCGGAAGACCCTAGGAAGAATGGGAACCTCTCTTCACCTCTTTTGGTGATTGGAAGGGGAAACCACTTCGCCAGCGCCATTTTACCGCTCTCAGAAGCTCAACTAGTTAGACCTCCCTGATGCTAAAGATCGCCCACTATCGAATTCATGATCAAACGCCACAGTTGGTAGCAGACCACTTGTGCGAAACCGCAGAACTCTGCTCTAGGTTTACAGCCAAAATCGGATTACCGATCAGTGGACAACTTCTAGGTCTTCTCCACGATCTAGGAAAATACTCAGACGCATTCCAAAGTTTCATTTACGCCGCAACAGGTTTGGAAGGTGAGCAGGCACAGAAAGATTCCGATAGTATGCCGGCACATGAGCGCGACCACGCCACGGCAGGTGCTCAATATCTTTGGGGGAAAATTTCACAGGATACCCTAGCCTCCACAAAAATTCATATCCAATCTCTAAGCGCGGCATTGATCTCACACCACAGTCGTTCAGGCATTTTGGATTTCATAAATCTACAGGGTGAATCCCCATTTCTAACGCGTATTCAGAAACCAGATCGCAAAAGTCACCTTAGCGAATCGCTCTCCAAAGCAGATGGCTCAATAATCGCACAGATCGAACAGTCCTTCGCAGAACTTGAACTCCACTCGGAAGGGAAACAACGCATCAGCGCGATCCGCAAAGATCTAGGCAATGAGCTCTTCCCCTTCCACCTAGCCCTCTATACCCGCTTTCTCTTTAGCTGCCTCTTGGACGCGGATCGTATCAATACCATCGACTTCGAAGATCCCAACAAAGCATCAATGAGGAATCTCACCTCCCTACCGGATTGGTCTGCACTTCTCGTCGTATTTGAGAAACACATCGAAGCATTCACCGCTGATACATCCATCAATCAAATCCGCGCAAACATTTCCGAAGACTGCCGAAACGCATCAGAACGCCCCGAGCGCATCCTCACCCTACCCGTCCCAACCGGCGGCGGCAAAACCCTAGCCAGCCTGCGTTTTGCGCTGCACCGCGCTGCTTCCGACAACACCCATCCCGTAGATCGAATCATCTACATACTGCCTTACACCACTATCATCGAGCAGAACGCAGAGGAAGTTAGAAAAATCCTCGGGAGTGAAAGTGTCTTGGAACACCACTCCAACCTTTCAGACGACAAAGACACAAAAACTAACCGTGTCTTATCAGAAAACTGGGATGCTCCCATTGTTTTCACCACAATGGTTCAATTCTTAGATGCCCTCTATTCCTCAGGAACAAAAGCCGCACGAAGGATGCACCAGATGAGCAACGCCATTCTCATCTTCGATGAAATTCAGTGTCTTCCCATCAAGACTGTCCATCTCTTCAACAACGCACTAAATTTCCTAACCACCCAGGCGAATTCCACAGCAGTTTTATGCACTGCCACGATGCCGCTCCTAGATAAGGTCGCTATAAAATACGGCCATCTAAGAATCCCGGAGAATAGCAGCATAATCACCAGCAAAGACACGCTCTCCAAGAACCTCCGCCGCACGGAAATCATTGACCGTATCCGCCCTGAAATGTGGTCGTTCGAACAAATTGTTGAACTCGTACTCGACCAACAAAAAGATCACCAATCTATCCTCATCGTTTGCAATACCAAGGACAGCGCCAGAAATATTTTTGATCGGATTAAATCTGCGACTCCTTACCCCGTTGTGCATCTCAGCACCAACATGTGTCCGGCCCATCGGCAGCACAAAATCTCTCTCATTCGCCAAACGATTGATCCAAAAAATCCAAAAGCCCTCATCTGCGTCAGCACTCAACTCATCGAGGCCGGCGTCGATCTCGACTTCGGCTGTGTAATTCGCTCCCTAGCCGGCCTTGATTCTATCATCCAAGCTGCCGGGCGCTGTAACCGCCACGGACATTACAAAGCATTGAAACCCGTCTTCGTTTTGAATTTTGCCGAGGAAAAACTACCCGATGCACTGGCGGAAATCAAAGTTGGTCAAGAAGTCACAGTCCGAGTCTTCCGCGAGTATCACGCTGATCCAGATCGTTTTGACAACAGCTTACTTTCCGAAGCGGCGATGACTCTTTTCTACGAATACTACTTTTACAATCGCGCACGTTTAATGCCCTTCGAGGTGAAAGCCCGTCCCAAAACAGACCATCAAAAAACCGAAGTTTCACAAGATACAAACTTGATCGATCTCCTCGGCACAAATGACCTGTCTTACATAGAATGCTCAGAACGCGGCTTAGACAAGTTACCTACGTCACTCGCGCTCCAGCAAGCCCACTCCACCGCTGCTGAGGCCTTCCGAGTCATTGATGCACCTACACAAGGAATTCTAGTGCCTTACATTTCTGATCGTCATGATGGAGTTAAACTTATTTCAAAACTCGCTGCCTGTTACGAAAATGAAAACATTCCGCTCCCGGAAAAGATCAAACTCCATAAGCAGGCACAAAAATTAACCGTCAACGCCTTTCCCCACATCATAAAAAAACTCACCGAATCCCGAGCTATCTCGGAAATCTATCCCGATTCCGGAATCTTTGAACTAGCTCCTGCCCACTACAGCGAGGACTACGGAATCACCCTCGAAGCAATCTCCGAAAAATACTACGCCGGAAACTAAAATCATGAATCAACAAATCCACAGCACACAAATTGAATACGAAGTGTGGGGAAGATATGCTCTTTTCACCGATCCCATCACCCGAGTCGGTGGAGAAAAATGCAGCTATCACATCCCAACCTACGAGGCCATCAAAGGCATCACCGAGTCAATCTACTGGAAGCCGGTTTTTACGTGGATCATCGACGAAATACGCATCATGCGACTGATCCGGACTGAGGCAAAAAACATCAAACCTATCAACATCAGCGGAGGCAATACTCTCGCCACCTACACCTACTTATCTGACGTCCGCTACCATGTTAGAGCGCACTTTGAGTGGAATCAGCTGCGCGACGATTTAAAATCAGATCGAGTCGCGCCAAAGCATCTGGAGATCGCCCAGCGAATGATAAGAAAAGGAGGTCGCCGCGACATCTTTCTCGGCACCCGCGAATGCCAAGGCTACGTCGGGCCCTGCATCTTTGGCCAAGGAGAATGCACGCATCAACAACACGGAGAACTTTCCTACGGCAACATGTTCCACGGCTTCGACTATCCTGACATCACAGGCCAGAACGAACTAGTTGCCCGCTTTTGGAATGCGAAAGTGGGAGCTGATAGCATCATCCGCTTCCCGCGCGCCGATGATAAAAGCCTCACCCGCCGCATCCTCCGCGACATGAAACCTAATCCCCCGGCAAGCGTGGGACTTAACGAACCTAACGAACAACTCTCATGAACTGGATAGAAGCACTTTATCACACCTATAACAATTGTGTGGCAGAGGTGGGGGTAATCAAAGAAGGGAGCGATGAATTACTCCTGCCACTTTCCCACACCACGCAAAATGCGAATATCGAAGTAACTTTGGATCATCATGCCAACTTTACCTCCGCAAAGATCATAGCAAAAAAGCAGCAGAAAACCCTTGTCCCATGCACGGAGCAATCAGGCGGTCGCGCAGGCTCAAAACCAACCTCCCACCCACTTTGCGATAAACTCCAATACCTAGCCGGAGACTTCATCGAATATGGTGGAATTGTAACGTCAGGTTTTTCAGACAACCCATCGGAACCCCATCAAGAGTATCTTTCGTTACTCAAGGTTTGGCAAAAATCAAACCCAAATCCAAAAATTCAGATTCTTCGTGACTATATCCAAAAAAACCGACTCATCCATGACCTCGTCTCCCACAAAATCATCCCGTCCATTTCCTCGCCCACAGGGCAGGACTGCTTTCTGAGCGAGTGGAATAATAAAGAAGTCGATCCCCCGGAGATATTCGCGTCTCTACCCGCTACCTCCACCCCGCAAGATTCGTTTATCCGCTGGCGAATCGAAATACCAGGGGACCTTATACCGAATTTGTGGGAAGACCCCAGTGTTTGGGAAAGTTGGAGCGAGCACTACAAGACAACTCAGGAAACTTCTGGACTCTGCTATGTGACCGGCAAAGAAGAACCGCTTGCCATCCAACACCCGGCAAAACTTCGGCACGCAGCAGACAAAGCCAAATTGATCTCCTCGAACGACGGTAGCGGATTCACTTTCCGAGGCAGATTCACCGATCCTAGCGGCAACGAAGCCGCATCCGTTAGTTTTGATGTCACTCAAAAGGCGCACAATGCCCTGCGCTGGTTGATTTCAAAACAAGGGACAAGGCTGGGAGAGCAAGCCATCGTAGCATGGTCAATTAACAATCACAAAATCCCAAATCCTCTCGATTCAAGTCTGCAGCTCGCTATGGATAGCACCGAAGAGGAAGACATCGATAAGCTGCTCGAACAAGAATATCACGACCGCATTGCCTCGATTGGAGTAGCTAACACAGGGCAGAGCGTCGCGCTTGCCCTCAAACAAAAACTCCTCGGCTACAGAAAAGCCCTTGGCGATACCACCAAGATTTTAGTGATTTCACTCGATTCCGCCACTCCTGGCCGAATGGCACTAACCTACTTTCGTGAGCTTACCGCCAGTGAGTTTTTGGACCGTATCGAAAAGTGGCACGACACTACCGCATGGCTTCTTTACCACAACAAGGGGCGGCGATTCTTTGGTGCACCATCTCCCTACGAGATCGCTCAGGCAGCCTACGGTTCACGTCTGGACGATAAACTCAAGTCGGCAACCTATCGCCGTTTACTCCCCTGCATCATTGAAGCCCGTCCCATTCCTGACGACCTGGTCATCTCTTGCATACAACGTGCGAGTGCCCGAATCAGCCATGATGAATGGGAATGGGAAAAAGCCCTCGGCATCGCGTGTGCCCTTTATCGCAAACAACAATTTCACAAAAACAACCAACAAAACTACACCATGTCATTAGACCCCAAACGATCAACACGAAGCTACCTTTATGGTCGCTTACTCGCCGTCGCTGATGTCCTCGAGCAATCAGCACTGGCGAATGAAGAAAATCGCCCAACGAATGCAGCACGCATGATGCAGCGCTTCTCTTCCCGCCCATACGATACTTGGCCAACAATCTATCAACGACTCGAACCTTACGTCCGAAGACTCAAAGCAAACAAGCCCGGTTTGCTCCATCGCTATCAGACAGAATTGGATGCCATCAAAAATCTATTTGTGCCTTCCGACTTTACCACGGACACCAAACTGGATGGTGAATACCTACTCGGCTATCATTGCCAGCGTTCTGCTCTCTACACCAAAAAATCTAACGAGCTAGATCCTGAAGAAAGCGATTCATAATTAAACTACGAGCAAAACTAATTCCCAAATCAATCACTCAAATTCATTACCTTTATGAGCACAAAATACAAATACGACTTCGCAGTAATCCTCTCCGTCAAGAACGCCAATCCCAACGGCGACCCACTCAACGGAAACCGTCCACGCACCAACTACGACGACATTGGTGAAATCTCCGATGTATGCCTAAAGCGAAAAATCCGCAACCGCTTGATGACTATGGAAAGCCCAGAAAACATCCTAGTCCAGTCTAACGACAACACAAACGACGAACATCAGTCCATCAAAGCCCGGATCGATGCCAGCAAGGATTTCGATCTTAAAGACCCAAAGAAATTCAAAAAGCAAGCATGCGCAAAATGGTTTGATGTGCGCGCATTCGGCCAGATTTTCCCTTTCAAAGGCACCAAATCGGGAGAAGGGGTATCCATTCCCGTCCGTGGACCAGTCACTATTCACTCCGCCTACAGCTTGGAATCCGTCAGCATTTCCAGCATTCAAATCACCAAGAGCACCAATCTTGAGGACACCAAAGCTGGTAAAAAGGGTTCGGACACCATGGGCATGAAGCATCGTGTTGATTTCGGCATCTACACCTTTTTTGGAAGCATCAATTCCCAACTTGCCTCTGATCAGACCGGCACCGGCTTTAGCGACAAAGATGCCCAAAAGCTTAAACTAGCCCTATGCTCTATGTTCGAGAATGATGCATCCTCAGCCCGCCCCGACGGCAGCATGGAGATTCTCAAAGTCATTTGGTGGGAACACTCCTGCCCATCTGGCGACATCTCCTCCGCCAAAGTCCACGGTACCTTAGAGGGCAACGTAGATCCCAAAGGTAATATCATAGACAAAGATAGGCTCACGCTTTCATACGTCAAAGATGAGGGTAAGGGCAAACTAGAAGCTGAGATTCTGGATGGTTTTTGAAATTTATCTAACTAATACCCCACTCCCCGCCACTCACTATCACCCCACGACTGATTGATCTGATCTCCCGGATCAGTGAGGCGCTGGGGCGATGGGCGGTGGTGGAATTCACCATCTGCTCGATCCAAGCGTCCTCACTCCAGCAGACAAGCTGTGCCTTGACCTCAAATGTAGTGCCCACTCCTTACATGTTATGAAAAACATTACTCTTCGTGCGGACGAGCACATCATCGAGCTGGCGTGAAGAAGCTCGTAAGCGCAAAACGACTCTTGATTCGCTATTCCGAGTGTGGTTAGAAGATCTCGCCACTCGCGATCAACGCCGCCAAAACATGCGAGATATCTTCCAACAAATGAAGGATTTCGATTCTGGAGGCCCTTTCACCCGCGAGCAAATGGACTCATGAGCTTCGACCAAGGGCAATTCAACTTCGACGCCAAGGGCTCGGAGGATGGCTATCGGAAATGGCGTGAAGAGTTAGACGCTGCGCGGCTGGCCTTCGAGCGGCGCTGGGGAGTGATCCTCAGCCGCCGGGTGTGCGTGAGCCTCCGCGACCATGCCAAGCCGCTGACGGGAATCCTGGAATGGGTGGACGATCCGAAAAAAGGCCGCCAAGGACCGCCGTTGTTCCGGTTGAAGGGAGTGGAGTTCGGCGTGGGCGAGATCGAAAGCATCGTGCAGGAGGGTCTGGACTGAGATGTATGACGAAGACCAGCTCCTGCCGCTTTCCGCGCTCCAGCATTGGCTTTTCTGCCCGCGCCAATGCGGATTGATCCATTTGGAACAAGTATGGGCAGAAAACAAATTCACGGCGGAAGGGCAGACACTGCATAAAAAAGCGCATGAGGGTGACGATGAAACCAAGGCGGGTGTGAGGGTCACTCGAAGCATGTCTGTTAGCTCGCTCGTGCTGGGCATCTCGGGGCAGTGTGACATCGTGGAGTTTCATCCGGCCTGCGGCGATTTAAAATCTGAGATTTCAGATTTGAGAGATAGAGCTGCTGAATCCGCCCCTGAGGCGACTGAGGGTCATTTCAAATCTCAAATTTCAGATCTCAAATGCACGCGCAGCGTGGTCCCCGTAGAATACAAGCGCGGAAAACCGAAGTCCCATCGGGCAGACGAGGTCCAGCTCTGCGCACAGGCGATGTGTCTGGAGGAAATGCTGGGCACTACAATTTCTAACGGCTGTTTGTTTTATGGTGAAAAGCGGCGGAGGACAGAGATCGAGTTCAATACGGTGCTTCGTCAGCTAGTCACGGATACAGCCGCCGCGCTGCACGAGATGATCGACTCCCGTATCACCCCGAAAGCGGAATACGAACCGCGCCGCTGTGATGCGTGTTCTCTGATCGACCTCTGCCAGCCGAAGGCCATGCGATTCAAGCGCGGAGTGCAGGCGTGGTTCACCAGTAATCTGAAATTTGAGATTTGAAATTTGAAATCTAAGAGCTGAAATTTGAAATTTAAAAAGCCATGACCTATCAACGTTTCGAAGACCTCCCTGTGTGGCAGGATGCCATCCGCCTCGCCGAGCACTGCGAGGATTTCCTGATCGCCGCCAAAGACAAGATCACTTTCTCCAAGCGCGACCAGCTTGACCGCTGTTCTCTTTCAGTTTCCAACAACATCGCTGAGGGTTTCGAGCGTGGCAGCACTAACGAACTGATCGCCTTCCTCTACATTGCTCGGGGTTCCGCCGGTGAGGTGCGCTCGATGCTGTGTTTCTTCGAGCGACGGCCCGCGCTTTGCGATTTCAAATCTCAAATTTCAGATCTCAAATCCAATGCGGAAAGCTGCTCCCGCCAGATCCGGGCATGGGCGGATTCCCTGCAAAATTCGGACATCAAAGGCCCACGTCATTTGAACGAGTCATCGCGGAAAGAATGGGAAAAGAAAAACGCCCGCGAAGAAAATGCGAGGATCTTCGCGGCTAAATCCCGCGAGATCATTGCAAAACTCGCACCAGACGATCCCGCCCGTCTGCTTTGGGAGCAACGCAACGGGCCCCTTTGAGAATTTGAGATCTGAGATTTCAAATTTGAGAACCCAGATCCACCTCTTCATTTCCTCTGAAATTTCAAATCCTCAAATCTCAAATTGCCTCCCTCATGCGCCGCCATCTTAACACCCTTTTCGTCACGCTGGAAGGTGCCTATCTCCGCAAGGATGGAGCCGCTATCGAGATCCGCCACGAAGGCGAAACCAAACTCCGCGTCCCACTCCATAACCTAGACGGCATCGCTTGCTTCGGCTGGGACATCTCCTGTTCCGCCGCCCTGATGGCCGCCTGCGCCGAGGCAAACGTCAGCCTGTCATTTCACAATCCTTATGGAAAATTTCTTGCCTGCTCCAATGGTTTCACCTCGGGCAACATCCTGCTCCGCCGCGAGCAATACCGTCGCGCCGACCACGAACCCGCCTCACTCGCCATCGCGTCTAACATGATCTCTGCCAAGCTCGCTAACACCCGGCACGTCCTCATGCGCGCCGCCCGCGACCACGGTGAGAAATCCCCAGAACGTGCCTTTGCCCTAACCAATGCCGCAGATTTTCTCGCCGTCCGAATCGGTCTTATTTCCCGTGCCACTACCCTTGATACCTTGCGTGGCATCGAGGGCGATTCCGCCGCAGCCTACTTCGCCGTGTTTCCCCATCTCCTAACGAACCACGACCCCGCCATCACAATCAGCGGTCGTTCCCGCCGTCCGCCGCTCGATCCCGTGAATGCGCTAATTTCATTTCTCTATTCACTTCTAACTCACGACTGCCGCAGTGCCCTAGAATCCTGCGGCCTCGATCCCCAATGCGGCTTCCTCCACCGCGACCGTCCCGGACGTCCCTCACTCGCCCTCGATCTCATGGAAGAATTTCGTGCTTTCCTCGCTGACCGCACCGCGCTTTCGCTCTTCAATCGACAGCAAATCACGATCAAGGATTTCGACATCAAAGAAAACGGTGCAGTCCTCCTCAAAGACGATTCGCGTAAGAAAGTCCTCACCACTTGGCAGGAACGTAAACAGGACGAAATCATCCACCCCTTCCTTGATGAAAAAACCACCATCGGCTTCCTACCGCATCTCCAAGCCCGTCTGTTAGCCCGCCACCTGCGCGGCGATCTCGATGCTTATCCCGCGTTCCTCGCACGCTGACGCGTGCATTTGAAATCTCAAATTTCAGATCTCAAATCTCCATGTATATCCTCCTCACTTACGACGTTTCCACAATCACCCCGGCAGGTAAATCCCGCCTGCGCCGCACCGCCAAAGTTTGTCTCGATTACGGCCAGCGAGTGCAAAACTCCGTCTTCGAGTGCAAGGTAGATCCTGCGCAACTGATAGCCCTCAAAGCAAAATTGTTGGAGATCATGGATTTGAAAACCGACAGCCTGCGGTTCTATCACCTCGGCAGCAACTGGCATCATAAAGTCGAACATCACGGAGCGAAAGAAGGCTATGATGTCGATGGAACGCTTGTGGTTTGAGTCGCGCCCCGTTACGTTCCCCTTGTAATTCGAGCAGCCCGCCAGCCCCCCCGCGAACCCCAAGCGATCTTGAAACCGCTGTCAGGTTCGCGCCAACCGCTAGGCCTACCGCTTCCGCTCTTTGACAATTTTATTTGAAGATTATTTTACCTCCGTGAGCCAAAACTCCAGAGGTTCGCGGAACAGTCTTTTCCTTCCTTACCGCGATAAGGATTCTAGACTCCCGCCGTCGCCCCCTTCACCGGGGGCGCGGAT
>JAYVNE010000201.1:0-3340 GCA_043758615.1 Akkermansiaceae bacterium
AAACCTGTGAAAATCAACTACCGAATACAGTGTAGAAGTGGGCTGGAAAGTCCATATGTTGATTTTAGGTGAAATTCTAAGTCCGACAAACTGCTAGTGATCGTGGATTACAATGCGACCTGGTGCGCCCCTTGCCGGATGATGGGGCCAGCGCTGGATAAGGCGACGGAAGCCCATCCGGGAGTGGTCTTCGTGGGGAAGGTCAATGTGGATGGGGCGAGTGGACTGGCGAAGCAGCAGAGTGTGAGTAGCATTCCGGATGTCCGAATTTACAAGGACGGCAAAGAGGTGGGTCGCATGATAGGATTTCCAGGTGAGGCGGCGGTGCTGAAAAAAATAGCAGCTTTGGCTTCGGGGATCACTCCAGTGGCCGCTCCTGTTAGCGCCGTGCCAAAGACAGCGGAACCAGAAATCCAGCCGTTTTCAAAAGGTTGGCTACCCCCGGGGATGAAAAGAGGAGGATCGGAACCCGCTCACCGTCCGTAGCGCCGGATGCGTGGGTTTTTCCCTTCCGTCGTGACGTAAATGCTTTTCCCGTCCTTGGAGAAAGCGACGGATTCCGCCTGTGGGAGATTGTGAGGGCCGAGTGAGGTCGGCTTTTGGGCAAAGGCTTCGGCCCAGCTCTCGGCGGGTTTCCGATGAAAAATAAAAACTCCATGATAGGTCACGACCGCAGCGAGGGAACGATCCGCACTGATGTCCAATCCGGTAGGTTGATTGGCGAAAGGAAGAAAGTTACCAGTGGGCGCCTGCACCGAGGTCTCACCGATTTTCGTTAGTATAACTACCCCCTTGTCGTTAGAAGCACGCAGGGGCAGCTCGTAAACTTCCGGTGGCCTCGTGCGCTTGCTGATGAGGATAAATTTTTTACTAACGGAATCCACTGCGACCGATTCGCAATCTCTTGGGCCGCCTGCGTATGTGAAATCGATGTGCCACTCGGCGGCCACCGTGCCTGAAAGCTTTTGGCCATCGGCGGGGAGTTGCGGCTCGGGCAAGATATAAACAGTGCAGGATTTGCGAGTTGCGTTGTTATCGCCGGTATCCGCGATGAGCAGATAGGATTTCCCATCGAGCGCGAAGGAAGCGATGTCTTCCCAGTCGATGTTCGTGGCATTGCTAACCATCAATTTACCTCGGTCCGCCCCGTCAGTGTTGAGGAGATGGAGTTCGGGAGGATTGCCGCTGTCATTAAGGGTCCAAAGGAAATGCTCGTTTTGCTGAGAAATGGCGAGGCCGCTAGCTTCGGTGACGGCGGGAGACTGAATTTGGATTTGATCCTCCGTGAGTGTGAATTCTGCACCTTCTGATAGTGATAGAAAACCGATAGACAAAAGGCCAGCGATGGGATGAATGGACATACGACGGAACTATGAGTTCAAAACTTTCCGCTCCTGAGCATGGGAGACCTGAGCTTGAAGCTCGGTGAGCACGTTCATAAAATATCGATAAGCATCTTGAGGGCTCGGATAGGGAGTGAGAGAGACATGCACGCTGCCATCGGTGCCGCCCTTGGTAGACATCCAGTAAAAGTGATCCGACGTCTGCATTTTCGCCCAAATGTGGGTGAGCTCCGGATCGTTCACTGCGAGAACTTCGCGCTCAAGTCGGTGGACTTTAGCGATGGCTTCCTGCTGCATGGTGTTTCCCATCCATGCGGATAGATCACGTTCAGTATCCGCCCATGAACTGTGAGTGCGGCTGTTATATTCGCGTGAAGCCCGATAGAGATCCACAGCCTCGGAAGGTGTGACCCATTGCAATCCGGCGTCATCCACGGCACCCGGCATGGCTTCCCAAAAATCAAAAATGCCCGTTTCCACACCTTGGTGCTCGCCGATGCTTTCATAGTCCATGAAAAGATTCACCACATCGCCCTCAGTCTCGGCCAGCCAAGCGGCAAACTTCTCTGGTGTCAGCGGATATTCACTCCACGTAGGATCAGAGAACCGGAAGCTAAGATCATCTGATAGACGAGTGTTACGCAGTTGCGTTTTGATGCGCGCGGTCTCTGGCGCTCGATAGAGAAAATTCGGCGAGTGGCCCTTCAGGTTCCAATCCACTCCTTCGGCGATGACACCGTCGAAGCCCATCGTTTCCGATTTGGCAGCGATGGCATCATTATAAATCAACTCCGTGTTGCGGAAAACTCGCGGACGGACGGAAAAGATCTTTTCTAACAATTGAAGATGCATGTCCACTTGCCGATCAAACTCTTTGTTCGAATGCACAAACGAAAGCGAATGGTAATACGTTTCTGCTAGCAGCTCGACTCCACCCGAAGCAACGAGGTCCTGAAACGATTCCAATACGTCCGGGCGGAAGCGTTGCAATTGCTCGATCAAGGTGCCGCTGATAGAGAGTGCCATCCGGAAACGCCCGCCGTTTTCCCCGATCAATTTTTTGAACATGCGGTTCGCCGGAAGGTAACACTTTTCCGCGACTTGATCGAGGATGGCGGCGTTCATCCGATCATCCTCGTAGCTTGCGATCCCGGATTTTTTGGGAAAATCGCCGGGGAGCAAACGGTTCGGTTGATGAGCTTGAAAGTAGAGGCAGACGTCTGGCATGCGATGATCGGATTTTTCAGGTGCATCAGAGTTTAAGCAAGTGCCGGGCCAAATCACTAGCATGATCGTCCCGGAGCGCGAGTCTCCGTCTCGCTCTTCAAAACGCCTCGTGAAAGCCTGCCTCTGCCGGAATCCCGGTGACTGGCGCTGGAGCAGTGCCTGGCAAGCCCCCGAAACCGGGACCGGGACCGCGAATCTGGTGAATCTGGCGAATTCATCGAAGATCATCATGAAAACTCAAAGTCCCGGGCCTCTGCTCTTTAAGATTCGCTCGATTCGCATGATTCGCGGTGCCCAGTCATCTTACTCTTTGGTGGTGAAACCGCTCGATCGGCAAGTTTTGAAAATATCGTTCCCTAGTGTAGGCACCCTGGACGAAATCACCCTCTTCTAAGCCCTCTTCATCCCACCCACCCCACAAGCAAAGCCAAAGCATATCAGGTCAAACCAGTGCGGAACATGATCCTCAAATACCAACCCGACATCGACTGACATGCGCTACGAACTCATCATCTACTGGAGCAGAGAAGACAACGCCTTCCTCGTGGAAGTCCCCGAACTCCCCGGCTGCCCTGCCGATTTGGATGTGGATTGCATTCGGCAGTTCCAACTGGCGGGGCCGCTTGAGGGCGCTTGCCGGTCCGCTATCCCGGAGCTTCCGGCACCACGAAAACCAAACACAAAATAGTATGAACATGAAAAAGATCGCCCTAATTACCACCCTGTCGTTATCCGCTCTCGCGGGTATCGTTTATGCGGCTGTGCCCTTT